>JBJELZ010000169.1:0-39131 GCA_051879415.1 Lachnospiraceae bacterium
TTACTGCTTTTTATTTCAAAACTATTCGTCTCAGTAATATATGCTATATTACATCGCAGACTGTCATAGACGTTATTGTTATTAATAAATTTATTTTTGCAGTAAAGCGTAATTAATAGCAGAACCAATGATAAAAAAACAAGCAAGAGTATTGGGGAAATTGTAATAGACATGTAAATATGCTGAAAACATAATATTACAAAACAAGCAAGAAATAAACCGCAAATTGTAGTCTGGATATTTTTTCTACGTCTAATGTTATTAGCTGTTTTTAATACTTCCAGATAAATTGTATATGATGAATAAAGCAATCGGCTGCATTCAGGACATATTAGATCACTTTTTCCCACTTTCCTCTTACAGTTACTACATATATACATAATTTCTGTTCCTTAACACCTTTTATCTATATTGTTATTAATGATATATAAACTACACTTTTTATCATTTATTCTGTACAGAAAAATCAGCTAATAATAGTTTTATAAAACTTCTACATAACAAATGTATCTTTTATCCTACATATATCCCCTGTTCTATCGCAACAGGGGATATATAATCTCATTTTATTTCATATTATCGCGGTGTTGTAAAACTTCTAAGCAAATCAAACTCATATACACCGTCCTTCCTCAAGGCGTAAAACCGATAATAATATGTCGTTCCGGGATTTAGTTCCGGACCTTCTGTTCCATCAAAAATTACAGAAATAAAAGACAAATAATTTCCTACTTCCCATGATAATATTCCATCAGAAACATCCGGTGTTGTTCCCCATTGAAGTCCCACCTGAGATAGCTGAGTTGCATCAGCTGTAACATCCGCCTTTACAAATGCTGTTGTCGAAGTAAGATTTGAGACCGCAACATTGTCAAATGAAATTGCATATTGAAGAATTACATTAACTTTAATTGATGTTACTGCATAATTTCCACTGCTGTCATATGCATAGATATAGGTCCAATAATTCCCTTCCTCATAATTATGATCCGAATAACGCACACGATAAGAATATGTGTTTCCATCTCGTGACGTTTGCTGCGGCCACGAATCAGCTATATCATCACATCCATTAAATTCCGTAAATGTCGGAAAATACACACTACTGATATCGTTATCATCAGTAATCATACAGGAGATCGTATAGCCCTCAGATGTAACATCCGTAATTTGAACATTGCTGACTGTAGGCTTAGTTAAATCATTCACCTGATTCTGTGCATTTCCTGATGTTGAAATATCATTGGACAACGTTTGAAAACTACGTGTCTCACTATACCAATTAACACCATATGTATCTGTTACAAACGCCTTGTAATAATAAGTTGTATTAGGCTGCAAAGCAATATTAGATTCATTGCTCTCACCACCAATTTGACAGGTGCAATAAGACAGATTTCTTCCAACGGACCATGAACAAATTTGAGACATATTAGTCTCACTTGTTCCAAGATAATATCCAACTTTAGATACCGATCCTATTTTACAAATATCTACACTCAAAAATGCTGTATTTTCGGTTACATTTGAATGCGAAAGATTTGACCATTCAACAGGTGCAGGCACGCTTGAATGATTATGAGGAAAAACTGCAGCACCACTACCTGATATCGTATATAGATATCCTAAATCACTGTATTCACAATATGGATCGTGTCCTGACCACTCAAAATGCAGATGATATCCTGTTGCCGATCCAGACATTCCTACGTTACCAATAATCGTCCCGGCACTCACTCTGGTTCCAACTGAATATGAAGACTTATTCAACATATGTCCATAATAGGAATACGTTCCGTCATCATGAGCAATTACAAGATAATTTCCGCTACCATTAGTCTTATCATTAATATATATTGTCCCACTTGCAACTGCATAAATTGGAATACCTTTAGCTGCAGCAATATCAACTACAATATTTAAATCTTCCGTCTGGCCTTTTAATGGACCATATGTATATAAGTATGTAGAATGTCTGCTTCCTCCACTATAATGTCCAAGCACTGTTACACCATATCTAGTAGACGAATTTACCGGCAAAGGAAAATTATTTTCATAATGCTCAGACGCTGCTTCCACCATTTGAGGTTCAACTGCAATTACTAATAGAACTCCTACCAAAATAGTAATGAACGCTTTTTTAATGATTGATTTCATACGCATTCCCTCCTTGCTTCACTAAGTTTATAACTCCATAATATATAAAGAAGCAGCAGGGTGGGTCGCATGACAGGCGACATTTAGATATTTTTTTGTATTTTACTCAAAAATTGGCTGGTCATAAGCATTAAGTACATCGTTAATTTCAAACATATCATATATTTTATTTTGCAAAAAATACATTACAATGATATCCATTTTAGAGCTTCTGGATAATGCAAACCCAGCACATTCCAACAAATCCTTTGCCTCATCCAACGATAGTTCCAAGGCAATGGCAAACGCCAACACTGTTTTTTTATTTGGTACATAATTAACATCATTTCGAATCTTAGAAAAATGCCTCCGATCAATATGGGCTTTCGCATATACTTCTGAATCCTTAATCCCTCGATCATCAATCATATGAAGCAATTTTTGCGAAAAAGTATCATCCATCTGCTCCATATAAACATCCAACTTATGATCTGTTACAATATTGCCAGTCATTGAGGAGAATACTTTCATTTTCTGCACAGAAGACTCTTTGGTCTGTTCCGTCATCGGCTCTTCTAAGTGTTTCTTTTTTCCCAAGATGGAAATATCAAAAATCGTTTCCATCTGCCTACCCATTACGTTATAGTCTTTTTCAGGAACATAATATTTTTCTATGTAACGACTTACAGCATCAATCAATCCTGCTCTCGCCATAACTGACACCTCGTATACTATTTAATAGTTTTCAATCATTTCACAACTTCATCAAATAATGTATTTATACCAATCGGTGCATGACTACAGTATAGAAATACTCACTTTTCTTTTAAGATCACGCATTAACAACAATAATCGCTAACACAGTCACTACCAAAATAATAGCTAAAAAATATCCATAAACTACCAAGTGCGCAAAAATATTCAGCACTATACTTTCTGAATTAAATTATTGGTTTTGGTTAAATTATTACCAAAAACTTCATCTTTAGAAGTATTGTATCAAATTTTCATTCTACTATCAATACATAAATTTCATCTTTAGAAGGAGCGGTAGTATGAAAATATATTGGGATGGTACTTCAAAAAATATTATAGGAGACAAAATCAAACAACTTAGAAAAAAAGCTAAACTAACACAGAAGGGACTTGCCGAAAAACTTCAATTAGAGGGCCACGAATTTTCAGATTTAACGATTTTAAGAATTGAGCAAGGAAAACGTTTTGTCCCGGACTATGAGGTTGTCATTCTGGCTGACTTCTTCGGGATTACAACAGATGAACTACTAAAATAATTTTCTTAGCAATAAAACAGGCAGATAAAATCATTTTTATCCGCCTGCTTTATTTCTATATCGTATTTTTCATTGATTAGTAACTTCTGCAAGAAAAAATCTATTCTCCCAGCGTTAGACAGAACTTCCTGCCAGATAGCCGGTTGACCAGGCAATCTGCAGATTATATCCTCCCGTCAATGCATCTACATCCAGCATTTCCCCACAAAGGTAGAGTCCCGGAATCTTTTTGGACTCCATTGTGGAAGGATTGACTTCATGGGTATCAACGCCGCCAATGGTAATGATCGCCTCATTAAAATCTCTTGTTCCTGTCACGGGAAAGGTCATTCCTTTCAATACCTCCAACAGGTGTCTTCGTTCCTCCCTGGTAATCTCATTTACCGGTTTCTCTGCAGGGATTCCTGTCATCTCAGGAATCAGCGGTATCATTTTTGCCGGAAGCAATTCTCCCAGGGCATTCTTAAACTGCTTTTTATGAAACTTTTCAAAATCCCGAAGAATCCGCTTGTCCAGCTGTTCATAGGTCAGAGACGGTTTCAGATCAATTACGGCAGTACATTTCTGACCTGCTTTTTTTTGTCTGGCATTCAGATAGGAAGCTGCAGACAAAACCAGCGGACCACTCAGTCCAAAATGCGTAAACAGCATCTCCCCAAAGCCTTCATAAATCGTCTTATTTCCGGATAATAAAGTCAGGCTGACATTTTTCAGGGACAGTCCCTGCATCTGCCGGCATAATTCCCCTTCTGTTTCCAGTGGGACAAGTCCTGGTCTCATGGGAATGATCTTATGCCCTAATGCCTCCAGAAGCTGATGCATATTTCCGTCTGAGCCGGTAACCGGATAGGATTTACCACCGGTCGCAAGGACAACAGCATCCGCATCATAGGCTATGGCACCTTTTTCTCCACTGGTCATAGCTTCCACCCCACAGATTTCTCCCGTGGAATTGACCAGCAGTTTCTTTACCATAGTATTTTTCTTTATCATAACATGCTGGTGGATTAATGTCTGCTCCAGGCACTTAATAATATCGGAGGAATGATCAGAAACAGGAAATACCCTGTCTCCACGTTCTATTTTCAGTGGACAGCCATTCCTCTCAAAGAATTCCATCACGGCATTTGAATCAAATCCATAAATACTGCTATAGAGAAATTTCGGATTGGAAACAACAGAATCAAAAAACTCTGTGGTGTCCCCGGCATTGGTAACATTACATCTTCCCTTTCCCGTAATATAAATCTTTTTTCCCAGTTTTTCATTACGTTCCAGAAGAGTTACCCGGTGCCCATTCTGTGCCGCAGCATATGCTGCCATCATACCGGCTGCTCCACCGCCAACAACAATTACCTTTTTCACGCTTCCTCCGTTCCTTTCGGTCTGCCCATCTCATCATCCTGATAGGTCTGATAATTATTCCATACCTCTTCCATACATTTCAGGTTTTTCTTTAATCTTTCCCGATAATTAACGCTCATGGACACAACCAGTGCATTGATCACACTTAATGGTGCCGTCAGGGAATCCACAATAGAGGTCATGCTGCTCTTTGCCCACAGGTTACAGGAAGAGTAAAGATTCATTGGGGAATATTCCGAATCAGTAATGGTGATCAGCTGTGCATTCCGTTCATTGGCAAATTCCATTGCCTTCAATGTACGCATGGAATACTTAGGAAAGCTGATTCCAACCACAGCGTCCTTTGAGCTGACATGAATCATTTGTTCAAATGTCTCACTGACACTTGTTGTATTCACAACAATAACATTTTCGCGGAACATATTCAGATAAAAATGCAGAAATTCTGCCAGCGGTGCACAGGTACGGATTCCTACAATATACACTGTCCTTGCATTCATCAGAATATGCGTTGCCGTATTAAATACACCGGAATTAATCCCGGGGATGGTATCCAGAATATTTTTGGCATCTGTTTCCAGAACATTTTTAATCAATGTAGAAACATCTGCCAGCTCATGTCCCTTTCCAATGGATGGGATCTCTCTTTCCTCATATTCTTTCGGGGTAAATTTTTTCTGAATCATGGCAAGCATGTCTTTTTGAAATTCCCCATAGGTTGCATACCCCATAACGACTGCAAAGCGTGCTACGGTTGATTCACTTACTCCGGCAGTTTCTGCCATTCTGACTGCATTCAAAAAAGCTGCCTGTTCAAAATGTTCCATAATATAGTCTGCAATTTTCTTCTGACTCTTACTTAATGTCTGATATTTTTCCTTAATCTTCTCTTTCATCTTAACAGCATCTCCTTTCCCCGGTCGCAAGAAAACTTCCCAGAATTTTAAAAAGTTTCCCCGCAGATGATCTGCGGGGAATTCAAAGCTTTCACTTATAAAACAGATTAAACAGGATAAGCACCATTCTTTGTGTCAGCCTTTGCCATATCAACCTTCTCCTGCTGTGCCTGACGGTACTTGAAGAAGTCTGTAGCAACCTGCGGGAACAATGCATAGGAAAGTACGTCCTCATCCTGCTGTTTCCATTCTTTCATTTCGCTTTCCAGCTTATCCATCTCGTTTTCGATCAAGTCAGCCGGACGGCAGGTAATACGTTCCTCACCCGGAATAACCTTATCAATAACTTCCTGGTTCATCGGCTTAACTGTCTGACCGTATTTTCCACGAAGTACATCCTTTGTCTGGTCAGTTGCCATCTTATATCTCTCACCCATCAGTACATTAAATACTGCCTGTGTACCAACGATCTGGGAAGAAGGAGTAACCAGAGGCGGCTCACCAAGATCCTTACGAACCTGCGGAATCTCCTTCAATACGTCATAATAACGGTCTTCTGCATTCTGCTCCTTCAACTGGCTTACCATGTTGGAAAGCATTCCACCCGGTACCTGGTAAAGAAGTGTCTTAATGTCAACGCCCATAACCTTCGGATTTAAGAGACCATTTGCAAGACACTCATCTCTGTAAGGTCTGAAGTAATCTGCAATCTCAGCCAAAAGATTCTGGTCATAACCTGTATCATACGGAGTGCCCTTAAAGGTTTCTACCATAACTTCTGTTGCCGGCTGTGAAGTACCCATAGCGAACGGTGACATTGCACAGTCAATAACATCTACACCTGCTTCAACAGCCTTCAGATAGGTCATGGAAGCAACACCGGATGTATAGTGTGTATGCAGCTGGATCGGCAGCTTTGTAACACTCTTCATGGCAGAAATCAGTTCAGCAGCCTTATACGGAACAAGAAGTCCAGCCATATCCTTGATACAGATGGAATCTGCACCCATCTCCTCAATCTTCTTTGCCATATCCATCCAGTATTCCATCGTATAAGCGTCACCTAAGGTATAGGAAAGTGCTACCTGTGCATGTCCTCTTCCCTCACGCTGCTTGATTTTGTTGGTTGCATTAACTGCCTCCTGCAGGTTTCTAAGGTCATTCAAGCAGTCAAAAATACGGATAATATCAATACCGTTGGCTACTGATTTTTCTACAAATGCATCAACAACATCATCTGCATAAGGTCTGTATCCTAAGATATTCTGACCTCTGAAAAGCATCTGTGTCTTTGTGTTCTTCAGACCATCTTTAATCTTTCTGAGACGTACCCACGGATCTTCCTTCAGGAAACGAAGGGAAGCATCAAATGTTGCACCACCCCAGCACTCAATGGAATGATATCCCACCTGATCCATTTTATCCAGGATCGGAAGCATCAGTTCCGTCGGCATTCTGGTAGCAATCAATGACTGATGCGCATCTCTAAGTATTGTTTCTGTAATCTTAATCGGCTTTTTTTCTGCCGTTTCATTATTTGCCATTCTTCTTAACCTCCTATTCTATCTTTATTTTACATTACACCGAAGATTGCCATAAATGTTCCGGCTGCAACAGCAGTACCGATAACACCGGCTACGTTCGGTCCCATCGCATGCATCAAAAGGAAATTGGTAGGATCCTCTTCTGCACCAACCTTCTGTGAAACACGTGCTGCCATCGGCACTGCAGAAACACCTGCGGAACCGATCAACGGATTTACTTTACCATGTGTCAATACACACATCAGCTTTCCGAACAAAACACCGGCTGCTGTACCAAAAGCAAATGCAACAAGACCCAGTGCAACGATAAACAGGGTATCTGTATTTAAGAATGCTACTGCAGATGTTGTTGCACCTACGGAAGTTCCCAGCAGAATAACAACGATATACATCAGTGCATTGGAAGCAGTCTCTGTCAGCTGTCTTACAACGCCGGATTCTCTAAACAGGTTACCAAGCATCAGCATACCTACAAGAGGTGCTGTGGTCGGAAGAATCAGACATACCACGATGGTAACGACGATCGGGAAAAGAATCTTCTCCAATTTGGAAACCGGACGAAGCTGCTCCATCTTGATTGCTCTTTCCTTCTTTGTTGTAAGTGCCTTCATGATGGGAGGCTGGATAATCGGAACCAGTGACATATAAGAATATGCCGCAACCGCAATAGGCCCTAAGTACTTTGTCTGTCCCAGCTTGCCTGCAAGGAAAATGGAAGTCGGTCCGTCTGCACCACCGATAATGGAGATTGCTGCAGCAGCCTTATCATTGAAGTCTGCCCAGCCCATTGCACCGGCAGTCAATGCGCCGAAATATGCTGCAAAAATACCAAACTGTGCTGCAGCACCCAGCAAAAAGCTCTTTGGATTGGCAATCAATGGACCAAAGTCTGTCATTGCTCCAACTCCAAGGAAGATCAGAGACGGCAGGATTGCCCATTCATCCAATAAGTAAAAGTAATATAATAATCCGCCGGCGCCGTTTTTGGATTCCTCAATCGGCATCATAATATCAGGATAAATATTTACCAGAAGCATACCGAACGCAATCGGCAGCAAAAGCAGAGGTTCGTATTCCTTCCTGATTGCCAGATACAGAAAAACGCACGCAATAATAATCATGATAACATTTTTATATGAAAAATCCGGATTCATAAATGCCATCTGATTCAGCAGATTTTGTAAAATTTCTGACATTTCATTAACCTCCTATTGTTATTTTCAGGATCTGATGATTAGTTCAATGTTGCAAGTGTAGCACCAGCTTCTACTGCGTCTCCAACTGCTACATCAATACTTGCTACAGTTCCATCCTGAGGTGCAACAACAGGGATTTCCATCTTCATAGCTTCCAGAATGATAACAGTATCACCCTTCTTAACTGCCTGACCAACGCTGGCTTCTACCTTAAATACCTTGCCGGCTGCACCAGCCTCGATCTTTACAGAGCCTGCTCCTCCTGCTGCCTTTGCAGCGGGAGCTGCCTTGGGAGCTGCCTTAGGAGCTGCCTTTGCAACAGGAGCTGCAGCTGCAGAACCTGCTCCTTCCTCTACAGTTACATCATATACGTTGCCATTTACGGTAATTGTATAATTTTTCATGAAATTTTCCTCCTATCAATAATGATTATCTGATTTTTCTGATACTTCTGACTACAAAGCCATCTGTGGAAGCTGCTCCTTCACTTGCTGCAATGGCTGCTGCAATTACAGCAATCAGTTCACAGTCATCTGAAACCTCTTCACGTTCAATGATACCGGCAATTGCATGATCAACAGAATCCTCTGCTGCATCCTTCGCCGTTTTCTTTCCGGCCAATGATGCCTGAATCTTCGGAATAATTCCAAAGCAGCTGATGATTAAGGAGATCAGAATCAGGATAATAAATACTGTACCCATACCGATCATTGTATTCACACCGGCCTTTTCCATCAACTCGCCGAAAGAATAAATAATATTTGTTGTAATATTGGTCACATGGAAATTGTCATCATAGATAATCTCCATGGTTGCATCATGAATGCTACCATCAATAGGAATTGAAACAAACAGTTCATCTTCCTTGGCTTCAATCACAATGTCTGCCAGCTTTTCTTCATCAGTCTTATTGCTTTCAACAACCTGTCCGATCTCTTCCTGTGCATTATCCCAGGAATAAAGACCTGCAACAAACACTTCACCATCTACACGAATACCGGTCGTTTCGTAAATTCCGGTAGAAAATGCATCGTACTGATCATCTGTGTACTGATCAAAAGCAGCGAACTGCTCTTCTGAGCAAAAAATCGGTGTTACAGAATAAATCAGCTGGCTCTGTGATCTGATCACCGCATCATCATATCGCATTTCCTTCTTTTCATCACTACATGCGGTCAATCCAAGCAAACAGGTAAGCATGAGCAATATACTTGCTAATTTTTTCATATAAATTGTCATCCTTTCCTCACTTTCTAATGCTTATGCATACAGCATTTCAAATGCATAGATCAGATGTTTTCTTGTATCCTGCGGTTCGATTACCGCATCTACATAACCACGCTTTGCAGCGCTCTCTACATTATTCTGAAGTGCAGCGTACTCTTTTGCCTTGTCTGCAATGACATCTGCACCCTGACCTTCATACATAATCTTTGCTGCCAGATTAGCATCCATCGTTCCGATCTCCGCATTCGGCCATGCAAAAGTAAGATCGCAGCCAATGCTCTTGGAATTCATGGAAACATATGCACTTCCAAGTGCCTTGCCAACAACCACGTTTACTCTTGGCACATCACAGTCAGCAAAAGCTGCTGTCATCTCTGCTACCGCTTTTGAAATTCTCTTTTCTGCACATACAGTTGCTGCATATCCCTTTACATTTGTAATGCTAAGTACAGGAATACCGAAGCTGTCACAGAAATAAATAAAATCAGTTGCCTTCTGGCATCCGTTTACACTAAGTACACCATCAAATTTTTCTGCTACCTTGCCATCCTCACCAACTACCTCTGTACGGTTTGCAACGCAGCCAACGGTCATGCCGTCAAGACGAATAAAGCCGGTTACCATATCCTTTGCATAACCTGCCTTAACCTCCATAAAATAATTATCATCTGCAATCTGATTTAACAGAATGGAGGTATCTCCTGCACAGCCTGCAAGGTCCGGACAGATTCTGTTCAGATCATCGCTGCAGTCACTTAAAGCAACATCATCATTATTGCCCGGGATCATGGAAACAAGCTCACGAATCTGGGCAAGAATCTCTGTCTCACTACCTGTGAAATCAACAATACCACTTTCCTCTGCCTGGAACTTTGCAGAAGCAGTATCATTCTTATCACTGTTATTTCCATCCAGTGCATTGGGAGAGTTCACAAAAAGCTTTGCCTTGCTGCTTTCCATAAATGTAAAATCTGTCATGGACGGAACGATTGCAAGACCGCCTCCGCAGGCACCAAAAATTGCTGTGATCTGCGGAACAACACCCTTAGCCATGGTCTGTTTAAAATAAATCTCACCAAGGCTGTTCAATGCATCTGTTGCCTCCTGAAGGCGAAGACCTGCTGAATCAATCAGACCAATAACAGGTGTGCCTGTCTTCAGGGCAAGGTCATAAATACCACAGATTTTCTTTGCATGCATCTCACCAATGCTTCCTCCGATTACAGAAGCATCCTGACTGTACACATAGACACGATTCCCTTCAATTGTTCCGTATCCGGTAATAACACCATCAGACGGAGTATCGTGTTGTTTCAGATTGAAATCCGTTGCTCTGGCAGTAACCTTCGCACCGATTTCAACGAAACTCTTTTCATCGAGCAAAGCTTCAATTCTTTGACTCGCCGAGCTTGTTGAAGTACTCATTCTTTTGACCTCCATATAAATTACTTAAAATAGTGTGTTTACAAAGCAGACTGTTTTCATTTCTACAGCCCGCACTTTGGTTATTATAACATAACTGCATCCTAAATCCTAGGATTATTTTTAAATTTTGGATACTTTTTTCTTAAGGAAGAAACTGCTCCAGAATCTGATCTGTACAATATCTGAAATTCTTTTCCTCCACATTTTCTTTTTGCCACAACCTCTGCATACCGTAGCATTCCCCGTTTACCATTACTCTTCTGAGACCGATCTGCTCCCCGGGAACAATTCCGCCATGAATCTCCTCCGGATATAATGTTACAATCTCAATCGTATCACAATCCCCCAAAAGCATTGTCATTGAATCTGCAGGAAACTCCCACGCCGTCTTAAGAGCAGAGCCTCCCGTCACACAGGATACTCCCTGTATGGATGGCACTGAGATTTCCCTGTTCTCATAATGTTCCATTCCGTAATGCATCAGCACCGAAGTATCAATCCATTTATAATTCTTGTGGGGAGGCCAGCCGGCTGCAAGCACAACACTGACATATACTCTTCCCCGGTCCTCCAATGCCCCGGCAAAACAAAATCCGGCCTGACTGGTAAAACCTGTTTTAATTCCCAGAGCTCCGGTCATCTGGTGTAAAAACGCATCTTTGTTATTAGCACTGATCATATGTATTCCTTCTGCATCATGATACTGATAAGATGGCGTCTGCACAATCTCGCAAAAAGTATCATTTTTAATTGCATAAGCACATAAAACAGCAAGATCCCTCGCCGTTGTTGCATGAATTCCGTTTTCGTCCTCTGCATCCAGTCCATTTGGTGTAATAAAATAGGTCTGATTCATTCCAAGCTCTGCTGCTTTCCGGTTCATCAGATCAGCGAACCCCTCCACGCTTCCACCGATATGTTCTGCAATCACCACCGCCGCATCATTATGCGATTCCAGCATCATGGAATATAACAGATCCCTGATATAATATTGTTCACCGGATCTCAAGCCGGCATGAACCTTAGGCTGGGCTGCCGCATATGCACTTACCTGCGCAAGCTCATCCAGCCTGCCGGATTCCAGTGCAAGAATACATGTCATAATCTTTGTGGTGGAAGCCATTGGCATGACTGTATTTTCATTTTTGCCATATAATACTCTCCCGGTGGCCGCATCCATCAGAACTGCTCCTCTTGAATATAATGCAATCTCCGATACCAGCTTAGCTTCATTTAAAAGCTGATTCTCACTGACCAATGATATGACAGGAATTTCTGATGTTTCCCGCAGATAACATGTTAAAAAGGGAATCAAAAAAGCCGCCATCAGGACAACCCCAATGACAGCTTCCCTAACGGCGTACCATCTGTGACATGTTTTTCCGTTATCAACTTCATACTTATTCTTTCCGGTATCTTCTTTTTTCATACATCGAACTCCGGATTTTTTTTAAATATATGTATTTATTTTTAAAAATATCCCTTTCTGACGGTTCCCGATCCGGTCTCAAGCCAAAATCACTAGACATCAACCTTCATATTGATCTCTTCCTCTGCCTGTGCCGTAAAATCAGCCACCAGCTCCTGATTCATTGCAGGCAGTTCTTCTAACGATGTCACTCCAAAGCTTCTTAAAAACTGCTCTGTCGTTCCAAACAATAACGGTTTACCCGGCGCATCCAGTCTGCCGACTTCTTCAATAAGATCATACTCTAACAGTTTATTTACAGCATGATCGCAGCTAACGCCTCTGATTTTTTCAATTTCACTTCTGGTCACCGGCTGCTTATATGCAATTATGGATAAGGTCTCCATAACCGTATCTGTCAAAACATACTTTTGAGGAATTCTGGCAATTTTACTCAGATATTCAAATGTTTCGCCTTTAGTTCCCAGTTGGTAAGAATCCTCCAGTTCCACCAGTTCAATACCTCTGTCCTCTGCCCGGTATTTTTCCTTCATCTCCTCCAGGATACAACGCACTTCCTTTTTATCCATTTCAAGCGTATCTGCCAGTTTATCAATGCTTACGGAATTTCCCATGGCAAACAGGATCGCTTCTATGATTGCTTCCGCTTTTTTATGTTCCACTTGTCTTTACTGCCTTTCTTTTCTCTTTCTTATGCATTACATATTCTATGTATTACATAATTGCAAATTCTTCTCCCAGTGTCAGAGGTGTCATACCATCTGTTTTCTGTATCAGAATATCATCAAACAGCCTGTCCTGTGTAATATGGATCTGCCCAACCTTAATCAGTTCCAGCACTACCAGGAAGCTTACAATGATCTCCATCTTACTGTGCTGTTTTTCCAAAAGTTCCCGGAAACTGCAGCTTTCATGTTCATTCAGATACTGCAGGATATAATTCTGCTTTTCTTCCAGTTGAACCTCATCCTTTTCCACATTACCGAATTTACTTCTGATCGGGTCAATCCGGTCCTCCTGACGTTTCACCATCTCCCTGAAGATTTCATTCAGCTTCTGCAGTGTCATATCTCCAACCAGTTCCTCGTAATTCACCGGTTCTTTGTAATTCAGGATTTCATCCGGAATGGAAGGTGCCTTATAAACAGATTTCTGAGCTTCAATCTGCCTGTCCTTAAGTTCATAGGACATATATTTATACATCTTATACTCAATCAACTTCTGAACCAGTTCTGCACGGGGATCCTCTTCCTCTCCCTCTTCATTCACTTCCTTGGGCAGAAGCATCTTGCATTTAATATTGACCAGAGTTGCAGCCATGACAAGGAATTCACTCATCACATTCATATCTTCCTGTTCCATGGACCGGATATAATCAAGATACTGCTCCGTTATTTCTACAATCGGGATATCATAAATATCAACTTTATTTTTTTCGATCAGATGGAGTAAAAGATCCAGCGGACCTTCAAACACCTCTAATTTCACTGAAATAGCCATACTGCCTGTCCTCTTTTTTCTGATAATTTTTATCGTTACACTACTTGGGCATCCGCTTCAGTTCTATCACAGCAAGTTCTCCCGGATTAAAAATCCGGAGCGGCAGCGTGTGCATACCAAGCCCTCTGCTGACAACCATGCAGCAATGTTTTCCTCTGATCAGACCGCCTGCATATTTGGGAAAAAGCTGATACTTTGGAGAAATCAGCCCCCTTTGTAATGGCAGCCGCATAAACCCGCCATGATAATGGCCGGAAAGGGTAAGATCTGCACCCCAGCTAGAATATGCCTGAAAGAATTCCGGATTATGGCTCACCAGAATCTGGTAAGAATATTTTTCCTTTTTGCCAAGATGCATGCAAAGATAGGACGCATCCATAACGGTCCTGCCGCGTTTATTATAGAATGACATATCTGTTGTCAGTCCCGAGATCTTTATGTTGGTTCCGGGCAGATAACTTCCCCTGTCATCAAGAATTTTTGCCCCACAGCTCTCTATGGCATGCTTAAAGACTTCGTAATTTGTTTTGTAATGAGGTGCTCCTGCTTTCAGCTTCAGTTCATGATTTCCCATCGCATAGTAAACAGGATATTTTTTTGACAAGGCCAAAATCAGATGTGCTACAGGATTTAAGTCAGGTTCTTTTCCTGCAGTAATCATATCCCCTGCCATAATAATACAATCCGGCTTTTCACTTTCAATCGCCCGAAGCAGCTCTGCATTATTCTTTCCGTATATCTTCTCATGAAGATCAGACAACAATACGATCTTACAATCCTGCGTGATCTTTCGTGTTTTAATACGATAATAAACCTTTTTAAAGTGCGTTATATCCGACAGAATCACGCCGGAGAAAAACGCACTGAAAAAGGATATCAAAAAAGTCAACAACCTCATTCCTTATCTCCATTCCAATACCATATCTAGTGCCGCTTGAACATTATAACACAAGATATCTTTTTAGAAAAGACATTATAAAAGAAATTGCTGAAAAACTTTTCCCATATAATCGGAAAGCCCCGCAGCCTCTATCGTTTCAGCTGCTACAATATCAACCGTTCCGATGACCTTGTCTCCGATCCGGTATATGGCAGAGCCTACCACATCGCCTTCAGCAACAGGTGCAGTCAGCCCCTGCGTATAAACAATTTCCTTCTCTATCCCATCTAACAGGGTTCCATCCACAGAAATACATCTGAATTCTGACGCATATCCGGCTGAAACCGTTTCTCTTTTTCCACGAAGCACCGGTGCAGGACTAAGCGGCTGCGTATTCTCATCCACATATAAATTGCAGCAGGAAAAACCATATTCCAAAAGCATCTGTGCTTCCCGGAATCTGCTCGCACTGTCAGGGGCAGCCAGAACCACCGCAATCATATTCACTTCATTTTTCTGCGCTGTTGCCGACAGGCAATGACCTGCCACAGAGGTATATCCTGTCTTTAGTCCCGTTGCATAAGGATACTGTCTTAACAGCTTATTTGTACTGCTTAACGTAAAGATATCATCACCTCTTGCCGTATGATGCACAATATCCTCCATCCATATACCACAATATTGAAAAATTTGTGGATACCGGTTAATCAGTTCCCTGCTCATTACCGCCACATCATAAGCACAGGTATAATGATTCTCTGATGGTGTCAGTCCACAGCAATCCTCAAAATGTGTATTTTTTAAACCAAGTGATTCTGCCCGCTGATTCATCAGTTCTACAAATGCAGCTTCTGATCCTGCAATATGCTCTGCCATAACAACGCTTGCATCATTCCCGCTTGCAACAGCAATACATTTAATCAGCGTCTCAACCGTCTGAACCTCCCCTGTCTCCAGAAACACCTTGGAACCACCCATTGACATGGCATAGGCACTGGTCACCGCCTCATCTTCAAGACTAATCTGACCTTTTTCCAGGGCATCGAAAATCAGCAGAAGTGTCATAATCTTTGTAATGCTTGCCGGACTTCTTTGTTCCTCACTATTTTTTTCAAAGATAACCGTCCCCGTACTTGCCTCCATCAGAATTGCGGAAGGTGATACCAGTTCTAAAGCAGCCGCAGGAGCCGCCTGAACAGGAATTGTCATGACTAAATTGACAAGAATCATGACCATCGTCATAAAAATAACAGAAAATCTTCGTTTCTTGATATACATGCAGTTCTCTCAATCTAAAAACTTATTAATGTATATGTTTCCACAGCATAATAAATGACCTGATTCAAATTTTCGGACAAGAAAAAAACAGTCCGTGGAAACGGACTGTTCATGGATCGCAATACTTAATTGTATTTACGTTTTCTAGCTGCTTCAGATTTTTTCTTACGTCTTACGCTAGGCTTTTCATAATGCTCTCTCTTGCGGATCTCCTGCTGGATACCTGCCTTTGCACAGCTTCTCTTGAAACGGCGTAATGCGCTATCCAAATCCTCATTCGGCTTTACTTCAATCTTAGACATCTCACTCAACCTCCCCCTCAGTCATAAACTTGTGCACTGGACTGTTCAGGGTTTTCAAAATGCACATACTGATTATATCACAACTTATGATTTCGTCAACCTTTTTTTATCTAATCTGTGACGCAAGCACATTCTTTGCTTCGGCAAGTGCATCCGGTATGCCTGCAGGATTCTTACCACCTGCCTGTGCCATATTCGGTCTTCCGCCGCCGCCACCGCCGACTTTTCCAGCAATCGCCTTGATTAGATTGCCCGCATGTGCACCTTTTGCCATTGCAGCATCCGTTGCCATGGTAAGAAGATTTACTTTGCCGTCCTGCCCGGAAGCAAGAACGATCACTCCATCCTTCAGTTTCTCCTTTAACTGATCACCAAGATCTCTTAACCCATTCATATCAATGCCATCCACACTGATTGCCAGCAATTTTACGCCATTTACTTCCTCAACCTGACTCATAACATCGCCAACAGCCTCGCTTGCGGCCTTGCTCTTTAAAGAAGCAATTTCAGACTGCAATGCTTTCATCTCTGCAAGCATTGCTTCAATCCGTTCATTTACAGCTGCCGGAGTAGTCTTCAAAAGAGCAGCGGATTTCTTTACGTCTTCTTCCATTTCTTTGTAATAAGCAAATACACTGTCTCCGGTCATTGCGTCAATACGTCTTACACCTGCAGCAACACCGCTTTCGGAGACAATCTTAAATGCACGGATCGCACCGGTATTTGCCACATGGGTACCACCGCAAAGCTCAACGGAGAAATCACCCATATTGACAACGCGGACTGTCTCCCCATACTTTTCGCCAAACAGTGCCATGGCACCGGTCTTTCTTGCTTCTTCAATACTCATAACCTTCGTTACAACAGGAAGATTTTCTGCAATCTTCTCATTAACAATCTGCTCCACCTGTTCCAGTTCTTCCTTCGTCATTGCAGCAAAATGGGAAAAGTCAAAACGAAGTCTGTCCCCATTGACAAAGGAGCCTGCCTGTTCCACATGATTTCCAAGTACAGTACGAAGTGCTTTCTGCAGAAGATGTGTTGCACTGTGATTCTTGCAGGTGTTATTTCGATTGAGTTCATTTACTTCAAGATGGACGGTATCATTCATTTTGAACATTCCTCTGGTAACATGTCCGATATGCCCAATCTTTCCACCAACCAGTTTCAGGGTATCCACAACTTCAAATTCCCCATCTGCACAGGTAATCACACCGATATCCGCATTTTGTCCACCCATTGTTGCGTAGAAAGGCGTCTCATCCACAATAATGGTTCCTTCTTCCCCATCGGTAAGTGCTGTAACAATCTCATCCCTGGTTGTCAGGGCAACAATCGTTGCATCCTTCTTCAAGGTATCATAACCCACAAAACTGCTTGTTATATTTTTATCAAGGCTCTCATATATGGTCGCATCTGCACCCATATAATTTGTTGTTTTTCTTGCTTTTCTGGCTTTCTCCTTCTGTTCCTGCATTGCAGCCGCAAAGCCTTCTTCATCCATGGTAAAGCCTTTTTCTTCAAGAATCTCCAATGTAAGATCCGTCGGGAATCCATAGGTATCATACAGTTTAAATGCATCTGCACCATCCAATACCGTCTTATTCTCTGCTGTCATCTTCTCTTCCATCTCTGACAGAATCGCAAGGCCCTGGTCAATGGTTCTGTAGAATTTATCTTCTTCCTGTGTCAGAACATTTAAGATAAAATCCCTTTTCTCTTCCAGTTCGGGATAACCATCTTTACTTCCTGCAATCACGGTCTGTGCCAGGTTAGCAAGGAACTTCTCGTTAATTCCAAGCAGTTTCCCATGACGTGCTGCCCGACGTATGATTCGACGAAGTACATAGCCCCTGCCCTCATTGGACGGCAGAATACCATCGGAAATCATAAAGGTAGCAGAACGCATATGATCGGTAATCAGACGGATGGATACATCCTTCTTTGGATCAGACTCATAAGTAACTCCTGCCACTTCACAGATACGGTCTCTGATTGCTTTCATGGTATCAATATCAAATACGGTATCAACATCCTGAACGACTACTGCAAGACGCTCCAGACCCATACCGGTATCAATATTCTTCTGCTTTAATTCGGAATAATTACCCTTGCCATCCCCATCAAACTGGGTAAATACATTATTCCATACCTCCATAAAGCGGTCACATTCACATCCCACCTTACAGTCAGGCTTACCGCAGCCATACTTAATACCGCGGTCATAATAGATCTCAGAGCAGGGACCGCAGGGACCTGCGCCATGCTCCCAGAAATTGTCGCATTTTCCATCTGCATCACGGTAAAATCTTGTAATCTTTTCTGCAGGCACACCGATTTCATCTGTCCAGATCTTAAAAGCTTCCTCATCTTCACAATATATAGAAGGATAAAGTCTTTCCGGATCCAGCCCGACTACCTTTGTTAAAAATTCCCAGCTCCATGCAAGTGATTCATGTTTAAAGTAATCTCCAAAGGAGAAATTTCCAAGCATTTCAAAAAAGGTCAGATGTCTTGCTGTCTTACCTACATTCTCAATATCACCTGTTCTGACACACTTCTGACAGGTTGTAACTCTCCGTCTTGGAGGAATCTCCTGACCGGTAAAGTAAGGCTTCAAAGGCGCCATACCTGAATTAATAATCAATAATGAATTATCATTATGCGGCACCAGCGAAAAACTCTTCATCGCCAGATGCCCTTTACTCTCAAAAAATTCCAAAAACATTTTTCTTAATTGGTTTACACCATATTTTTCCATTGTACTTACCTACGCCTTTCTGTATTTTACAAACCAGCGTTAACATTATAATATCGCTTCACATGCCTTGTCAAATATTTCATGGAAAAACACTTGCCAAAACACAAAATTCTTTATATAATAGCACTGTTGCTGAAATAGCTCAGTCGGTAGAGCACTTCACTCGTAATGAAGGGGTCGAGGGTTCAAGTCCCTTTTTCAGCTCTAAAAAATCGCCAAAGCCTGATTTTTATTCAGTGCTCTGGCGATTTTTTTATGAATAGCATAATCTACTCTTCCTTCAGGTGCACATCCATCTGCGGAAACGGAATTTCCACACCGCCTTCCGTCAGTTTTTCCTTCATTTCTTCCAGCATATCCCATTTTGCAGGGAAATAATTTTCACGTTTGACCATACAGCGGATTCCAAGGGTCACCTGACTGTCCTCCAATGCATCCACATAAATCTGTGTCTCCATATCATGAAGTACATATTCATTCTCCTCGAGAACCTTCCTTATGATTTCCTTTGCTTTTCTGATATCCGAACTGTAGGAAATACCAATCGCCAAGATCAGACGCCGGATAGGACATTCATTCACATTGGTCAGGCTGGTATTGGCAAGTGTACCGTTGGGAAGCACGATCACCTTATCATCAATCGTCCGTAACTTGGTGTAAAAAAGCTGGATCTCCGTTACGGTTCCCTCATTTCCCTTATTGTCCTCCTTGATATAATCGCCTACTCTGAACGGCTTCAACAACAGAATTAATACACCGCCTGTGAAGTTGGAAAGGCTTCCCTGCAGGGCCAATGCAATTGTAACACCTGCGGAGCCAAGCACCGCGATAAAGCTGGTTGTTTCCAGTCCAAAATAGGAAGCAATCCCTATACATAACAGCACATAAAGAACAACCTTAACCAAGGAATCCAGAAACTGTATGACGCCCTGTTCTGAATTCGCTCTCTGAAGGGATTTCTTAAGTATCTTTCGAATCGCAGAGATCAGTTTTCCGCCTACGAACAGAAACAATAGTGCAAGTAGAAACTTAATGCCAAAACGCATCAGCTTATCCGGAAGCTCCTCTAAAAATTTCTGAAGTGCATTTAAATCATCTGTCAGTTCTGTCATATTCTCCGGCAAATCCGAACCCTCAAGATAAATCTGCAACAAATCCTTCATACCCATTTCCTCTTAGCTATATTCTTTTTCCTGCTTGGGGTTTCACAGGTCTTTTATGCTGGCTTGTATGCCAACATAATCCGGTATATCTAAAAATTCCGGAGTTTCTGAGGCATATTCACCTTTCTTAAAAAATAAATTCATATCCATTTCCAGACAGTCATCTACTATTTTTTCAAAATCTTCCATATAATCAAATCCCTCACATTCATATCAAGCAATTCAGCCAATTTAATCTCTTTTCTACCACTTTATAATAATTTTGATACCAGAATTGTTCAATGATTATTGATCTATACCTACACCCATAAATATATCATCAAAAGGTATAGCCAACCGCGGAAACAGTAATGGAGCAAGATTATCACGTACTTGCTGAGGACTGTTCAAATCTACCTTGTCATGCAACAAAAAACATGAAGCATCATCATCAAGAATATATCTTTCTACAGACATGATTCTGGGGTCCACCAGCCAATACTCCTCCACCCCAACACGTAAATAAAGTTCCATTTTAACCGTTCTGTCCTCATCTTCCGTCCTATCGCTTAAAATTTCTGCGATAAATCTGGGAACATCTGTATATACCAATCTTTTTCTCTTTCTTCCACCGCATAATATACTGAAATCAGGTTCTCTTCTTAGTTGATTACCGTTGTCGTCTTTGTCTTCCTGCCATTCATATTTAGCCTCACGCATAGAAAAGCAGGTACTATTCTTCAATTGCATCCTCGTCAGGGCCACAAGGTTATCCATCACATCCCTATGCTCTGGAGTCATATTTCCCATCATTTTTTCATCAACCAAACCCATTTTTGTCACCTCCCTCAGATTGTTTAATAAATTCAACGAACTTTTCTGTGATCTCTTCGACAGTGTTCTCGTTCAGATTTAATTCAGTGTTTTAACTATACGTCCCTCTTGGACCAGCTTTCTGGGATATGTTTCCTTCATTCTTAGGCTATGATTTCTTTCCTGCTCCCCGGCTCATTTCCTTTTCAATGGCAGCTTCCGCATCTGCAATTTTCTTCGCAAGTTCTTCCTTTAAGGAAGCTCGGATTTTAGCTTTCTCCCTGGCAAGCTTTGCTTTTTTCTGCTCATTCTCCAGACGTTTTCTTTCCTTTTCTGCCTTCTTCTTTTTTATCTCATCCAATTCCTGTCCGGAATACGGATGGCATTCAAATATACTGATGGATAAAGGTGCTAGGTTGATTTTGATTGAATTTTCCCTTCCATCACATTCTTCCTCCTTACTTGGAAGAATTCTTCCGTTTACCATTCCTGTACCGGCGAATTGTTCTGCATCAGAGGATAAAATTTCTTTATAACGTCCCATTTCCGGCACGCCGATCTTATATTTTTCATATGATGTATTGGCAAAATTCAGAACTACAAGAAGCCAGTCTTCCGGGTTCTTTGCTCGTCGAACAAAGGATAATACATTCTCATTGGCTGAAATATTATTAATCCATTCAAATCCTGCCTCTTCTTCATCCTGTTCATAAAGTGCCTTATGCTCCAGATAAAAATGGTTCAGAGCCTTCATATAATTTGTAAAGCCTTCATTGCCTTCCCGAATCTCTTCCTGCCCCATAAACATCTGTTTTTTGCCGGGATGCGTCATCAGATACCCATACATTACCTTCATGTTATTGATCTGATCCTTCCGGCTGCCGGGCATCCGGTCAATAATATCACCCTGTCCGAAATTGGTATTATTGTGACTGATCGGAAGAATGTAGCTTTCATTATACTGGTATATCATACTCATGGATAATTCATGATGATGGGCATACCGTTCAATTGGATCGTAATGCATATAATCAAGCATATCCTGATTCCAGCCATGATTACAGCAAAAATCAAATCCAAGACATTGATCCTGAACTTCACCTGTCATTCCTGCCCAGCCGCTTTCATCCTCAGCAATGGTAAGAACCCCCTGATATTTCTTATGAACCAGACGATTCCACTTCTTAATAAAATCAATGGCTTCCAGATTTTCATTTCCGCCATAGATATTCGGAATCCACTGTCCCGGATGACGATAATAATCCAGATACAGCATGGAAGCTGTATCGCAAAGCTTAAATCCGTCTATATGATATTCTTTCATCCAGTACACTGCATTATCCAGCAGATATGCTGCAACCTCCGGACGCTGATAATTAAAAAGCAATGTGCCGTTTCTCGGATCAACTCCCTGTCTCGGATCTTCATGTTCATACAGACATGTCCCATCAAATCTTCCCAATCCGTCCTCCGACGCTGCAAAACAGCCCGGAGTCCATTGCAGGATTACACCAATGCCGGCTTTATGCAGCTCATTGACCAGATATTTATAATCCTCCGGTGCCCCGTAACGGTTGGTTGGTGCATAATAAAGAGATGTCTGGTAACCTTCTGTCTCGTCTTTTGTATATTCCATAAACGGCATCAGTTCCACATGGGTATAGCCCATCTCCTTCACATAAGAAATGATATCCTTTACAACGCTTCTCATGTCAAAGGCTTGATCCTTCATAAAGTTTCTTAAGCTGCATTCATAAAGATTCACAGGCATACTGTGATACCCGGCAGTTTTTCTTTCTTTCATCCAGGTATCATCCTGCCACCGGAAGCCCTTCATACCGGTTATGATGGAAGCACAGCCCGGAGAAGATTCCCTCGAAAAGCTATATGGATCTGTTCTCATGGAAACCAGTCCGCCGCGCATCAGGATTGCATATTTATACTTTTCACCTGCTTCCACGCCCGGGAGAAATAATTCAAATATGCCTGAATCATCCAGACGAACCATCTGATGAATCCTGTCGTCCCATTCATTAAAATCGCCTACAACACTGACACGGATGGCATTGGGTGCCCAGACACGAAACATACAGCCGCGTACTCCTGCAACTGTAGTGATATGTGCTCCCATAATCTCATAAGAATTGCCAAGAGAACCAAGGTGGAACTTTTCCACCTCTTCTTCTGACAACTGATTGGTAAAATGATAGGGATCATAATATTGTTTCGCTTTCTTACTTTTATCTTTATACTGCACATAATATTTATAATCCCTGCGGTTTTTCCCCGGAAGCAGTGCCGCAAAGAATCCTGCATCATCTGCCATATCCATCTTCACTTCCTGCTTGACCGTCTTCCCCTTCGGACCATCCACACCATTAATATAGATTGTCACTGCCTGGGCATCCGGAAAAAAAGCCTGTACCAGTGTCTGGTTTCCAACGTTATGTGCCCCCAGATAATCCTGCGGATGATCACATTCCGCATAGACAATTTCTTCAATTGCAGCCCAATCCATCATTTTATATAATTTCTTATTCAACCCCGTATCCTCCTGTCAGAATATAATTACTTCAGACATATCTTTGCTATATTATCCCAGTTCATGAATAAACAGTCCGCTGCGAAGCTTCGGTTCAAACCATGTAGATTTCGGCGGCATCAGTAAGCCTGCATCTGATACCGCAAATAATTCTCCGATAGAAGTGGGATACATGGCAAAAGCAAGCACACAATCTGTGTCACACCGATGCTCCAGTTCCTTCAGTCCCCGGATTCCACCCACAAAATCAATCCGCTTATCCGTCTTAGGGTCTTTAATTCCTAACATTCTGTCTAAAACATATCTTTGCAGGAAAGATACATCCAGTCCTTCAACCGGATCACTACTCTGCAGATCCGGTTTAATCTTCAGACGATACCACTGTCCTGCAAGATACATGCCAATCTCGCCCTTTTGCGTTGGTGCAGCCGCCTCTTCCTCAACTTCACCGATTTCACAATATGCAGCAAGCCGTGTTTTGAATTCTTCTGCCGTCATCCCATTCAAATCCTTGATCACACGGTTATAATCCATAATCATCAGCTCATCATCCGGGAACAGCACGGACAGAAAATAATTAAATTCCTCTTCTCCGGTATAGCCCGGATTTTCTTCTCTTCGCTTCAGACCAACCTTCACTGCAGATGCACAGCGATGATGTCCGTCTGCAATATAAATAGATGTAACAGAAGCAAATGCACTCCTGATCAGACCGGTATCTGTCAGCTTATTGATGATCCATACCCTGTGTCCGATTCCATCCGCTGCTGTAAAATCATATACCGGCGTTTCTTTCTTAACCTTATTTACAATTCCTGAAATTGTCTGGTTGGCACGATATGCCAGAAAAATCGGTCCTGTCTGTGCATTGCAGACATCGACATGGCGAATCCGGTCCTGTTCCTTCTCTGCTCTGGTATTTTCATGTTTTTTAATGACATTATTCAAATAGTCATCAATAGAAGCACAGGCTACAACTCCTGTCTGTGTTCTTCCATCCATTGTAAGCTCGTAAATATAATAGCAGGGCTGGGGATCCTTGATAAAAAGTCCCTCCTTCTGCCATTCCTTCAGCATCGCAGCTGCTTTTTCATAAACACAGTCTGCATACATATCACAATCATTCGGAAACTGTGTTTCTGCACGGTCAATCGCAAGAAAAGAATGGGGATTTTTCTCCACCTCTTTCTTTGCTTCCTTCCGGTTATAAACATCATATGGCAAAGCAGCGATCACTTTTTCCTGCCCTCTGGCAGGACGTACTGCCTGAAATGGTCTGATATCCGCCATACACGTATTTCTCCTTTTCATTCATTATTAAGTAGTCAGTTAGAAAACTCCAATGACATTATTCTATCAAAAACAATGGTGTTAGACAAGTTAATTTCTTGGGGACGGGGCTTTAACGTCGGGGACGGGGCTTTTGTCACAAGGAGCGCCCCCTTGTCACGATACTGGGTGCAAAAGCCTGTTTGCAATTTATAAATTGGCAGAATTCACAAAATAAAACACTTGTATTCCTTTGCGCTAAACGTTACGATGAGCCTCAAAAAACATAAATCGTGTTCAGCAAAGGCTTCCACGATTTATAGAGTCTCATCTTCACAGCGCAAAATGTCATCCAAGTGTTTTATTTTTTTCATTCTGCCATATAAAGTTTTTGAACAGGCTTTTAAATTACATACGTGATTTTACCTCCCCCCTGTATCATGCCATATTCATGCAAATTACTGTAACAATCTTACCGGAACCGGTTCGCCCGGCGTCAATGAGTCCGGGGTTACATGGCAGTCAATTGCACAAATCCGTACTCCGGCAGCTTCGGCCTGTAAAAGTGCTTCCCCAAAAGCAGCGTGGGTAACATTATTGGGTTCCAGCCACATAACATCCTTCATCTGTATCACAAAAAGGAGAGTTGCTTCATAACCTGCTTTTCTGGCAGCCATCAGCTCATAAATATGCTTTACTCCACGTTCTGTAGGGGCATCCGGAAAGCGGACAATATTATGATCCTCAAGCGTTACGCCTTTTACTTCCACATATCCCTTCTTCCCATCCCGGCACTCATAAGCAAGATCAAATCTGGAGTTCCCGAATTTCTGTTCTTTCTTTAAAACCGTAATCCCTTCACGGAATTTCCCCATGTTAATCCATTCCCACGCAATCTGATTGGGTGCCTGGGAATCCATATTAATCATTCTGCATCTGCCTTCAGAATCTGTTTTTTCTACCGTAATCAGGGAATATCTGGTAGCACGTTTTGTTTCGGTTCCATGATCCTCAAGATAAACCACTGTCTGCTTTGGAATCAGTAATTCCCTGCACCGTCCTGTATTCTTTACATGACATTTTACCCGTTCTCCATTCAGTCCTGCATAGGCAATAAAACGATTCGGACGTTCCAGAAAAACTGCCTTTTCGACTTTGCTATATCTCATATCTTATTTCCCTTCCGACAGATATCTAAGCTCCCAGAACGCTACTGCACTGGCAGCTGCCACATTTAACGAATCAACACCATGTGCCATTGGAATCCGTACCGTATAATCACACCGTGCCATGGTACTTTCTGCCAGCCCGTCTCCTTCCGTTCCAAGAATCACAGCAAGCTTTTTTGCTTTCTTTAACGTCTCAGCCTCAATACTGATCGAATGATCGCAAAGTGCCATGGCGGCAGTTACAAATCCCTGTTCCTTTAAATACCGCATTCCATCCTCCGGCCAGTTTTCCTGTTTCGGGAAATAAGTCCAGGGAATCTGAAAGACTGTTCCCATACTAACCCTGATTGCCCGGCGGTACAACGGATCGCTGCATCCATATGTCAGAAGAACAGCATCCATATTCAGAGCGGCTGCCGACCGAAAAATGGCACCGATATTGGCAGGATTCATCACGTTCTCCAGAACAGCCACCCTTGCTGCCTTCCGACAGATGTCATCCGGCTCCGGCAGCTTCGGGCGCACCATGGCACACAGCATCCCCCGGGTCAGTTTAAAACCGGTCAGTCGGGCAATCACATCCGTTTTTGCAGTATATACCGGAATATCTCCGCATCGGTTAATTACTTCTCTTCCTTCTCCTGTCAGGTGACATTCTTCCGCCAGAATGGATATAGGAACACATCCGGCATTCAGAGCCCGTTCTATGACTTTGGGACTCTCCGCAATAAAAAGTCCCCCATGTGGTTCCATATAATGCAGAAGTTCTGCCTCTGAAAGTCTTGCATATACATCCAGCATGGGAAGCTGAAGATCATTTACCTCTATCCTGTTCATTTCATAGCTCCTTCCTGACGGATACCCTTCGTCAATTCTTTATTGATCCCCGGTTTTAGTTTCCATCAGTCTTTTATCAGTTTATCATATTTTCCTTTGATTTCATAGAAATTCTGCACAGGGTACAGAAAGAATAGATACTTTTCAAAGCGAACAATCTGTACTATAATCATTGTAGACAGATCACAGAATGATTGTTTGATAATAATTTCATCACAAATGACAGGAAGGGAGAATTTCACATGAATAAGGAAGATGAAGAATTTTTAAACCGCATTAATGAATACGCCGATAAAGTACTGGACGGAATTGACCCGCAAAAAACCCAGGTATCCTTCCAATTAGAGAAGCTGCGTCCCATCATGGAGGAACTTGCAGGTGAAAATAATGCTTCTGTAGAGGAAACCTTTATCCGCTATATGGATCTTGCCACAGAACGCAGTGTTACAATGGAACGTAAATTTCAAAGCACTCTGGGAAACATGAATTCCTATGGTGATATCATGGATGGTAATAACTTCTGATATTTTTCATTTAATTCCAAAAAGCCATGCATACAGCATGGCTTTTTTGTCAAACAAAAACTTTAAATCTCTTTCCGCTATCTTTAGAATTCCCACAAAATTACAGAACCATCTTTTCCGCTTTCATCTATGGCAAATTGTCTTGTCACACCATTGGCATCCGTATAGGAAATACCAAAATATGGTATTGTACCAAAGAAGGGCAGTTTTACCAGTAGAGGACTGTCCTTGGTCAGACTTTCCCTGGAATAAATTTCTTCCGTAGAAAAGATAATCGTTCCATCCTCAGCAACCTCATCCAGTGTCAGGGATAAAATCTTAAAATCCGTCACACTGCCACAAGTAGAGAATACCACGCTGCCAGCGGACTCCGTCTCATCAAAAACAAAACTTTCCATATCTTCCGCATTTGGGACATCCTCTGCCCATGCAACATTCACAGTGGATAATGCCGCAGAATATGCTTGCGAATAGTCCTGTCCCTTTTCCAATGGCATCAACTTCAGATTGGCTATCTCAGGCTCAAATTCTTCTTCGATCTGCCAGAATTCATCAACACTCATAGGAAGAAGCTCCGAGGAAGAGACATCCCATTCACCGGTCGTATTATAATAGACACCGATTTCCTCATAATTGTCATCCATGACTTCCGTAAAATAGAAATCCCTTACCACCAGTCTGTCATCTTCAAATGCACAAATTTCGATACATGAGCTGGATGCTCCGGAAGAACCCGAGCATAAAAATTCACCGTTTCCAAGATAATAATATCTGTTTCTTGCCCATCCCTCCAGTACCACCGTAGTTCTTTCTTCCACATAGGAATAAACCGCCAATATACGATTATTAAAAACGTTGTCTGTTTCACCATCTTGATAACCTATGATTAATTCCGGAATCCCATCCTGATTCATATCTTCAAAGGTATAACCGACATGTTCCGCTGCATCAGCGGCATCTCCATTTACCAATTCCCAAACACCGGTATCCCCATCTATGCGGATTTCCTCTCCGTCAAGCATTGAGGCATAAGATTCTATTAGTTCTAAGTAAGCGTCCGGCATCAGAGTCTGCATGTCATCCGGATTTTCCGATTCTGCATTCTCTCTATTCTCTGCAGGATCCACCTGTTCTGCTTCCTGTCCGGGCTCTGTCTCCTGCTCCGTTTCATCCTTTGTTGCTTCTTCCTCTGTTGCTTCCTGCTCTTCTCTTTCAGTCCCACTCTCTCCGGAAGCTTCCTTCATAGCACAACCGGGAACCAATAATACCATCACAGAAAACAGCAATATCAATGATAAGATTTTCTTATTCATCTTTTCCCTCCTGATAAAATAAAACGGATCATAGGACGCTCTCCTATACCCGTTTTATTTCTTCTACCATCATAACAATTCATAAGTACGGTTATTTAATCACACGCACCTTGATAACACCCTCAAATCCACTTAAGGTAGCTACAATATCATCAGTTGCCTTTCCGGCAATGTCTAACATGGTATATGCATATTCGCCCTTGGACTTATTCATCATATTTTCAATATTGATGCCAAGATCACCAAAAGCAGCAGTAAACTTTGTAATCATATTTGCAACATTTTTATGGCAGATAGCCACACGGCCTTCAGAAGCACATACACCCATATCTACATTGGGATAATTCACACTGTTTGTGATATTACCATTTTCCAGATAATTCATGATTTCTTTTACAGCCATCTTTGCGCAGTTA
Source organism: Lachnospiraceae bacterium (assembly GCA_051879415.1). Classification (GTDB taxonomy): domain Bacteria; phylum Bacillota; class Clostridia; order Lachnospirales; family Lachnospiraceae; genus NK4A136. Next base: position 29,257 of record JBJELZ010000169.1, read on the forward strand.
TCTTCTGCCTCTTCTGTAGATGCACCCAGATGAGGAATGACAATACATCCTTCCTTACCTGCAGTTGTCGTATTCGGAAAATCTGTGACATATTTTCTTACCTTACCTGCTGCAATAGCATTTAATACAGCCTGCTCATCTGCCAAAAGATCTCTCGCAAAGTTCAGGAGAATAACACCATCTTTCATCATATTAAGGGCTTCCTTATTGATCATACCCTTTGTGGAATCCAGCAGGGGAACATGGATCGTAATGTAATCACATTCACGATAAATATCATTCACATCAACAACATGCTTTACATCACGGCTAAGACTCCATGCTGCATTGACAGAAACATACGGGTCATATCCATAAACTTCCATTCCAAGCTTCAATGCAGTATTGGCAACCTTGATACCGATAGCACCGAGACCAATGACACCAAGCTTCTTACCTTCTAACTCTGTACCTGCAAATTTTTTCTTTTCCTTTTCTGTCGTCTTTGCAATATTCTCATCTGCCTGAGCTGACTTAACCCACTCAACACCTCCGACAATATCACGACTTGCAAGCAGCATACCTGCGATCACAAGTTCCTTAACGGCATTGGCATTAGCTCCCGGGGTATTAAATACAACTACACCCTGTTCTGCACATTTATCCAACGGAATATTGTTCACTCCGGCTCCGGCTCTTGCAACTGCAAGAAGTCCTTCGGGCAGTTCCATGTCATGCATGGCAGCACTTCTTACCAGAATTCCCTGTGCCTCATTCACATCCTCTGTTTTTGCATAATCTGTTGAAAACTGGTTCAATCCGACTGCAGCGATTGGATTTAAGCAATGATACTTATACATATTATTTTCTCCTTATTCTCTCTATATTATTTTCAATTACAAAACCCTGTAAATCACTGGAAACTTATTTACTCAAACTTTCCACATTAAAATATTGGTAAAAAGCATACAGAATGCGGATGTCGTTTTGAAAACCCTTGATTTATGTCGGCACTTAATGAGCCAAAGGCGAATTTAGTGTCCGCTACATAAATCACGGAGCGAGAGCGTGTTTTCAAAGCACTCCGCTTCTGGATGCGTAACAAAGAAAATCAAGTGGAAAGTTTGAGTTATTTATTTTCTGCTTCGAATTTCTTCATGAATTCAACCAGTGCTTTCACACCTTCAATAGGCATTGCATTGTAGATACTTGCTCTCATACCGCCAACGCTTCTATGACCTTTCAGATTCTCAAAGCCGGCTTCCTTAGCTTCCTTTACAAACTTTGCATCCAGGTCAGCATCGCCTGTAACAAACGGAACGTTCATCAAAGAACGGTCTTCTTTTCTGACAGTTCCCTTAAACATTTCGCTTTCATCAAGGAAATCATAAAGAATCTTAGCCTTTGCTTCATTTCTTTCCTTCATAGCCTCAAGGCCGCCCATTTTCTTAATCCACTTAAATACCTTACCGCAGATATAGATACCATAAGCAGGCGGAGTATTATATAAAGAATCATTGTCAGCATGAATCTTATATTTCAACATGGTCGGTGTTCCCGGAAGAACATCCTCTGTAATCAGGTCTTCCCTGATAATTACAATTACAACACCTGCCGGTCCGATATTCTTCTGAACACCACCATAGATGACACCATACTTCGTAACATCAACCGGCTCACTCAAAAAGCAGGAAGATACATCCGCAACAAGTGTCTTTCCTTTTGTATTCGGAAGTGTCTTAAACTTCGTACCGTAAATGGTATTGTTCTCACAAATATAAACATAGTCTGCATCCGGAGAAATCGGAAGATCAGAACAATCCGGAATATAAGAAAAGGTCTCATCTTCAGAAGATGCAATCTTATTGGCTTTACCATAAATCTGAGCTTCCTGATAAGCCTTCTTAGCCCACTGTCCTGTTACGATATAGTCAGCAACCTTATTCTTCATCAGGTTCATGGGAATCATTGCAAACTGCTGGCTTGCTCCCCCCTGAAGGAATAATACTTTATAATTATCCGGAATATTCATAAGTTCTCTTAAGTCAGCTTCTGCTTCCTTAATAATGTTATCATAGGTCTTTGAGCGATGGCTCATTTCCATGACAGACATTCCGCTCCCCTTATAATCCAGCATTTCATCTGCTGCTTCTTTCAAAACCTCTTCCGGTAATACTGCCGGTCCTGCTGAGAAATTATACACTCTTCCCACTTTCTGTATCCTCCTTAAACTATGTATCACTTACTAATTCCTATTTTTCATATGATAGAATTCTATCAATCTATTACTTTACTCTGATTTTATGAATGCGTCAAGGCATTTTAAGCTTCTCCCTTAGCTTTCAGGTCATCTGCATCAAAAGAATCACTGATTGGTGCACCACCCGGAACCATCGGGAACACCTTATCATCCTCTTCAATGATACAGTCAAGAACCACCGGTCCGCCGACCTCTAATGCTTTTCTCAAAGCCGGCTCCACTTCTTCCTTCGTAGTAACACGAATTGCCGTACATCCAAGGCCTTCCGCAACTTTAACATAATCTACCTTATCATCAAGTACGGTCTGGGAATATCTCTTATCATAGAAAAGAGTCTGCCATTGTCTTACCATACCCACAACATGATTATTAATAATAATCTGGATAATCGGAATATTGTATCTGGATGCGGTTGCCAGTTCATTCATATTCATTCTGAAGCACCCGTCTCCCGCAATATTGCATACAATTTTATCCGGTCTTCCCATCTTTGCTCCGATACATGCACCAAGTCCATATCCCATGGTTCCCAGTCCGCCGGATGACAAAAATGTTCTCGGCTCAGTGTATTTATAGAACTGTGACGCCCACATCTGATGCTGTCCAACATCCGTCGTAATAATGGCTTTTCCCTCTGTCACTTTATCCAGTGTTTCAATGATATACGGACAGGTTAATTTGCTCTTTGGATAGGTTAGGGGCATATCTGCCTTCATCTGTCTGATCTTATCTGTCCACTCTTTATGATCCTGCTGTTCCAGTCTGGCATTCAATTTCGCCAATACATCTTTCAGATCCCCTACAATAGAAGCTGTTGTCTTAATATTTTTATTAATTTCAGCTGCATCAATATCTATATGCAGAACTTTGGCATTCTGTGCAAATGTCTTTGCATTACTGATTACTCTGTCGGAAAATCTTGCACCAAGTGCAATCAGAAGATCACACTGGCTGACACCAAGATTCGAAGTTTTGGTACCATGCATTCCGATCATACCGGTATAAAGTTCATCCTTACCGTTGAATGCCCCTTTACCCATCAATGTATCACAGACCGGTGCATCAATCTTTTTCGCAAATTCTGCCACTTCTTTGGAAGCTCCGGAAATAATGGCACCTCCGCCAAGATAAATATAAGGTTTCTTGGATGCCCTGATGAGTTCAACAGCCTTATCCAGATCTTCCTCCGTATATCTTACAGGCTGCTCAATTACAATCGGTTCTTTTCTCGTATATTCGCAGCTATTGGCAGTAACATCTTTGGTGATATCCACAAGCACAGGTCCGGGACGTCCTGATCTTGCAATGGCAAATGCCTTACGAAGAGTATCTGCCAGCTGTGTTACATCCTTTACAATATATCCATGCTTTGTAATCGGCATGGTTACACCTGCGATATCCACCTCCTGGAAGGTATCCTTTCCAAGTAACGGGAGCACTACATTGGCAGTGATTGCCACGATTGGCACACTATCCATATATGCAGTAGCAATTCCTGTTACAAGATTGGTAGCTCCCGGACCACTGGTAGCCAGGCAGACACCAACCTTTCCGGTTGCTCTCGCATAACCATCTGCCGCATGGGAAGCCCCCTGTTCATGAGACGTTAAAATATGAGTAATCTCATCAGAGTGTTTATATAATTCATCATAAACATTTAATATCGTTCCGCCCGGATAACCAAATACGGTATCCACGCCCTGTTCTTTTAAACATTCAACAACGATCTGCGAACCTGTTAATTGCATGACCTTATCCTCTCTATCATATGATTTATTAGGTAATTATTTTATTTTTTCAATTCTAGGATTGCACCACGATTACCACTGGTAACCAGTTCACGGTATCTTGCAAGATATCCGCTTACTTCCTTGGTAACCGGTTTCCAGTTAGCACGACGTTTCTCCATCTCTTCCTCAGAAACCTTAATATTCAGTGAATTGTTTGGTATATCAATAGAGATGATATCCCCCTCTTCAACAAATGCAATCGGTCCTCCCACTGCAGCTTCCGGAGATACATGACCGATAGATGCTCCTCTGGAGGCACCGGAAAATCGTCCGTCAGTAATCAATGCTACACTGGAACCAAGTCCCATACCGGCAATGGCAGAAGTCGGATTTAACATTTCTCTCATTCCGGGACCTCCCTTAGGTCCTTCATACCGGATTACCACAACATCACCTGCAACGATCTTTCCACCCTTGATTGCTGCAATAGCATCTTCCTCACAGTCAAATACTCTTGCAGGACCTTCATGTACCATCATTTCCTCTACTACTGCGGAACGCTTTACAACACTTCCATCCGGAGCAAGATTTCCCTTTAATACTGCCAATCCACCGGTCTTACTGTAAGGATTGTCAACGGTACGGATAACTTCCGGATTACGATTAACAGCATCTTTGATATTTTCTCCGATTGTATTACCGGTAACTGTCATACAGTCTGTATGTAACAGTCCGATATCAGCCAGCTGCTTCATTACCGCATATACACCACCTGCCTCGTTAAGGTCTTCCATATAAGTAGGTCCTGCCGGAGCCAGATGACAAAGATTCGGTGTCTTAGCACTGATTTCATTTGCAAAGGCAATATCAAAATCATATCCGATTTCATGAGCAATTGCCGGAAGATGCAGCATGGAGTTGGTAGAACATCCAAGCGCCATATCAACAGTCAACGCATTCAAAATTGCATCCTTGGTCATAATATCTCTGGGGCGGATATCCTTCTTTAACAATTCCATAACCGCCATACCTGCATGCTTTGCAAGTTTGATTCTTTCTGAATAAACCGCCGGAATCGTTCCATTTCCTTTAAGACCCATACCAAGAGCCTCTGTCAGACAGTTCATGGAATTGGCTGTATACATACCGGAACAGGAACCGCAGGTAGGACATACCCTTTCTTCCATTTCCCGTACTTCTTCTTCTGTCATTTTTCCTGCTGCATGGGCACCAACTGCCTCAAACATGGAAGAAAGACTTCTCTTCTGTCCATGGAAATGTCCGGCAAGCATCGGTCCTCCGGATACAAACACGGTGGGAACATTAATTCTTGCAGCCGCCATCAGAAGTCCCGGAACATTCTTATCACAGTTTGGCACCATGACCAGACCATCAAACTGGTGTGCCAAAGCCATACACTCGGTAGAATCTGCAATCAGATCCCTCGTAACAAGAGAATATTTCATTCCCACATGTCCCATGGCAATTCCATCACAGACTGCAATCGCAGGAAATACTACCGGGACACCACCGGCCTCTGCCACACCCAACTTTACAGCATTTACAATTTTATCAAGATTCATATGACCGGGTACAATTTCATTATAAGAGCTGACGATTCCAATCATCGGTTTCTTCATTTCTTCCTCGGTAAATCCAAGGGCGTTAAAAAGGCTTCTGTGTGGAGCCTGCTGCATTCCGGCTTTTACATTATCACTTCTCATCTTTTTTCTCCTTTTAGATGTTTTCTTAAATTCTTTCTGCGATCAGGTCACCCATTTCAATACAACCGACCTTCGTACAGCCTTCACTCATAATATCACCGGTTCGGTATCCATCCTGCAGCACCTTCTTTACAGCTGCATCAATTGCATCTGCTTCTTCGTCAAGGTCAAAGGAATATCTCAGCATCATGGATGCGGAAAGAATGGTTGCAATAGGATTCGCCAGATTCTTTCCTGCAATATCCGGTGCAGAACCATGGCTGGGCTCATAAAGACCAAATTTTGTATCATTCAGGGAAGCTGATGCCAGCATGCCGATGGAACCTGTCACCATACTTGCTTCATCGGAAAGGATATCCCCAAACATATTCTCGGTTAGAACCACATCAAACTGTGCCGGATCTTTTACCAGCTGCATTGCACAATTGTCAACCAGCATATGTTCCACCGTAACCTCCGGATAATCCTTAGCAACTTCATTGACAACGGCTCTCCATAATCTGGAAGAGTCAAGCACATTTGCCTTGTCTACACTGGTTACCTTTTTCTTACGCTTCATGGCAATATCAAAGCCTTTTATTGCAATTCTGCGGATTTCATTTTCGTCATAGGTAAGCGTATCAATTGCCTTGCGGACTCCATTTTCTTCAATCGTCTTCCGTTCTCCAAAATACAGACCACCGGTTAATTCTCTCATAATCATGATATCGAATCCGGCTGCACTGATTTCCTCTTTTAACGGACAGGCTGCTGCAAGCTCCTCATAAAGAACTGCAGGTCTTAAATTAGCAAAAAGATTCAACTCCTTGCGGATTTTTAACAATCCTGCTTCCGGACGTTTTTCAGGAGGCAGCTTATACCACGGGGAAGTGTTGGTATCTCCGCCGATAGATCCCATCAGAACGGCATCAGCCGCTTTTGCTGTTGCAATTGCCTCCTCTGTCAGGGGAATTCCATGAACATCAATGGATGCTCCCCCCATTAAAATATCTGTAAATTCAATCTCATGACCATATTTTCCGGCCACCTTATGTAATACTTTTTTAGCTTCTGCCACAATCTCAGGTCCGATTCCATCGCCCGGAATGGCTACAATATTTAATTTCATCTGTTGACACCTCACTTTTTATCCCTATTTACAAAAAACATTCCCACCGTCAAAAATAAGGCGCATACACGATACGCCTTATCACGGTTACTTACACTCTTATTCCGGTTTTTCAACCTGTGCGATCGCGGACTTTCTCATAGGGATTCTGCAGTTCTTATTACTTCCAAACTCAACAATGACATCTTCTTCTGTAATGTCAATGACTACTCCATAAAAACCGCTTGTTGTCAGTACCACATCGCCAATCTCCATTCCGGCAACCATTTCATTAATCTTTTTCTGTTCCTTCTTCTGTGGTCTGATCAGAAGGAAATAGAAAATAACAATCATAACCACTGCGTACACCAGTGTAAAACCAATTCCGCCGCCTGCGGTCTGTGCTGCATCGGCAGTTGCTGCATCCAAAAGCATAAACATAATATGCTCCTCCTGTCTTTCTAAAATAAAAATAAACCAATCCTTATCATACACAAAAAACGCCTTATAAGCAAGGCGTTTTCTGTTTTTTTCACAATTTCTTTTATTTTACCATGCATTATGCCTCTGCACCATTCTCTCCAGACTGCATCTGTTCCAGTGCATGCTTCTTATAAGCCGGGAACTGTCCTGCATCCAGCGCATTACGGATTTCCGTCATCAGATGATTGTAATAATAAAGGTTATGAAGAACACACAAGCGCATTCCCAGCATTTCCTTGGCCTTTAGAAGATGTCTGATATAAGCTCTTGAATATCGCTGGCAGGTCGGACATCCACATCCTTCCTCTACAGGTCTGTCATCTGTCTCGTATTTGGCATTCATTAGATTGATTTTACCATAATGCGTATACAGATGTGCATGTCTTCCGTTTCTGGTAGGATAAACACAGTCAAAGAAATCCACACCACGATCTACGGCTTCCAGAATATTGGCAGGGGTTCCGACACCCATCAGATAAGTCGGTTTATCCTTTGGAAGATAAGGCAGCGTTTCCTCCAGAATATGGTACATTTCCTCATGGCTTTCCCCCACTGCAAGACCACCGACCGCATAGCCATCCAGCTCCAGCTCCGCAATCCTTTTCGCATGCTCGATACGGATATCCGGAAAAATTGCTCCCTGATTAATGCCAAAGAGAAGCTGCTGCTGATTGATGGTATCCTCTCTGGCATTTAATTCTGCCATTTTTATTTTACACCGCTGAAGCCACCTTGTTGTACGTGCAACAGACGCCTCGACATAACTCCTTTGTGCCACACTGGAGGGGCACTCATCAAACGCCATGGCAATCGTGGAACCCAGGTTGGACTGTATCTGCATACTCTCCTCCGGTCCCATAAAAATCTTATGTCCGTCTATATGGGAATTGAAATAAACGCCCTCTTCCTTGATTTTACGAAGTCCAGCCAGAGAAAAAACCTGAAATCCCCCGGAATCCGTCAAAATAGGGCGATCCCATGACATAAATTTATGAAGGCCGCCCAGCTTCTTTATGATCTCATCTCCCGGTCTTACATGAAGATGATAGGTATTGGAAAGCTCCACCTGGGTGCCGATCCGTTCCAGATCTTCTGTGGAAACAGCACCTTTTATTGCAGCCACTGTACCGACATTCATAAAAACCGGTGTCTGAATCACACCGTGTACCGTTTTCATTTCAGCCCGCTTTGCATTGCCCTGCGTTGTAATAATCTTGTATTCCATCTCTGATACTCCTGTTGTATGTCTTTATCATTTACCGAAGAACACCCATTACCAAACTTTTGGGATGCATACGGAAATAATTTGCATGATATTTATGGAATTATTCCTCCATTTATTGTATTATAGCATAGAAAGTTCTCAATTGCATTCTAAAATACAACAGGAAATCATGAATAAAAAGGAGTAATCACATGGCTGGTTCAACATTCGGAAAACATTTTACAGTAACAACCTGGGGGGAATCCCATGGTCCCGCACTTGGTGCCGTAGTTGACGGCTGTCCGGCAGGGCTTCCCTTATGTGAGGAAGATATCCAAATTTATCTCGACAGACGCAAACCCGGAACCTCGGCAGTCACAACAGCACGGAAGGAAGATGATGCAGTCCGCATTCTCTCCGGTGTTTTTGAAGGGAAAACAACCGGCACTCCGATTTCTCTTTTCATCGAAAATACCTCCCAGCATTCCGGGGATTATGGTAATATTGCGGCAACCTACCGCCCGGGCCATGCCGATTATACCTTTGATGCCAAATATGGTTTCCGGGATTACCGTGGCGGCGGACGTTCCTCCGGCCGTGAAACCGCTGCAAGGGTTGCGGCAGGTGCAATTGCTATTAAAATATTAAACCAGCTTGGAATTCAGATCAATGCTTATACCCGTTCCATCGGGGATATTGAAATCAATGATACTGCTTTTGATTTGTCCTACGCCCGTACTTCCCCTGTCTGCATGCCGGATCCTGAAGCCGAAAAGCTTGCATTGGAATACATCGCCAGATGCCGTTCTGAAAAAGATTCTGTCGGTGGCTGTATTGAATGTACCATAGAGCATGTTCCGGCCGGCATTGGCGAACCCGTCTTTGACAAACTGGATGCTGCCTTTGGAAAAGCCCTTTTTTCCATCGGTGCCGTAAAAGCTGTAGAAATCGGTGCCGGAATCAGTGCATCCAAAATGCGCGGCAGTGATAATAATGATCCTATCCGCATGGAAAATGGCAGGGTTACATTCCAAAGCAATCATTCCGGTGGCATCTTAGGCGGTATTTCTTCCGGGGAGCCCATCCTCTTAAGGGCTTATGTAAAACCTACGCCTTCGATTTACCAGGCTCAGGAAACCATTACCAACGATCATGAAAATACCGTTCTCGAAATTGCAGGACGCCACGATCCGGTGATTGTACCAAGAGCTGTTGTTGTTGTCGAGTCCATGTGTGCACTGACACTGCTTGACCTGATGCTTGCCAACATGGGAGCCAAAATGGAGCACCTTACAAAAATATATCAGTAATCAAAAATCCCCTGTATGCCGGTTGAACACTCACTCCTCCAACACACAGGGGATTTCTATTTCTATTCCAATTTCCAGATACCGGGGCAAAAGCCCGT
>JBJELZ010000170.1:0-1732 GCA_051879415.1 Lachnospiraceae bacterium
GCACGGTCATAACAATGCGAATGAAGCACCGGAGAATGAGATGGTCAAAAGCAGGTGCGAACAACCTTGCAAAAATGCTTTACAGAAAAGAAAATAAGGAATTGATAAATACAATTGAACGCTACACGGACGGATTGATATTTACGATGCAAATGCGGGAAGTGATAGAAATCCTAAGTGCTGCAAAAGCACCGAAAAAGGATGGAAAAGGAAATCTTTATGCAGACAGAATCAGGATGCATATGCCGTTACTGGACGCAATGCAAAGTGCGTCGACCAAGGCATTTATGAGAGCGTTCAATAGTTAAAAAGATGTATGGAAGTACAAAGAAAGGCTTAGTCCTCTTGATTACAGATAAGCTGTCGGAACAGTTTTCTGTCAAGGGTGCGCTGCACCACATGTGGCTTTGCCCTTGACAGAAACTGCTCCCGACAGCTAAGAGACAGACAAGAGGACTAAGCCTGAAACTGCCATCAATGACGGCGGTTTTAAAAGAAAATATGTTGGTCATAAAGAAAAATGAATAATTGCCAACGTTTACTTGACACAAACCGTAAGGAACTGAGTATTGCATCTTGTCCACAGATATATGATAATTAAACTGTACAGTGGCCTGTTTCCACTGGGACAATTCATATGGGGCAGACGGCAGTGGGGTAAGGAAAGGTTTTTCATCCTCGAGAAAAACACTGTATCGGCTGCCTTCTCTTTTTTGAAAAGGTGCATGATTGAAATCTTCCAGGCGATGATGGATCTCCTTGTTTAATTCAGCTAATGAAAAAAATTTTTCATTCCGGATCGCCGCAGTGATCCATGTGGAGATCACACCGACTGTTCCTTCTACGGATGCTTTGTCCTTGGGAGTTCGGACACGCGCTGGGATAACAGCAGTATTATAATGTTCTGCCATCTCATGGTAAGTTTTATTGATCTTTGGGTTGTACCAGTCACTATGGTCAACCCCGGTACGTAGGTTATCTGGAATGAGCATCCTCGTGCTTCCGCCAAAGTATTGATACATATGGACATGAGCAGAGATCCAGCTTTCCATATCCATGGAAAAGAAAGCTTCCACATATGCATACATGCTGTAATTCAGGACACCTACAAATAAATAGCAGGGAATGACATCTCCGGTAAAAGGATCGACCACTTTTGCCGTTTTGCCAGCCCAGTCAACCTCGATCTGTTCCCCGGGTTTCCTTGGGATATGCATGGTGGCACGGTTTTTTTCGCGATATTTCTGATAATGAAAACAGAACTGTGAATACATCAGAGGCAATTGGTTTATCTGCCTGCATTCTTCACAGTATTCATTCCAGAGTAGTTTTAAAGTGACTCCATTGCGCATCATTTCCTTATCGATATAATCGTAATCAGGATATCTGCGCTCCACAGATGGAATATATTTATCCGGAAAAAGGATTTTTTCCAGATCGGCATCTGTGGTATCGGTTTTTAATGGCCATGTGATGTCCAGTTCCTTTGCACGGTTTAATACATTACGTACCGTTTTTCTGGCGCATCCACAACTGTTGGCAATGCCAGTCTGATTAATCCCCAGGCTTGCAAGCCGAAGGATCTCGCGATATTTGGTCATAATAGGTGACCTCCTTATAATAGATTTACATCGAAAAACGATGCATAATCTTATTATAAAGGATTGGAACATTGCCGGAATCACTGGAACGTTATCCCGGAATGATTGGAACCAAAGTCCGGTTTGAGTGT
>JBJELZ010000171.1:0-1727 GCA_051879415.1 Lachnospiraceae bacterium
TCTCCGGATTCTCTGTTTGATTTGATTCTATACTGATTATCCATCAATGCGATCAGTCCTAATACCAGGCCATGGTAAAAGCCCTCGGTTCCTCCATCATAAAAGCTTACAGATTTATCCAGATATTCCGCAATGGCTTTCTGCAATTTCGTATAATTACATGCAAATAAACTCTCTGCGATTTTATTTGCAGTTGTTCTTGTAATTGCACCGATCTGCATCAGATGAAACAGGATTTCACTTTTATAGACGGCAGCAATTTCTTTGTTCGGAATAGAAACCTCACACAGATATGATCCATCCGGCTGCAGCTCTTTCTTCGGTGTCTTTAGATATCCGGCAACCAGTAAAAGACTGAAGATGTTATCCGGATCCTCCGCAAGGGCTCTGTATACCACATTCTGATCTATTCTGGTAATTACACACTCTCCCTGAAGCAGATCATACAATTGACCTTTTATTTCCTCCGTGGCAGCCTGAAGCACATCTACAAGAATTTCATTCTTTCCTGTATTTACCCAATAGGCCTGTGGAATACCTTTTTTTGATACATAATTTATAACGGACCATGGATTATATATTTCTTCATTACCGAAAAGATATCCATCATACCATTCCTTCAGTTCTTCCATCTTATCTGTCATCCCGTAATACTGAAGCATTTCATAAACTTCTGAAGATGTAAAACCAAAGAACTGACTATAGTCCTCATCCATAATCGAGTTGACGCTCAAATTATTCAATCCGCTGAAAATGCTCTCCTGTGCAATTCGCAGGATGCCTGTAAGAAATCCATAAGACAGATTCCTATTATCCTTGAACGCTCCTGAAAAGAATACCCGCATGAAATCGATAATTTCATTATAGAAATCCTTAGAATATCCTTCCTGGATCGGTGTATCGTATTCGTCAATAATAATAATAGGAGCAACTCCATAATAACTTGCCAGCATCTTTGAGAGTTTCTCAAGTGCAACCGTCAAATCTATATAGGATGCGCTGCCATTTAACATTTTTGAAAAATACTCTTTCTCATAATCCGCAAGCTGACTGCCATTCAGGATTTTCGCATGTCTTCCAAATTCTGCCTGTAACAGATCCTTTATTTTATCAAGAGTAGCCTGCCAGCTGTCAAACTTTACATCTTTAAAAGTCAGAAAGATAACCGGATATTTCCCCTGATGAGATGTATAGGCATCTCCACATTGCCAAATCATAGTATCTTCAAAATATTTACTGGTATCTTCTTCCGATATTTCAAAGAAGCAGCGCAGCATATCCATATTCAAAGTCTTACCAAAACGACGCGGTCTGGTAAACAAGGATACCATCGGCTTTTTATCCAGAAATTCTTTAATCAGTAAGGTTTTATCCACATAATAATATTCAGACTGTGCCCGTGCATAATCAGAGATGCCAATCGGCAATGATCTCAGCTTTTCCTGTCCTCTTGCTCTTACATATCTGCCACTGGAAATGCGTCCATCCTCCGGTTTTATGGCCTCATCCGGAATCTGCCATCTTCCACCGTTCTTCACCGCGCCCGGAATTCTTCCTTTTTTACACAGGTCATTCACAGTTCTTTCGCTGATTCCCCACTCCAAAGCTTTCTGTTTACAAGTCTTCATTTACATCACTTCCTTATATACTACGCAATTTACTTTCGCATATTATAGCAAATATTCCGCAATATATCAATTATATGTTGATATATTGCGGAATATTAT
>JBJELZ010000172.1:0-38570 GCA_051879415.1 Lachnospiraceae bacterium
AATGGCTAAAATACAGGCTTTTTTGTGCAAAATAAATAAGAAAGTATAGAGAGGTAGTTGTTATGTTTTTCTCTGGTGATTTCGTTTATGGTGGAGAACCGAAGGAATCAATAAAAATAACAGATATTAAGGTTCTTCGTGATATGATGATGCTTCTGACATTTTCCAACGGTGAAACGCGGCTTTTTGATGCAACAGAGCTGAAAGGATCTGCGTTTGAACCTTTAAAAGAAGAAGATGTGTTTAAGACTGCTAATGTAGATCATGGCGTTGTAACTTGGAATAATGGAGATATTGACTGCTCGCCGGAATTTATGTATGAGCATAGTTATGAGTATGTAGAGGAACAGATATATTGATTCATTTGTTTTGGCAGTCCGCAAGGACTGCTTTTTGTTTAAAGATACAGAAAATTATGAATTTCCAGGGGCAGATGATATGGACATTGAATTTAGAAAATTTACTGATTACAATAAGGGCTTATGTACGAAATTCTGAAAGATGCATATTCATTTGATGTAAGATACAATTCAGAACTGTCGGAGGTATTTCCATGTTGAGAATCATAGAAGCAAAAATAGAAGATAGAGATACGATGAGGAATCTTCTTGAAAAATACCTTTATGAGTTTTCTCAATGGGAGAAAACAGATGTGAAGGATGATGGTTTATATGGATATGAGTATTTAGATAGTTACTTTGAAGAAGAAAACAGATATCCATATTTAATTAAGGTCGATGATAAATTAGCAGGCTTAATACTTATTAGCGATTATCCGGAAGTGCCGGACGAAAAAACAGATTTTTGTTTATCAGAATTTTTTATTATGAATAAGTACAGACGAAAAGGATATGGAAAAGAAGCTGTTTTCCAAGTATTAAATCAGCATCATGGAAAATGGCAGTTGAAAAGGCATCCACATAATCTCGCTTCTGTTCATTTTTGGAATAAGATCATTGCAGAATATACAAACGGAAATTATCGTTTGGTAGAAAAATATCCTGACAAAGATGTGGATTATGGGGATGGTACACCGGCTGATGTATTTTTCTTTGATAATTAGTATTTGGCGAGGATAATGATATGATAAAAGCTGCGGAAAAAAACGAAGCAAGAATATTAGCTGAGTTAGCAATTCAAATGTGGAACGATAATACAGCACCGGATTTCGAAAAAGAGTTTGAGGAACTTACCCAAAGTGACAAAGCTGGTTGTCTTAAATTGATATGCGAGGAGGAGTACCTATGAGTGTCATAAGTGTTGAAAATCTTACCCGTGATTATGGGAATGGGAAAGGTATATTTGATGTTTCCTTTGCTGTCAGGGAAGGTGAAGTTTTTGGCTTTCTTGGCCCGAACGGCGCAGGGAAAACTACCACCATCCGGCATCTTATGGGGTTCTTGAAACCAAAGTCAGGAAAATGTAATATTGATGGTCTGGATTGTTGGAAGGATAGGGATAAGATTCAGGAGCGATTAGGCTATATTCCGGGTGAAATCAGCTTTTTCGATGATATGAGCGGGATGGAATATCTGAGATTTATGGAAAAGTATCGCAAGATTGAAACCGGGAGCCGAAAAGATGAATTATTAGATTTTTTCCAGCTTGACCCGAAGGGAAAGGTAAAGAAAATGAGTAAGGGCATGAAGCAGAAACTGGGACTTGTTGCTGCGATGATGCATGATCCGGAAATACTTATTTTTGACGAACCTACCAGTGGACTTGATCCATTGATGCAGAATAAATTTATTGAATTTGTGGCAAAGGAAAAAGAACATGGGAAAACCATTCTGTTGTCCAGTCATATGTTCGAGGAAGTAGAGCGCACCTGTGACCGTATTGGTATTATCCGGGGTGGTAAGCTGGTTGCAGTAGATTCGGTGGAGGCATTACGGGATCGCCATGTTCATCCTTACACCGTTACCTTGGATACGGAAGAACTTGCAGAAGCATTTGCAAGAGATTTTCAGGGAAAACGGGAAGGACGAAAGGTTACCGTTACAACGAAACAGAGCTTGGAAGAAATTTTTATGAATTACTATGGGGGTGAGGAAAATGATTAACGGAGCACTGTATAAACGGGGAATGAAAGGCAGTATTAAGTTGCTTGTGATTCTGGCTGCCGTTATGACGCTATATGTTTCAGTGATTATCAGTATGTATGAGCCGGAGCTTGCAAAACTGCTTGATAGCTATGTAGAACTGTTGCCGGAACTTATGGCTGCAGTAGGAATGACTGCCGGGGCAACAAGCCTTTTGGGATTTATGTGTTCCTATTTGTATGGATTTATCCTGATTATTTTCCCGATGCTGTTCTGCATTTTGCAGGGCAATGGACTGATTGCAAAGTATGCGGATAATAATTCCATGGTTTCACTTCTGGCAGCACCGGTGAAGCGTCGCACGGTTGTGTTTACCCAGATGACAGTGTTGTTGAGCGGCATACTGATTTTGAATTTATACATCCTGCTTCTGGAGATTGGATGTGCAGAACATTATTTCCCCGGTGAATTGGATATGGAAAGACTGTTGGTTCTTAATGCAGGATTACTGTGTCTGCATTTATTTATAGGCGGTATATGCTTCCTGGCGTCCTGTATATTTTCAGAGACCAAGTACAGTGTTGGATTTGGAGCAGGCATCCCCATATTGATGTATGTTCTGAAAATGCTTGCAAATATGGGCGGCAGCGCAGAAAAAGCGAAATACTTTACATTTTTCACATTCTTTGATGCAGAGGGAATCGTCGCAGGAAAGAGCAGTGCCACAGCAGGTGTATTCGTATTGCTAATTGGTGGAATTGTTCTGTTTATATCAGGCATGACCGTTTTTTGTAAGAAGGATTTCCATATCTGATATTCCGAGATATAATATGACTCCCAAAGTTTTCTGGATAGAAATAAAGTAACATCGGACTGGTTTGTTTTATGTTAAACAATCCTCTGAAACCGTTTACAAATTCAGTTAAACGTGTTATTATAATTACAAGTTGGGGTTATGAAAAATCGGACTGCAATGATGCATTAGAATAAAAATAAACATGAGCTTCAGAAGATATTAATTTCAGACGGAAGCTCTTATTTATTTATAGCAGTAGGTGATGAAAGCGTACAACTGAGAAGTTGTATATGAGAAGGAGGGTTACTAGGATGAAAACGAGAAAACGAAGATTTAATTTTCGACACACAGTTCTGCTTATTGGCTTCATTCCTCTGTTGACTGCAAATATTATTCTGACAATATTTGCATCTCACACAATGGCGGATAACCTTGAGGAAAGTACCTACTCAAGACTGGAGTCATGTGCAACTTCTGTAGGACAGCATTTTATTGGAGATATCCGGGAGGGTGCTCTTTATAAAGATGATGTATCGTATGAGTTCATTGATTCCCTGGAGAAGAATGATATTGAACTTACATTATTTGAGGGAGATACGAGATATATCACATCCATCAAGGATAGTAGTGGTAATCGTATTGAAGGAACAAAAGCTGACAGCGAAGTTTGGAATATCGTAAAATCAGGTGAAACTTACATAACAAAGGGAGTAGAAATTGCAGGTAATCAGTATTATGTCTGCTATGTACCGATCACGTCAGAAAATGGCGAAGTAATTGGTATGGGTTTTGCGGGTGAGAGAGTTGAAGTAGTCAGTGATGTAGCGGCAGCTCTGGAAAAGAAGATGTACGTTATTGATACAGTCCTTTTGATTGTATATGGTGTAATTTTATTCTTGGTGGCTGGTCTGATTAGAAAGCCTTTGGCAAAGATTACGGATGCTATTGTTACCATTGCAAATGGAGACCTTTCACAGGAGATTACAAGTCATTCTGTTTTGGATGAAATAAGTTTGCTGGTTGAATCGGCAAAAACCCTGCAGTCCAAAATTGGTGATGTAGTGAATAAAGTAGATTCCAATACAAATGATCTGGAGTCTACTGTTGATGCATTGAACAACATTGCTTCCTCAAGCAGCTCAGGTGCCGACCAGATTAGCACAACCATAGAAGAGGTAGCTGTAATGGCAACTTCCCTGGCAGAAAATGTTCAGGATGTTAATTCCAAAGCAATAGATATGGGTAATAATATTAATGAAATCAGTGCTGAGGTAGAAAATCTGAATGAGCATTCACGGGGAATGCAGGAGGCTAATGAAAAAGCTGCGAGCTCTATGGAAGAGGTGCTTAACAGCTCCAATAAGTCCGTAGAAGCTGTGGAACAGATTTCAGAGCAGATTCAGAATACAAACGAAGCTATTCTGGAAATCAACAAAGCTGTTAAGCTGATTCTTGATATTGCAAACCAGACAGAGCTTTTGTCCCTGAATGCAAGCATAGAAGCAGCTCATGCCGGTGAGGCAGGAAGCGGATTTGCTGTTGTTGCCGGAGAAATTAAGAACCTGTCAGAACAAAGTACAAGTGGTGCAGAAGCAATCAAACAGATTGCTGATAATATTCTTGAGAAGTCCGGTATTTCTGTCAGCTTATCAAAAGAGATCCGCGAGATTATCGATATGGAACAGAAAAATATTACAGAAACACAAAGGTGTTTTGAGGCATTAAGCAGTTCCATTGAAGGCAGCTTGGGAGTAGCTTCCAATATCCATGAGAGGACAGTTCAGCTGGAAAGCATCAAGAATGACATCATCGCCAATATTAATGATCTGAGTGCTATCAGTGAGGAGAATGCAGCAAGCAATGAAGAGGTAACGGCGAGTGTCGCTAATATTGCCGATTCAGTCAAGGATGTATCTGTTAAGGCAGAAGATATGAAGCAGATGTCCAATGATTTGAAAGAGCTGATGACATATTTCCAGGTCTAAATTCTGAAGATGACTTAAGTAGGGTGGTATAAAAACCACCCTATTTTTTTTATTGAACCATACGCAAAAGATGTTTGAGCAGCCTTTTTGATTTTATGAATAAGAGTCAGGTAACGAGAGAATAATAAAATTATATATGCGTATAATCGAAATATAAATATTATTTATACTTGCGTATAATTTGAAAATGGCATATAATATGCGCATAATCAGAAAATAATAAGAAAACAAATATACGTATAATGGGAAGGGTAATCATGATATTAAAAAGAAAAATATATTCAAAATTATTGGAATGGAAAAAAGAATGCAATGGAACAAAGGCTATTATGATAGAGGGAGCAAGACGAATTGGGAAATCTACCATATGTGAAGAATTTGGAAAAAACGAATATGAAACATATATTATTATAGATTTTGCTAAGAAGGATGAGATCGTAGAAGGATATTTTAAGGAGTATCTGAGTGATTTAGACACTTTTTTTATGATGCTCGGAACCTATTATGGTAAAAAACTTGTAAACAGAAAATCACTCATTATATTTGATGAGGTCCAGATGTTCCCACAGGCAAGAGCTGCTATTAAATATCTGGTAGCAGATGGGAGATATGATTATATAGAAACAGGTTCCTTAATATCTGTTAAAGAAAATGTTAAAGATATCGTGATTCCTTCGGAAGAAAGAAGCATATGCATGTATCCATTGGATTTTGAAGAATTTGCCTGGGCACTTGGAGAGGAACTAATAGTAGAATATATTAGAAATTGTTTTAACAAAAAGGAACCATTGGAACGTAGTATGCATAATAAAGCAATGCTTTTATTCAAACAGTATATGCTGGTTGGCGGCATGCCTAAACCGGTTGCTTTATTTGTAACAAATGGTAAGGATTTTAATTTGGTAGATGCTGAAAAAAGAGATATCCTAAGACTTTATCGCAACGATATTATGAAGATAAAGGCACAGTATAGGAGTAAGGTCCTTAGTATATTTGATCAGATTCCCGGTTTGTTATCACAACATGAAAAAAGAGTTATTTTCAAAGATATTCAGGAAGGGAGTTATGCAGATCAATATAGTGAAACATTTTTCTGGTTGTCAGATTCTATGATTTCCAATGAATGTTTCTTGTGTAGTGATCCGAATGTCGGACTTTCAATTAATGAGGTCAGATCCTATGTAAAGTGTTATATGGGTGATACCGGCTTACTGGTAAGTCATGCATTTGATGAGAATGAGCTTCTTGAAGCAGCGGTATATCGTCAGATATTAAATGATCAATTATCAATGAATGAAGGAATGCTATATGAAAATGTTATCGCTCAGATGTTAACGGCAAATGGTCACAAGCTGTATTTTTATACGCATTATTCTGAAGAAAAGCATAGAAACGATATTGAAATAGACTTCATTATCTCTAATAACAGCAAATTAAAATACAGGATGTTTCCTATAGAGGTAAAATCAGGAAAGAGATATACCACCTCATCGTTGACTAAATTTAAAGAAAAATATAAATCAAGAATAGGAGAATGCTATATTATACATCCACGCAATTTATGTCTGAAAGATGGGATATTATGTATTCCACCATATATGACTATGTGTTTATAGAAAAGAGGCGTATATAGATGGATATTAGGATATTACGATATTTTTTAACTGTGGCGAGGGAACAGAATTTTACAAAAGCTGCAGAACAATTGAATATTACACAGCCTACACTTTCAAGACAGCTTGCTGCCCTGGAGGAGGAACTTGGAACAGCTCTTTTCATTAGAGGGAGCCGCAGCATTACGCTTACCGAGACTGGCCTATTATTAAAACGGAGAGCCTTGGAGATTATTGATCTGGAAGAAAAAATGCTGGATGAACTTAGGGTGAAAGAAGAATTGATGGAAGGTACAATCACAATCGGTTGTGGTGAGTTTGCTGCTGTTGAAACATTAGCAGAAATTTGTAAGGGTTATAAGCAAAAATACCCAATGGTGCAGATCGTGTTACATACAGCAACGGCAGATTCGGTATATGACATGATGAATCAGGGATTGGTGGATATTGGATTATTTATGGAACCCGTCAATACAGAAGGTCTGGATTATATCAGAATCAAGGAGAGTGATCACTGGGTTGTTGGTATAAAGCCGGATGACCCATTGGCAGAGAAGGAATATATTACAAAAGAGGATCTTTTGGATAAACCGCTGATTCTTCCTAAAAGACTGAATGTTCAGAGTGAGCTTGCAAACTGGTTTGGGAAGGATTTCAACCGGCTTCATGTTTCTTTTACCAGTAATCTTGGAACCAATGCCGGTGTTATGGCAATTCACGGACTGGGATATCCGGTTTCCATTGAGGGCGCTGCGAAGTACTGGAGAGAGGATTTGCTGATTCAAAGAAGACTGTATCCTGAAATCATAGCAAGTACAGTAATCGCTTGGAGAAGAAATGTACCATATTCCCTGGCGGTGAAAAAGTTTTTAGAAGAAATTCATGCCTTTGAGGCATAGAAAACGATTTAATATAAGCATTAGACATAATTAGATAATGAGGAATATAATCAATGTGTAAGGAGGGATACCAATGGGTAAAAAATTAGTAGCATATTTCAGTGCCAGTGGAACAACAAGGAAAGCAGCAGAAATGATTGCGGAAGCAGCAGAGGCCGATTTGTATGAAATCGTACCAAAGCAGTTATATTCAAAGGATGATTTAGACTGGATGGATAAAAAATCCAGAAGCAGTGTTGAGATGAGAGACAAAAAAATCAGACCGGAAATAATGGATACAGATGCTCAGATTGACAAATATGATGAGATCATTTTAGGTTTTCCCATCTGGTGGTATGTTGCCCCTACAATTATCAATACATTTTTGGAAAGCTATGACTTTTCGGGGAAAAAGATTGTGTTGTTTGCAACTTCCGGTGGAAGTGGATTCGGAAATACGGTAAGCGAGCTTGAGCCATCTGCACCGGATGCGGTGATTGTAGAAGGCGGAGTATTTCATAAGCCCACGAAACAGGAAATTGCAGAGTGGGTAAAACGTATTTCGTAAGCAACGGTTTTGTGAAGAAAGTGAATGAAATGGAAAAGATTATACAAACAGCAGGAAAAGATGCACTGAAAGAATTTGCACCGGAATTTGCTCATTTTAATGATGATATTCTTTTCGGTGAGAACTGGAATAATCAGGATATTGACCTTAAGACCAGAAGCATCATAACAGTAGTGGCGTTAATGTCATCCGGTATTACAGATTCGTCACTTAAGTTTCATTTGCAGAACGCAAAGGCACATGGCGTTACGCAGAAAGAAATTGCAGCAATTATTACCCATGTGGCATTTTATGCGGGCTGGCCGAAGGGATGGGCAGTTTTTAATCTGGCAAAGGAAGTCTGGCAACCGGGAGAAGGGGATTTGCCATATGAAGATGAGGCTATGAGAGCACATGCGAAATCGATGGTGTTTCCGATTGGACAGCCCAATGATGCATTTGCAAAATATTTTGTAGGACAAAGCTATCTCGCACCGGTATCCACAGAGCAGGTTGGCATTTTCAACGTGACATTTGAACCCGGATGCAGAAATAACTGGCATATTCATCATGCAAAAAGCGGTGGTGGACAGATTTTAGTATGCGTAGCCGGGCGGGGTTACTATCAGGAGGAAGGCAAAGAAGCGATAGAAATGAAACCGGGAGACTGCATTAATATTCCCCCGGAGGTTAAGCACTGGCATGGGGCTGCTCCGGATGAGTGGTTTTCCCATCTGGCAATTGAGGTGCCGGGAGTGGATTGTTCCAATGAGTGGTGTGAGGCAGTATCGGAAGAAGCGTACGCCGAGTTAAGATAAGGAGAGGGCTATGGAATACGGTAATCAACCGCCGAGAATTTTTGGCTGTAAAACAAAAAATCCGCTTAAGTTTTCTGCTTGCGGACAGTTTATGAGTCCATCGGGATTTATACATCACCGCCGCCGATTTGATGAGAATGTGCTTATCATCATAACCGAGGGAACACTTTATATTACTGCAAATAGTGTTGAATATTGTCTTGGAGCAGGACAATATGTCTTTCTTAAAGCGGGCGAGGAACATTTTGGATATCGTCCCTCTGCAGGAAAATTGTCCTATCTGTGGGCACATTTTCGATCGGATTGTAGCTTTGAAATGGTAAACGGTGAGAGCGAACAATATACATATATTTTGCCTGAAACGTCACATTTATCTGATTCCGGTCGAACAGCACAGCTTTTTCATCAGCTTATGGACTTATCACTTGAAGAAAATCTATATTTGCAAGAAATGCGTGACTATGCAATGAGTCTGCTTCTTATGGAACTTTCTCAAGAATATTGCCGTAATCAGGACAGCTCTGACAAATTTCCCACAGCCGTGATCTCGACAAGAGAGTGGATAAAAAACCACTATGATCAATCCTTTGATGTTGCTGTAATTGCTGATGCAGTGGGATATCGTACAGATTATCTTTCTTCTCTGTTCAAGCGAAGCATGGGGATCTCCATTGTGCGTTATACAAATCAGCTGCGAATAAAAACAGCGAAAACACTGCTTTCAAATTATGATGTCTCAATAAGAGAAGCCGCATTTTCCTGTGGTTTCTCGGATGAAAAATATTTTATGAAAGTTTTTAAACAGCTTGAGGGTATCACGCCCACTCAGTATAAAAAATCTTTCGGTCGGAAGAATATCAATTGAAATTTTTTCTGGTGAAGTATAAGGTATATTGCTCATCTGTAATATCATACAGCGGAACAAAATCAAAGTTTTCGGGTTGGTTTACTGTACGGTATACGCTTTGCTGCCACGGAAAAGTGCTGTATGTATGTTCGGTAATGTAAGTAAGAGCACTTTCGGGAGATTCATTTTCCATGTAAATTCCGCAGTCCTTATCGCAAAGTCCTGCAAGCACCACGGGTCCCTCCGTAAATGCTGTAAGTTGTGGCATATCGGGAAGAGAGGTCATTGTAAGGGTCGCAGGAAAATAGATGTTAACAGTGTCATTTTCCCAAGTCTTATTAATATCAAAGTATCCGTTGGAAGCGGTTACATTTTTCATCTGCTCGCCGTTAATATATATAATCGGATTTCCTTCAATCCATATGGGAATTCGCATTGATAAAGTAAAATTTTCGGGCTTGCAGGTCTTGACATTTATCTTAATGAACCATCTTGACATTCTGCTGTCATCATGCTCGTCAAAAGAAGCGCCGTCATTGTAATACTTCATGTCAACGCTTTGGCGGACGGTAATATTTTCACTGCGTTTGTACTCTGAGTTGATGTACTGCCCAATCACAAGACGGTTGTTTTCGCAGTCTTCATACCAACACAACTGTGGATAAATCGTGTGCGCCTGTACTGTTGTGCCATGACAACACCAAAAATCATGGGTTTTGGTGCCCCATTTTTTTGTGCTGCCGGCCTTCATAGGAAGGAAGTATGCCGGCATTCCCGTGAATTTATTCTGTTGGGCAAGAAATCCGTTGTAGAGATTTTTCTCGATATAATCAAGATACTTACTTTCTTCCGTAAAACGGAACAGGTAGTCTGCAAGACGCACCATATTGTAGACCGTGCAGAATTCCTGAGTACGCTCACCGATGAACATACCAAGCTTGTGGGGTGGTATCCAGAATTCACCCGAATTCTGACCGCCTGTGCAGAAGGCTTCCCTGTCTGTGACAGCGCATTTCCAAAAGCTTTTTACAAGAGAAAGCCACTTTTCATTACCGGTGACCTCGTACATTTTCGCTGCACCATGTGCCCATGGGATGCTTGCGTTTGCATGGCAGTTTGATAACGGATCGTCGCCGTCAGAAAGTTTTTTGAAAATTGACGGGTGAGAGTATCTCTCTGCAAGGGTATAATATTTTTCGTCTTTCGTTAGCTGATATAAACCTGCCCATACTTCAAGCATACCACCCTCTTCACCACTGTAAACAGCGTGGGGGTTTTTATTTTGCATATCTGCAGTCCAGTCCAAATACCAGTCAGCTGCATTGCTGAGAATATCAAGTGCTTTTTCATTCTTAGCATAGATAGCACTGTGATAAAGTCCCAGAAGGGTTTTGTGCAAGGTGTACTGGGGCGACCAGATATACTCGTTATTTTCAAGCTTTTCAAAGTATTTTTCGGGGATAGAGCCAATCCATCTTCCACCGTTGAGCTTTTGGCAACGTTCAAGTTCGTCAATGATATTGTCAAGCTTAGACTTAAGCTCCCGGTCATTATTCTGTGCAATAAGCATGGAAGCAGCGGAGAGCCAGTGCCCGAGGAAATGTCCTCGTAGCTGGCAGGTGGGCGACTCCCAGCCCAGGTGCATTTCCGAAATGTCCCGGTCTGTACGCACGCAGGCTTCAAGATAGAAATTCTGGAGCAAATTCTCGGCTTTCAGTTCCATAAGATATGCCCGGTTTAAATCAGAACGTTCCTTAAAAAATCCGGGCAGAAGATGTGCATTTTCAATAGTTATCTGTTTCAGCATAAGCTTTCCCTCCGCATGATTTCTAACTTGAATATAGTATAGAGTAGTATTCGTGGGTTTGTCAGTAGACAAATCAGGAAAAAGGTGGAGAAATCTTTGATAAATATAATAATATAGATAAATATGCATGGAAGGGTTCCCCAGAAAAACAGCATCCCGGATTCGTATCTTTAATATGAAATTGCAGGAGGGTATATTTATGTTAAAGAAACGAAGATTATATTGGACATTGCTGTTAGTAGTGCTATTAGGATTAGCCGGATGTGGTAGAGAATGTAAAACAGAAGGGGAGACTAATACTGTCTGTGATGAAACAGATGCTTATCCAAAGGACCGGATTTATCTTATAAGCAGATACCAAAATTGGGCCGAGGGATATCAGTGTTCAGGTTATTTTATTGATGGATATGGATATCTGTATGAGTTTGATTTATCAAATCATAATTTTGATGAAGAAAAGCAAATAACTGGATCTGATTCCTATGAGGATGCATTCCTGGATGCTCTTTATCATGAAGTGTATGATAAAAATACTCCTGTTAAGCAGGTTGATGAATTATATTATAAAAAAATATGGGATTTGATCTTCCGTATCAGTTATGATTCAGAATTTATAAGAGAAGCAACCGGTGGATGCGATATAGGGCAGTATTCATTGTATACATGTATAGATTTTGAAATGTCAGAGATAAGTTCTACCGGTGACGGGGAGTGCTATCTTGATGATGAAAATGCTATTAAACTGACAAATATGATGAACCATATTGGAGAATATTGTATGGATATTGAATGATATGTATGAGGCAAAGGCTGCATCGAGAGTCAGTCTTTGCCGTACAGCCCGCGGATGCTGACTTCGCCACTGGAGAGTTTTTCTGTGTTTCCGTCAGGGTAGAGGACATTTAATGAAAAATCATCATTGACAGAGGTAGCAGTGGCCTGCTTTACTCCGGCATGATCAACAACGGAAATTTCTTTTCCGATCGTAATGTTATCTTTTCTGTAAGCATCTAAATAAGACTGCTTTTCCTGCGGCCATGCATTCCGCATAAAATCAAGCTCCTTAATTATTTCGGAGGCAAGATGTGCGAGGGAGTATTCGCTGCCCGTTTCAGCAGATAAAGAGGTGGCAGATTCCCTTAATTCTTTCGGAAAATCCATCCCGGTTTCATTGACATTTACACCAATTCCTATGATGACATATTGAACATAACCGCTTTCGCTTTCCACAGACATTTCGGTTAAAATACCACAGATCTTTTTTTGATTGACAAGCAGATCATTGACCCATTTTATTCCGGGGCGGATCCCACAGACTGTTTGAATTGCATTGCTGACTGCTACGGCTGTCCATGCTGTGATTTCTATCACATCTGTTGGTACATTGTCGGGATGAAACAGCATGGATAAATAGATACCCTTGCCTTTGGGGGAAATGAAGTTCCTTCCACGCCGCCCACGGCCACTTAGCTGTTCATTGGCAATGACGATTTGTCCATCCGGTGCCCCGGACAATGCCAGTTCCCGTAACCGGTTGTTGGTAGAATCTACGGAATCTACACATAATACGGACTGCATTCTCTGCTTAGGAAGGTAGACCAAGAGCTCATTTTTGGTTAAGCAGTTCGGGACTGCATTCAGATAATATCCCTTATTGGTAGAAGACAATATATCATAGCCTTCCGCACGCAGGGTTTTTACGGCAGTGTTGACCGCTGCTCTGCTGATGCCGAGCATATGGCTGATTGCTTCACCTGATATATAATTGTTTTCATTTCGTAAAATAGTAAGAACGGAATCCTTTGTCATAAGTAACGAATCTCCTGCTCCATGTTCTGATTAGATTGATTTATGCATATTGTAACACATGAAAAAACACCAATCAATGACGATAGGAAGGTTCTTTTGAACTACAGATATCATTCCACTGGCAACTGCCGCAGATGGATTCACGTTTTTTGCAGGATAAAATGTTATCTGTTACGAGAGCTGAAAATTCTTCCCAGGTAAGTCTGGTATTTTCGGTTAGTCCACACAGGGATAAAACCCGGGTATCATATTGTTTCACTAAGTCGGGGGTAGTGCAGATACCATCCTGTAAATTGGGGCATTTACTGCAGATGAGATCGCTTCCTGTGACTACCTGTATTTCGGGATTGTCCTGTAGCATGTTTAAAACCGACTGCATATGTGCACAGAAGCCATCACTATATCCTTTTCCTTCAAAAAAAGCAAGGCACATCCCATGATGTGCCCTTAATTTTATAAAGCTGTCTTTTACGGAATCACTTTTCATTGAATTACCTTTCTTAATCTGTTGGTCAGAAAGAGAGAAACTGCAATTTTTACTAAGTCAGGTATGATAAACGGAAATACACACCAGCCTAAGACGGTTCCTAATCCTACTGCTTCAGAGGTCTTTGCATATACTACCATAAACCAGACGGTACCGATTGCATAGCAGACCAAAAGACCGATTACCATAGAGATTGCCAGAACGATCTGGCTTTTTCCAAATAGTTTTTCCATTCCCCACATAATAAGAGCGGAAAATAAAAAGCCGATGATATAACCGCCGGTGGTTCCGAGAATGACGCCGATTCCACCGGAAAAACCTGCAAATACCGGAACTCCGACAGCTCCAAGAAGAATGTAAATCAGAACTGATAATGTCCCTCGTTTCCCGCCTAAAATGCCGACTGCTGTAAAAATACCCATTGTCTGCAAAGTAATTGGGACAGTTAAAGGGATAGAAATCCAGGAGCAGACTGCGATGATTGCAGCAAAAATGCCGACATATACAATATCAAGTGTTTTTTTGTTTCTTTTTTCATTCGTTTCCATTTTGTTCCACCTCCAGTTTCGGATTGTAGCACATGGTTTTTGGATTGTCAACTATATTTATAAATTGGGTTTACAATCGGAAAAGAGGTTTCGTTTGGAGGTTTTTACAGTCTTGCCAGAGGAATGCCATAAGGATTTAAAGCATCACGGTGACTTTTTCTGATGATTCCACGATACTCTGTTGGTGTACAGGAAAGATATTTTTTAAAAATCTTATTATAATAGCTGGTATTATGAAATCCAACCGAGACAGCGAGCGAGTGAATTGATCCGGCTTCGGCATCATCACGCTGCATTTTACAGGCAGACTCATAGATCCGGTACATCAGAAGATAATCAAAAGGCGAAATCTGCATTGCACGTTTGAAACAGCGGCAGCATTCGCTTTTGCTGACATGGATACTGTCTGCAATATCTTTTAAGGAAATCGGCTCTTTATAATGTTCATGAATATATGATACGGCGTCTTTCACGCGTTCCTCATCCAAAACAGAGAGCGATGAAGGCGTTGTATTTTTTCTGAAAATGTCTGTCTTTTCCAAAAGCTGCATCCAAAAGCTGCAAAGATGGCTTTTGGTGACCAGCTCATAACCATAGGACTGATTCAGATTGGCATTCAAAATGGCATTGATGCATTCAATGCCGCGTTTTCCCCAGCGGTCTTCCGGGCAAAATAATGTATAGTAAAATTCTGGATTTTCTGTAATAGGGGTGCCATATTTGGCGGCGAGAAATGAGTCCATAGAACCAAACAGATAATGCGGATGGAACAGAATGGACAGGATGACACAGGGAGAAGTCTCCTCTTTGTCAGAATCCGGAAGGATTGAGTGAAGGCGTCCGCCGTTTATCAGGATAGCGGAACCGGCAGTGACTGTAATCTGCTTTTCTCCAATGACAAAAACAGCCGTACCGGAACGAACCAGACTGATCTCCAGTTCGGGATGCCAGTGCCACTGTACTTTCTTCATATACATTTTTTTCAGTTCGACATAATACACGCCGACCGGGTATCCCATATTAGGCTGCTCTGTAAGTTTATTCATATGCCTATTTTACCATCAAAGCCGTAGAAGTGTCAAAGGATTGAAAACGGACATAAGAAGCGGTGTCCTTGTCATACAATAGGATATGGATATAGAGAAAATAGAAGATAACCAAAAACTAGAAAATCTTTTAAACTTAAGTCTGCAAGTGACACCGGAAGAAAGAGAACGGTCGCAGAATCTTGATGTGGGCTATGACAGCCTGACCAGACGCTGGGAGCTGATCGTCAAATATCATGGGGATCTGAGACAAGCGGTATCGGATGAAATTGTCATAGAAGAACTGGTGGCAGGATATGCGATTGTAACAATCAGAGAAGATCTGATTCAGGCGTTTTCAAGACTGGAGGAGGTAGAATATATTGAAGTACCAAAGCGACTGTATTTTCAGCAAATTGATGGGCGCAGGGAAATCTGTCTGGCGGGAGTATCAGACGGAGGACTTAACCTGACAGGCAGAGGTGTTTTGATAGGTGTTGCGGACAGTGGTATTGATTATAGGAATGAGGAATTTCTGACTGCTGATGGAAAAAGCAGAATTGCAGCACTGTGGGATCAGACATTGGTGCCGGATGCTGAGAAGGGGTGGCTTCCACCGGAGGGATTTGCTATCGGGGTTTTGTTTACAAAGGCAATGCTGGATGCGTCCATTGCAGAAGGAACGGTAGTGACAAGAGATACCAGCGGACATGGCACTGCCGTTGCCTCTATTGCGGCCGGTTCGCAGATCGGCGTGGCACCACAGAGCGAACTGCTGGTGGTAAAACTGGGTGTTCCTTTACCGGATTCCTTCCCGAAAACAACGCAGCTGATGCGTGCCATGACATTTATGGTTCAATATGCACAGACCAAAAACCGTCCACTGTCTGTGAATCTGAGTTTTGGAAATGTATATGGCAATCATCTCGGTACGAGTCTGCTGGAACGATTTATGGATAATGTTTCAGAAATCGGAAAAAATGTCGTTTGCGTAGGAAGCGGGAATGAGGCAGATTCCGGAGGACACTATGCAGGTGTGATCACAGAAGAGAAAAAGGAAATTTCATGGTCTGTGGGGGCTCTTACCCCGTCATTGAATCTCCAGATATGGAAGAGCTATGCAGATACGATGCGGATCAGCCTGACTGCACCGAATGGTGAACGGCGAGAGCTTGCTGCAGAGATGATGGGGACACAGCGGATTTTGATCAGCGGAATTACTGTGCTGGTATATCTGGGAGAACCACTGCCTTACAGTACTGTACAGGAGATCTATCTGGATTTTATTACGGAGGAAGGGTATCTGCCTGCCGGCATTTGGAATCTGGAGATTACGGGGGAAGAGATCAGAAATGGGGCAATCAATCTTTATCTTCCATCCTATTCTGCGAGGAATGCGGATACCAGATTCTTTCAGTCTGAACCGGTGGGCACATTAACCATACCATCTACCTCAAGACGAATGATTACCGTAGGAGCCTATGATCCTGTTTTTAATGCCTATGCTCCTTTTTCCGGAAGAGGTTATATGATTGCCGGAGGAGAAAATGCCTCCTCACAGTTTATCAATGATATGGTTAAACCGGAGCTTGCCGCACCCGGGGTTAATGTGCTTGCCGCAGTACCCGGAGGCGGATATGATGGCTTTACCGGAACATCATTTGCTGCACCTTATGTGACAGGCGGGGCAGCACTTTTGATGGAATGGGGCGTTGTACAGGGCAATGACAGATTTTTATACGGAGAGAAGGTAAAAGCATATCTGATCAGGGGAACGCGCAGAATCTCGGGTATCCGGGAGTATCCCAATCCCCAGGTCGGCTGGGGTGCACTGTGCATAAGAGACAGCATACCCATATAAATCCCGTTCGGTAAAAGGGCTGTATGTACTTTTTTTAGGGGATATGATATAATGAGCGTTAGCAATGAGCAATGCATGTGACCGTATACTAGCCAACTGCGTCATGCTTGCATGAAATGCAGTTGGGTAGTATGCGGTCACATATAGTGCGAAGCACGTACACCGAGATGAAATCGAGGTGGGCATTGTGGAGCAATGCATGTGACCATCGAGGTGTGCATTGCGAAGCATATTTTTGTTTTATAGGAAAGGCTGGGCATAACGCTGATCAAGAGGAGATTTATTCCGATAAGAGTTTTGAAGCCGGGCATGGTGATCGATCAGGCAATGATTGACCGTGCGGGGCGTGTTTTGATTGCCCGGAACACTCCGTTGGAAGAGTTCCATATTGATGGATTAAAAAAGATTGGCGTAAATGGCGTTTATATACGAGAGGGAACGGAAGATGAGGTGGCTGCACCCGAGGAACCAAAGATTTCTGCGGCTGCACAAAAAGTCTATGAAAAGGTCAAGGTAGACGATCCTGCCAAGGTAACCATCTCGGAGAGTGTAAGAAACCGTGTCGCACAGGGAATCCAGTATCTGTATCAGGATACGCAGTCTCCTGATTTTACCAATGCTTCCAAAAGTATTACGGATGATTTAATGAAGGCGATTTCTGATAATGACGCGGTAGCAGTGGATATCAGTGCACTGAAGGTCAGCGATGAGTATACCTTCAAACATAGTGTGGATGTTGCTACCATGTCCATGATTGTTGGCAGAAAGTATGGTTTGAATGACAAGCAGGTTTATGAAATCGGAATAACGGGACTTTTACATGACATTGGAAAATCCAAGATTCCTAATGAGATACTGAACAAAGCGGGAAAACTGACAGATGAGGAATTTGAACTGATGAAGCAGCATTCCGTCTTCGGATATCATATTTTGGAGAGTAAGGAGGACCTTACAAAGGAGGTCAAATTAGGGGTATTACAGCACCACGAGAAGGCAAATGGCAGAGGATATCCCATGAAGGTTACAGCAGAGAAGATCACTTTGTTTGCAAGGATCATATCCATTGCTGATATCTATGATGCCCTGGTAACGGAACGGCCTTATAAAAAACCCTTTTCTCCAAGAGATGCCGTGGAAATGATTATGTCCATGACAGAAGAGCTGGATATTAACATTATGCGGTGCTTTATGGAAAGTGTCATTCTTTATCCTGTAGGTTCCGATGTGGCACTGAGTAATGGAGAGACGGCACGTGTGGTAGAAAATGTGCCCAATGCAGTCCTGCGCCCGAAGGTTATGTCGCTGGAAACGGGAAAAGTATATGATCTTGCCAATGATTTAAGTTGTGCAAGTATTATTATTTTATAATAGATTATCTTATATCATAAGATAGATCGTGTATTTGTAGTGTGGAGCTGGTAATGGAAGATTCAAAACGGATTGCTTATTTTGACCTGTTACGGATTGTGGCAGGAGTTCTGATTGTTATGGTTCATGTGTCTGCACAGGGCATGGAGTCACTGTCTTTGTATTCCATGGAATATTTTTGGGCAAATTTTTGGAATGGTGCGGCATTTATAGGGGTTGCCCTTTTTGTAATGCTCAGCGGTGCACTGGAACTGGATCCGACACATCCCTCTGACCTTAGGAGAATTCTATTGCATAAGGCTGCAAGACTTTTTCTGATCTATTACTTCTGGAAAGCGGTCTTTCAGTGCGTGATTATGGTCGAGCAGGGGATTGCCTTTACTCCGGGAAACATCAAGGATCATTTGCTGCTTGCACTGATTCAGGAAAGAGGCTATTATCATCTTTGGTTTTTCCTGATGCTGGCTGTACTATTCTTGTTTGTTCCACTAATCAAACCGGCAGTTGGGGATTTGAAGGTGTGCAGATATTATCTGGCAGGATTTTTCCTGGTTGCAATATGCTATCCGGTCATGATGCATTATGACTTTAAGTTTAAATATCTTCTGGCAGATTTTATGGAGCGGGCAGATTTTTATCTGTTTACCGGATATCTGGGATATTTTATTCTGGGACATTTCCTGCATCAGTCAAAGAGCCGGAAAGAAGGACAAGCCTGTGTCAGATGGGGATTATGTATATTGGCTGTTGCCTGTATGCTGCTGTCAGGGTATCTTGGAGTTATGGCATCCAGAAAGAGCGGTGTTATGGAGGCTTTTCTGAATACACCATTTACACCGATGATATTTCTGGCATCCATTTTCGTTTTTTTGGCAGGAAAAGGAATGGAAAGCAGGCTGAAAGGACATCCGAAGCTGTGTAAATGTTTACGCCTTGGGGCAGATCTGACACTTGGAATCTGTCTGTTACATCCGCTTTTCCTTAATTGGATGAACCATATAAACTGGACACCGGATATCATGCCGCGGGTGATATCCATTCCGTTGCTTACGATCGTTACTGTCATACCTTCGGGTCTGGCAGCATGGATTTGTAAAAAAATTCCATTGTTAAAAAAGTTATTGTAATAAATGATATGATATTAGAAAGGATAGGAAAAATGGACGAAAATCTACAGAAACTGGACAAGATAGGATTTGATAATGAGAAGTATCTGGAAATGCAGTCGCGAAATATTCGTGAGCGGATCGAGATGTTTGATGATAAGCTTTATCTGGAATTTGGCGGAAAATTATTTGATGATTTTCATGCATCCCGTGTACTGCCGGGATTTCATCCGGATTCCAAGCTGCAGATGCTGATGCAGTTATCTGAACAGGCAGAAATCGTAATTGTGATCAGTGCTGCCGATATTGAGAAAAATAAGATCAGGGGAGATCTTGGCATCACTTATGATCTGGATGTACTGCGTCTGATTGAAGCATTTGAGGAAAAGGGTCTGTATGTAGGAAGTGTTGTTATTACAAAGTATACAGGACAAGCCAGTGCGGATCTGTTCAAGCAGCGGCTTTGTAAGCTGGGCATCCGTGTCTATCTGCATTATGTGATTGAAGGATATCCCAATAATGTTTCCCATATTGTCAGCGAAGCCGGATTTGGGAAGAATGAATATATTGAAACAACAAGACCGCTGGTAGTCATTACTGCACCGGGACCCGGCAGCGGAAAGATGGCAACCTGCCTTTCCCAGCTGTATCATGAACATAAGCGCGGCATTCATGCCGGATATGCTAAATTTGAGACCTTCCCAATCTGGAATGTACCGCTGAAGCACCCGATTAATCTTGCCTATGAAGCGGCAACTGCTGATTTGAATGATGTCAATATGATTGATCCGTTCCACATGGAAGCCTATGGAAAGACAACGGTAAATTATAACAGGGATGTGGAAATCTTCCCGGTATTGAAAGCAATATTTGAGAAAATCTATGGAAAGAGTCCCTATCAGTCTCCGACAGATATGGGTGTTAATATGGCAGGAAACTGCATCTGCGATGATGAGGTATGTAAAGAGGCTTCCAGCCAGGAGATTATCAGAAGATATTTTGCTGCGGTGAATGGACTGTTGCAGGGACATACCCAGGAGGACGAAGTCTATAAAATTGAATTGATTATGAATCAGGCAGGGATTTCTGTCACAGACCGCAAAGTGGTAGGGGCTGCAAGAAAACTGGCGGAACTGACCCAGTCTCCGGCAGCTGCCTTGGAACTGAAGGATGGAAGAATCATTACAGGAAAAACCTCGGCACTGCTTGGTGCAACCTCGGCAATGTTATTAAATGCATTGAAAGCACTTGCCGGAATTGATCAGGAGCTGGATATTATTGCGGCAGAGTCTCTGGAACCGATCCAGCGGTTGAAGACCGCATACCTTGGAAGCAGGAATCCCAGACTTCATACGGATGAAGTACTGATTGCCTTGTCCATCAGTGCAGCGGATCATAAAGAGGCGGCACTGGCTTTGGAACAGTTACCCAAATTGGCAGGATGTCAGGCACATACATCCGTAATGCTTTCCATGGTTGATATCAAACAGTTAAAGAGGTTGTCGATCCAGTATACCATGGAAGCACAGTACGAAAATCACAGGATTTATTATTAAGGGGGTATTTATAGTGTCAGCTTGCATATATCAAATGTTTAATTTTCCGATGTGCTAATCACTCCAATGAGCCTCTAACCACGCAAATCGTGTTCAGCAAAGGCTTCCACGATTTGCAGAGTCTCATTTCCGTAGCACATAAGTTAATTAAACATTTGATATATGCAAGCTGACATGAACACCCCTGAAAAGGAATTTCGACATCTGTAACATGAAAGAGAAAAGAGGAAAATAGTTATGTTAGAGGAACTGGCAATTAATGGCGGTAGCCCGGTTAGGGAAAAGAGAATTTCCTATGGAAGGCAGTGTATTGAAGAGGATGATATTCAGGCAGTAGTTGAAGTGTTACGGGGGGATTACCTTACCTGTGGACCTAAGATCGGGGAACTGGAAGAAGCATTGTGTGAATATACCGGTGCAAAGTATGCCATTGCGGTGTCCAATGGAACTGCAGCCCTGCACTGTGCCTGTATCGCAGCCGGGGTAGGAGAAGGGGATGAGGTGATCACAACACCGATTACCTTTGCGGCAAGTGCTAATTGTGCTTTATACTGTGGTGCAAAGCCGGTATTTGCAGATATTGATCCTGAGACTTATAATATTGATCCGAAAAGCATCCGTGCAAATATTACGGAGCGTACCAAAGCGGTTGTTGCAGTTGATTTTACAGGACAGGTTGTGGCGATGGAAGAGATCAGAAAGATCTGTGATGAGTATCATCTGATTCTGATTGAGGATGCGGCACATTCCATTGGCAGCAGTTATAACGGGCAGAAAGTCGGCAGTATGGCAGACCTTACAACATTTAGTTTTCATCCGGTAAAGACCATTACCGGCGGGGAAGGCGGTGCCGTCCTGACCAACAGGAAAGATCTTTATGAGAAAGCATACCTTGCCCATGTACATGGAATTACCCATGAGGAAGCGCAGATGGAAGAAATACATCCGGAACCATGGTATTATGAACAGTGTTCCTTAGGATATAATTACCGTATGACAGATTTTCAGGCTGCACTGGTGCTGAGCCAGCTGAAAAAAATCGAACGTTTTAAGACCAGAAGAAAAGAAATTGTGAGACGGTACAATGAGGCATTTGCAGATATCCCGCAGCTGATCATCCAAAAAGAAATTTCACAGTCTGATACCTGCAGGCATCTGTATATCCTGCAATTGAATCCGGAACGGCTTAAATGCTCCAGACTGGAATTTTTCAATGCACTGGCAGCAGAAAACGTACAGCCACAGGTACACTATGTACCGGTATACTGGTTCCCGCATTATCAGAAACTGGGATACGAGAGGGGACTTTGCCCCAATGCGGAAACACTTTATAATCGCATCTTAAGTATTTCCCTGTATCCCGCAATGACAGATCAGGATGTAGAAGATGTAATTCATGCAGTGAAGAAAGTGGCAGCATATTACGCTATTTAGAGATGAGAAATTGGCTGTCAAAAATCCATTTTGTTTTTTGATATTGTCAAATTGCATAAATAAGATGTTTGATTTTCCGATGTGCTAAACGCTTCAATGAGCCTCTAAACATGTAAATCGTGTTCAGCAAAGGCTTCCACGATTTACAGAGTCTCATTTCCGCAGCACATAAGTCAATCAAACAGTCTTATTTATACAATCTGACAAAAAACAATTGCGAAATTGGATTTTTGACATCCATATCACATTAATCATTATGATAAAATCTGAGAGGAAGAGAAGATGAGTACAAAGAAGAAAATTGCAGTGGCAGGAACAGGATATGTAGGACTTTCTCTGGCAACCCTGCTGGCACAGCATCATCAGGTTACGGCAGTTGATATTATTCCGGAAAAGGTGGAGATGATAAATCAGAAGAAGTCTCCTATTCAGGATAAAGAGATTGAGGAGTATCTGGCAACGAAAGAACTTGATCTGACTGCAACGATGGATGCGAAAGCTGCATATTCTGATGCAGATTATGTCATTATTGCAGCACCGACCAATTATGATGAAGAAAAAAATTATTTTGATACCTCAGCAGTAGAAAAGGTCATCAAGTTAGTGATGCAATATAACAAAGATGCTGTCATGGTTGTAAAATCAACCATCCCTATGGGATTTATTCATATGGTACAGGAAAAGCTGAAGTGTAAGAGAATCCTGTTCAGCCCTGAGTTTTTGCGGGAATCCAAGGCATTGTATGATAATCTTTATCCCTCCAGAATCATTGTCGGTACGGATTTAAATAATCCGGAGCTGGTGGAGAAAGCACAGGAATTTGCCTGCTTGCTGCAGGAGGGAGCACTCAAAGAAGAGATTCCTACATTGATTATGGAATATGCAGATGCGGAGGCAGTAAAGCTGTTTGCCAATACCTATCTTGCACTGAGAGTTGCTTATTTTAATGAACTGGATACCTATGCGGAATTAAAGGGATTAAACAGCAAAAGTATTATTGATGGCATCTGTCTCGATCCAAGAATCGGAGCTTATTATAATAATCCCAGCTTTGGATATGGTGGATACTGCCTGCCAAAGGATACAAAGCAGTTGCTGGCCAATTTTGCCTCTGTTCCGGAAAACCTGATTGAGGCAATTGTAGATTCCAACCGTACCAGAAAGAATCACATTGCAGGGCAGATTATGAAGATTGCCCAGGATGTTAAGGAGCAGAGAGGCACAGCCGGTGACGGGCAGGATCCTGTCATTGGTATCTACAGGCTTACCATGAAGAGCAACAGCGATAATTTCCGCCAGAGTGCAATTCAGGGTATTATTCATAGATTAAAGAACCAGGGAGCGGAATTGTTGATTTATGAACCGACGCTGGAAGATGGTTCTGTTTTTGCAGACTGCACTGTTACAACGGATCTTGAACTCTTTAAACAGAAATGTGATGCAGTGGTTGCGAACCGCTATGAGCAGGAACTGAATGATATCATAGAGAAGGTTTATACAAGGGATCTGTTCCGGAGGGATTAAACTGCCGGGAAGATTGGAGTAAAATGGAATCAGAACTGGAAGAAAATTTGGACAGGGAATTAATTTGATGAATGGTGAAGTGGCTGTAATCATTTTAAATTATAATACTTGGCAGAGAACCCTTGAGGCTGTTGAGATGCTGCATCAGGTTTTAAAGGTTGCATCAGATGACATTTATGTGATTGATAACGCTTCTTCCAACGATTCCTATCAGCAGCTTATGAAATGTCAGTCAGACAACTATCAGCTGTTAAAAGCAGAGACCAATGCAGGATATGCCGCAGGCAATAATATCGGATTAAGATATGTCAGAGAACAGGGATATCATTATGCGTGGATATTGAATAATGATATTGTTATTAAAGATAGCAAACTATTAAGAAAAATGCTTTCTGTACTGAGAAAAGATAAAAATCTGGCAGTTGTCAATCCGGATATTTATGCACCGGATGGGCATTTGTTTAACCGGGAAAGCAAACGGCCGTCCTTTTTTGATTTCACCTTTGGGATGTTTCATTACAGAAAACTTGGACGGCAGCTTAAAAATCGGGGAGGTTATGGATATGTCTATCGCCCGCAGGGATGCTGTATGCTGCTTGATCTGGAAAAAGTGAAAGAAGCCGGTGATCTGGATGAAAGAACATTTTTATATGGAGAAGAGGTTATTTTGGCAGAACGCCTTTTGAGAAAGGGATATTTATGTGCCTGCTGTCCGGGGATCAGTGTGCTTCATGATCATTCGACTACAGTAAAGAATGTTTATACCCGAAAAAAACTAATTCACATGAAACTGGAGAGCTTTCGTTATTATCTCAGAGCATACAGGCATTACAGTGCCTTTAAGGCGGAAGTGACCACCTGGTTTTACAGAATCAAATTATATTTGCTGGAGCTGTGAGTGATATGGAAAGATATTCAGAGAATCCGTTGGTAACAGTGATTGTTCCTGTCTATAAGGTAGAAAAATATCTTAGAAGATGTATCGAGAGTATTATTGGACAGACTTATCAAAAGCTGGAGATCATCTTAGTTGATGATGGTTCACCTGACCGATGCGGAGATATTTGCGAAGAATATGCCGGGAAAGATGACAGGATCAGGGTGTTTCATCAGGAAAATGCAGGACAGGCGGCAGCAAGAAATCTGGGAATGGATGTGGCACATGGGGAATGGTTCTCTTTTATTGATTCTGACGATTTTATATGCGATCATTTTATAGAGAGGATGGTTGGATATGGAATTACATATCATGCTGATATTGTAAGCTGCAGATGGAAGACAGGAACGGAAGAAACAATTGCTTCACCGGCGACTTCCCCGGCGGAAGTGAAGGTGAGAACCTATTCCGGAAGAGAGTGCTATCTTAAATATTTTACTTCGGACAAGCTTCCGGCACTGGAGAACATGTGTATTAAATTGTTCCGGGCAGAGTTATTCCGGGATTTGCGGCTTATACCGGGGCGGACTTTTGAAGATATGGCAATCATGCATCATCTGTTTGACCGGGCAGAAAAAGTCGTATTTGCAGATGAACAGCTCTATTACTATTATCAAAGTCCCGGAAGTACGGTACGGGGAAAATTTTCCATCAAAAAATTGAACGCCATAAAAAATTATGAGGAAAGACTGGATTACTTTTATAAAATCGGTGGAAAGGCATTGTGGGGGCGTGCTCTGCAACAGTATCAGGATACGCTGTTTCGATATTATTATTTATTAAAGCGGGATTGCAGAATTTCAAGGAAAGCAGGAAAGGCACAGAAAATTCTGCTTGGCAAAATCCGAAGAAATGATTTGCAGCTGCGGCAGCAGTCCAATATATCCCTTTGTGTGAAGGTGTTTTCATGGATAGGAACCTTCTTTCCGTATTTAGCCGGATGTGTAAGTGAAAAGCTGATTGATATCAGATTCTGGAGAAAATAAAAAGCGATGGATTATCTGGTTAGCATTATTATTCCTGTTTATAATGTGGAAAAATATCTTGCACAGTGTTTAGACAGTGTGTGTAGTCAGACATACAGGAAGATAGAAATTATTATTGTAAATGATGGATCGACAGATGGCAGTGATAAAATCATCGAAAGATTTGCAAAGCTTGATCGCAGAATCGTTGTGATCCATAAGAAGAATGGTGGATTATCTGAAGCCAGAAATTATGGGTTGGATTGTGCCACCGGCAAATATGTCATGTTTGTTGATTCTGATGACTTTATTGCACCGGAAATGACAGAGTATCTTGTTAACGAGATCAGAAAAGCGAACGCGCAGATTGCGGTTTGCGGGTATGAACCGGTAGATGAAGAAGGCAGGACACTCCTTTCATGGGAAACATTTCCTGAAAGAAAGGTGGTATCACCGAAAAGATTCTGGGAGATACATCATAAAGAGGCTTATAT
The DNA here is from genome assembly GCA_051879415.1 of Lachnospiraceae bacterium. Taxonomy (GTDB): domain Bacteria; phylum Bacillota; class Clostridia; order Lachnospirales; family Lachnospiraceae; genus NK4A136. Next base: position 26,448 of record JBJELZ010000172.1, read on the forward strand.
ATATGGAGTTGTGGCGTGGAATAAGCTTTACGACAGGAATATTTTCAAAAAACTCCGGTATCCGGTGGGAAAGCTTTATGAGGATGTTTTTCTGTTGCATAAGGTGATTCAGCGTGCACAAAGGATTGCCTGCTGTCCGAAGAAACTGTACTATTACAGACAGCGTTATGGAAGTATTATGAATAACGGAAGTGGAGAATCTTTTAAGGAATTTTTTTCACTGGATATATTACAGGCATTTATCATCCGGCTGGAATTCTTTATCAGGAAGGAGATGTTGGATGAAGCATCCTATGCTTTTGCTCTTGCCGCAAGACAGATAGTAAATGGATATGAAGAAAGTAGTAAACTTTCTGCCATGGAACAAGAGAAACTGTCTGGTTATCAAAGGAGATTAAAGCGTATCGCACGATATTGTATGACAAAGAAGATTTCGCTTTCTTTTAGAATCAAAATTATTGCTTTTCTTATTGATAAAAGATGTTTCAAACTTCTTCGTTTGATAAAGCAATGCTGTATGAAATGGAGAAAAATAATTTGGGGATAAATAGTGACAATAAACAAATGGCATTCAATATTGCGGCACAGTTTACAGCCTTTGTAGTGAATTTTGCCATTAATTTTCTGCTGACTCCTTTTATCATTGAACGTGTGGGGAGTGAGGCCTATGGTTTTGTGTCCCTGGGGAATAATTTTGTGGATTATGCGTCTCTGGCAGCTGTTGCACTGAATTCCATGGCCGGAAGATTTATTACGATAAAAATTCATCAAAAGGATTTTGATAGTGCAAGAAAATATTATTCTTCCGTTATTATTGCAAATATTGCTATTTCGTTGGTTTTATCGGTTCCTGCAGCACTGCTCCTTGTTTTTATCACCAAAGTTGTACGGATCAATGCCTCTTTGGTAGGAGATATCCGTCTTTTATGGCTGTTCCTGTTTTTTCATCTGATCATTGGCTTAATATCTGCGGTATCCGTTGCTGGGTTATTTGCCGCTAATCGTATTGATATACAATCAAAAAGAAATATTGAAGCATTGCTCTTGAAGGCCGCTATTTTAAGTCTTCTGTTTTTACTGTTACCAACGCATGTATGGTACATTGGCTTTGCAACTGCCATTGGTACTCTCTTTTATGCATTGAGAACACTACAATCCTCCCATCGATTTTACCCTCAATTAAGATTATCCGGAAAGGATTTCAGTATTTCGCATATCAGGGAACTGCTTCATTCCGGTGTATGGAACGTAGTCAGCAGGGTGGGTTCCATTGCATTAACCGAGCTGGATCTTTTGATGACCAACTGGCTGGTAGGAGAAGCCGCAATGGGAACGTTGGCCATTGCCAAATTTGTTCCTAATCGTGTAGTAGCCATGATTGGATATATTGTTGCGGTTTTCTTGCCACAGCTTACGATTCTGTATGCAAAAAAAGATAACAGTCATTTTCTGGCTGCGGCACGAAGTAATATGAGAATCCTGTTATTTTTTGATATCATTTTATATGGTATTTTATATGCCTACGCAGATGTGTTTTTTACCTTATGGCTTCCGGAAGGAGCTGAGGATATCCACCAGTTATATATTTTATCATGTATCACAATTATTGGCTGCCTGATCAGTGCGGTCATACAGGTGATTTTTAACATTTTTACAGTAACCGATAAATTAAAGTTTTCATCCCTTACGGTAGTCGGTACCGGTCTGGTCAGTATTATCATGACAATTCTTCTGGTAAAAACTACCAGTCTGGGCATCTATGCCATTGCAGGGGTTAGTGTTGCATTATGTATGCTCAGAAATATTTTTATTATTGTACCGTATGGGGCAAAGTGCGTTGGACTTCCATGGTATGGTTTTTATCCGGATCTTCTTAGGAACATCATTTCAGTGGCAGGTTCTATCTTCATAAGTTTAGGGATGAAAAAGCTTCTGACCTTTCCGGTGACCTGGGCAGGTCTTATAGGTTCCTGTATCATTACCGGCTGTGTCCTTCTGATTTTGGATTATTTTATTGTTTTACGAAAGGAAGAAAGAAAAATACTCTGGAATAAGATTGCTTTCTGGCGGAGAGGAAGGGATAAAAATTGATAGCATTATTCTGTGAAACGCCTTATCAGCTGATGAATGGTCTGAATCTTGTATATCATGAGTTTGACGAGGAATGTGTCTTGTTCATCATGAGGGATATGTTCTGTTCAGAAACAAAATTTGAATTGAATTTTAATGCCACTAAAACATCAAAAATAGTTAAGATAATTTATGTGGAACGATATGTTGATATTAAATATCCTGTGACGTTTGGTGAAAGAATCAGGTTTAAATTATGGGAACTCTTTTCTGAAGATAAAAGGGAAACGCTTTTAAAATATATCCCTGATTATGATTTTGATATTACATTTCATAGAATTATTGCTTATAAGTACAGTGCGGCAGCCTATGCACTGGAAGCGTATGTGGGATATTCGCTTCCGGTTGAGTGCGTCGAGGAGGGAATTGGAGAATATATTCTTTCTCGGGATAAGGATGCGTGTAAGATCATGAAATATTGTGAATGTAAATATCTGACGGAACCATCCTTATATCCACAGACGAAAGAGACCGTTAAGGGGATGCCAAAACCGGGAAATTGTCAGGAACTTATGGATGAGTATGAAAGGCTGTTTCATTTCAGAAAAGATATCGGTAAGTATGAGAGAATCATATATTTTGACCAGCCTCTGGCAGCTGATTATCATCTGCCCGGTATTGCGGAAAAGGAGAGATACTGTTTTGAAATAATAAAACAGTATGCAGGAACCTTTACCATAAAGGTTCATCCGAGAGGAAGCATGGAGGAAGTACCCGGAGGAACATTGCTTCAAACAATCACTCCATGGGAATGCATAGCCGGAGAACTTCCGGGGATTGAAAATCAGATCCTGATATCTGTCGTTTCCACTTGTTTGGCTACACCTAAATTTTTATATGGGAAAGAGCCTTATCTTATTATTTTAGTAAAGTTATTCGAAAAGGAATTTCAAAGGATATATCCCGAATCTCATTATTATGAACGGGCAATTCAGTTCTTTGAAAATGTCCGTCATATTTATAAAGATAAGAACAAGGTTTTTCTGCCTGCTGACCTGGAAGAACTGGAACAGATCATCAAAGCTTTACAATGACCTAACTTATAATTTACAAACAAACGTCCCAAAAGGTGTTATACTGATGAGGAAACAGATTCTGAGAACGTTACTATTTCGGCGAAAGCTATAGGGGAGTTTATGATATCATGCAGTTAGAACAGCAGAATATACTGTTTATTTTGCGGACAATGGAAATTGGGGGAACGGAAAAGGTTGTTCTTCAGTTGTGCAGGATTTTAAAAGATCGTGTACATAAGATTGTTGTCTGTTCTAACGGTGGAAGCTATGTGACGCAATTGGAAAAAATGGGCATAAAACATTATATGATTCCCAATATGGAGAATAAAACACCGGGAATCATCTGTAAAACCGCTGCTGTTATTAGTGAGATTTTAAAGAAGGAAGAAATCACAATTGTACATACACATCACAGGATGGCAGCATTTTATGCGAGACTGCTCTATGGCAGATATCCGTTTCTTCATGTCGCCACAGCCCATAATATCTTTGAAAATAAAAAATTCCTGACAAGATATTCTTATGGAAAAGCACATCTGATTGCATGCGGAGAGTCGGTACGAGACAATTTGACAGAGTACTATGAAATCCCGAAAGAAAAGATTACAGTAATTCACAATTCTGTAGAGTTTTATGAAGCATCTAAAGAGGAGATCCCGGAATTGCAGAAATGGAAAGACCGTGGGTATCATTTGGTTGGAAATATTGGAAGGCTGGAACTTCAGAAGGGAATGGAATACTTTATTCGTTCCTATTCTGTAGTAAAGGCGGCTTGTGACAAGGTAAAGTTTATTATTGTGGGCGATGGATCAGAAGCTTCTCACCTAAAAAATCTTGTGAAAGAGATGGGGCTTCAGGATGAAATCCTGTTTTTAGGGCGTCGTGATGATGTGAGAAGAATTATGCAGTACATGGATGTTGTTGTCCTTTCCTCACTGTGGGAAGGGTATCCATTGACGCCGATTGAAGCATTTTCCGTAGGGAAGACGGTGGTAGCAACCCGTGTGGCAGGTACAACAGAGATTGTTATAGATGGGGAAAATGGTATTTTAGTGGAACCGGCGAATCCGGATGATCTTGCCGGCGGGATTAAAGAGCTGCTGTTTGATTCTGAAACAAGAAAGAAGCTTGAAACGAATGCATATACAACCTATTGCAGCCAGAATGCTTTTTCAGTTTTTTCCGGGCAAATACTGGATTACTATCAGGAACTTTAGAAAATAAAAATATAATTGGAAATTGAGAATTGCTATGGGTGAGAAAAGAATCCTTATGATCTCTTCGGTTCCCTTCTGGCCGTTAGATGAAGGAAATAAGGTTCGTATCAATAATTTAATCAGTCATTTGAAAACATGTGGTTATATTGTAGACTTTTTGTATTATGATATGTATGGTCTTTCCGGAGAGGATCAAATGAAGTCTATGATTGGTGAGGAACATATGATTCATCTGGTAAAGCAGGAGGTTTCTCCAAGAGATTACTATTTGGAGCATATTGTCCATAGAGTTATAAACAGGCCCAAGACAGCACCGGAGTTTTATTTGCTTGCAGATGGCTTTTGTACCAAGGAACTGAGAGAATGCGTTAAGACACAGCTTCGAACCAGAAAATATGATATGGTATGGTTGGAATATTATTTCTTTTCGAAGGTATTTGAGGATATTGGAAAAGATTATATTAAGGTAATTGATACGCATGATATTTTCGCCGGAAGAGATAAGCTTTTTCCAAAAAAAATGCGAAAGAAATGGAGCGATTCCTTATCACGATTAAGCGAAAGAAAAGTTTTGCGACGGGCAGATTATGTATTGGCAATTCAGGAAACAGAGGAAAAATATTTTAAAAAATTATTACGAGGAACCAATACAAAGGTGTTAACCATAGGTAATGTAGAAGCACATCACCGGGTAAAGAGTGTATTGGTGAAGAATATGGACTTTTGTTTTGTGGGCAGCGGAAATCAGATTAATATAGCATCAATTACATGGTTTGTTGAAAAGGTATATCCGCTTATAAAGGAAGCACTTCCTGAAGCAAGGTTACTTCTGGTGGGCAAGATTTGCCAGGAGATGGATGACCTGAAAGAAATTGTGAAACTGGGACAGGTAGAGGATCTGGAAGAGATATATCATAAGGTCAGAGTCATCATTAATCCTACCTTAATGGGAACCGGACTAAATATTAAAGCAAGTGAGGCTGTTTTTTACCAAAAACCCATGGTGACGACAAGCTGTGGGGCAAGAGGATTCTGCAATCAGGAACCGATTTTTGAGGTGGCAGATGCTCCGGAAGAGTTTGCCGGGAAGGTGATTGACCTTTTGGTTAACGACCGGAAATGTGAACTGTTGATGGAAAACTGCAGACGTTACAACGAAAAATATGAGAGAGAGAATATGGAACGTTTAAGAAGCATTGGAAATGATATTACCGAAAATATATAATATGGATGAATATGAAGACAAAACAGCTATGGAATAAATTAATAAAGCTAAATCGAATTATGGACCGGAAATATAAACTGTTATCCATAGGCGTTTTTGTGATGATTTTCTTTGGGGCATTGTTTGAAATGATAGGGGTTTCCATTATCCTTCCTTTCATACAGATGTTGACCAATCCGGAAGAGTTGATGGAAAAGTCTTACATTCGCACTTTTATGAATCTTCTGCATCTTTCTTCCGTACAATCTTTGACGATGATGATTGGTATATCAATCATTGTTGTGTATCTGATTAAAAACATCTATTTGTGTATTTCATCCTATTTTCAGATTAAATTTCGGACAAGTATGGCAAAACATTTGCGGTATCAGATGATGGAATCTTACCTGCATCGTCCTTATTCCTTTTTCGTAAATACCAACACCAGTGATCTGGTGCAGGGTGTTACGGGAGATGTATTGGGTGTGCAGAATTTTGTGGAGTATCTGTTATTGGTTCTTTCGGAATTAATGGTCGTATTATTGATTCTGGGTTATATATTCAGTAAGGATCCATTAATTACATTAGGTGTAATATGCATTGGAATTCTTATGTTTTTAATGCTTGCACTGGTATGGAAACGGAAAATGATACAGCTTGGAGAGAAGGACAGGTGCTCTTATAACGAGATGACCAGGACATCCATAGAAATCGCCGGAGGAATCAGAGATATTTTTGTAAAGAAAAAGCACAGGTTTTTCCTGGGACAATTTGACTGTGCCATAGAGAATAACCGAAAGATTCAGACAAGTGCTCAATTTTCCTATGTGCTTCCCAAGAGACTGATCGAAGCTGTCTGTATTTGTGGAATCATTGCAGTAATTTTGCTCAGGATTTCATCGGGAGTAGACTATGCTGTCTTTATTCCTCAGCTGGCGGTATTTGCCGTAGCGGCTTTTCGAATATTGCCTTCTATGTCCCGTATGATAGAAGGATTTAACGGGATGATGTTTTGTTTTGCTTCTGTGGATAGCGTATATGACAATGTAAAAGCTGCAAGGGAATATCTGCCCAAAGTGGATAAAGAGCAAACGACCTTACAAAAAGAAGTGCGCCCTTCCTTTACAACGTGCTTAAAAGCAGAGGAGGTATTTTTTAGATATGAAGGTACAGAAGAAAATGTTTTGGAAAATCTCAATATGACTGTTCATAGAGGTGAGGCAGTTGGTATCATTGGAAAATCCGGTTCCGGAAAATCAACACTGGCTGCCATTTTGCTCGGATTGTACCAGCCGGACCGGGGGACGGTTGCAATTGATGGAACTTCAATTTATGAGATGGCTGATTGCTGGAGTGACTTGGTAGGATTTGTTCCACAGGATGTTTTTCTGCGGGATGCAACAATTCGTGAGAATGTAGCATTTGGAGAAGCAGAGATTAACGATACCCGTGTCTGGAATGCGTTGGAGCGTGCCAGCCTGAAAGCATTTGTAGAGGAACTTCCAAATGGACTGGATACAATTGTAGGGGAGAATGGAATTCGTTTTTCCGGAGGACAGAAACAAAGAGTGGCAATTGCCAGGGCATTGTATTTTCAGCCGGATATTTTAATCTTAGATGAGGCAACCTCTTCACTTGATACGGAAACGGAGGCTGCCGTTATGGAAGCAATTGATTCCCTGCAGGGCAGTATTACCATGATCATCATTGCACACAGACTCAGTACAATACAAAATTGTGACAGGGTATACGAAATCAAGGATCATCAGGCTTATGAAGTCAGAGGGGGAAAGCCCTTTTCGTAAGGTTCATGACAGAAAACGCAATTAGATTTGTTTGATTGACTTATCGGAAAATCAAACAGATCTAATTGCGTTGTCTGTTACATAAATATTATGAAAAAGGGCTTTGCCCCTGCCTCAAGGTGCAGTATACGGAGGTTTATAATCTGTCAGGGTTCTCGGTCAGGAAGATATATTCTGCAACGGAACGGTCAAAGGTTTCGATATGACCAAACAGCCAGTCTACAACCTTGGATTTTACCTGTTCTACAAAAGCATCATTGGGGCCATCCAGTTCCTCAAGATAATTATGTAAGGTTTCAATGGTCTTTTTAAATTCCTCATGCTTTTCCTTGTGCTGTGGATAGCCGGGATAGCTGACTTCCTGCTGAAGCTTTTCTTCATCAGAAAAATGAAAGTCTGTATAGTCAGAAAGGTAATCCAGCATTTTAATTGCTTTTACTTTTCCATCACCGGATTCGCATACTTTAACAAACTGATCAATACGGTCGATTAATTCCTTGTGCTGTGCATCAATGGTTTTGTTGCCGGTAAGCAGATTATCGTTGAATTCTATCTTCATACTCGCAATTCCTCCCTGGTATTTTTGTTTTTATTTTATATCACTCTGACCGATTAAGCAATGTCCGGATGCAATTTGTGCAGGAAAATGTTATACTGGGATCAGGAAAAATGGAATGGAGAATTTTATGAAGATCAGTGTGATCATTCCTGTTTATAATACTGCACCGTTCCTTCGGATCTGTCTTGACAGTGTTTTGGCACAAAGCCGGAAGGCTGATGAAATCATTTTAGTTGATGATGGATCCACAGATGGAAGTGCTGACATATGTGATGAATATGCTTTGAAAGAGCCGGGTATTCAGGTGATTCATCAGGAGAACCGGGGAGCCGGTCCGGCCCGGAATGCCGGTTTGCAAAGGATGACAGGAGACTTTGTTACCCTGATTGATTCAGATGATGAAATAGAGCCGGATTATATAGCGTCCTATTGTGCATTGATTGAAAAGACCGGGTGTGATACCTGTAAGGGGACATACCGCCGTATGAAGCAGGATGGAACATGCTTACCTGCTTTGCAAATAGAGACCGGAAGCTATCGTGACAACAGGCTGCTGACAGAGCTGATTCCGCGTATGCTTGGCAGTGCACCGGAACGGAAGGATTCCATCCCGATGGGGATGGGTGTGACCTTTTATCAGACCGGGATTATTCAGGAAAATAATCTGGCATTTCCGAAGGATCGTGCCTGTTATTCGGAGGATATGATATTTAATTTATCTTATCTGGAACATGCAAAGCATGTGGAAATCATGGATTATGCAGGGTATCATTACCGGATTACACAGGGTTCGCAGACCAACCGATACATGGAAGACCGTTTTGAAAAATGTATGCTGATGCATCAGTGGGAAAAGGAATATAGCTGTCGTCTTGGAATCTATGAGCAATGCAGATATCGTATGACGCGTCAGTTATTTAACAGAATGCGGGATGTATTCCGGCAGTACAAAAGAGGTGTCTGTGGGCTTACAGCAAAGGAGAGCCGGAAGGAATTGGACAGAATCGTATCAGATCCGGAACTTCAGGAACTGATTGCACAATATCCCATACATAAAATGGGACTGCCCCAGCAGGTATTTGTCTATCTGATCAAATACCGCCTGACAGGAGCGATTTATCTGTTGTGCTGCAGGTAAGAGAGAACTGCAGGATAGAAGGAAAGGATATGGGAATGGAACCTTCTGTAAGTGTCATTATACCAATGTATCAATGTGAACCATATGTGAAAGAACTGATCAGTAATCTGAAGGAACAGACATTAAAAGATTTTGAAGTCCTGTTGATTGATGATGGTTCTACAGATTATACCGTGGAATGCTGCATAGAGGCCATTGGTAACGACTCCCGGTTCAAGGTCTGCAGGCAGGAACATGGTGGGGTAAGCAGTGCAAGAAATCATGGACTGCGGATAGCAAAAGGAAGTTTTATTACCTTTATCGATGCAGACGATACTATAGAACACAGATATCTGGAAATTCTGTATCGGGCAATGGAGGATTGTGATATTACGATCTGTAATGTTGTTACTGTCGGTGAAAACGGAACAGAAAAGATTGCATGGCGTCAATACCATAAAGAGGAAATCCTGACCGGTGCTTTGGCAAGGCGGGAGCTTTTACATGTCTGGGGACCTTATGGAAAAATGTTTTCCAGACAGGCAATTGAAAGTTGTTATTTTGATGAATCACTTCCCATTGCGGAGGATGTGAAATTTACAACAGACTATATTTTAAAGCAGGACCAGAGACTTAAGTGTGTCAGCGGATGCAGGTATTATTACAGGCTTCACCCGGGCTCTGTGACAAACAGCGGATATTGTTCCGGATATGTACATGCACTGGAAGCTGTTACCATGAGTATTCACCGTCTGGAGGTACAAAATAAACTGCCAAAAGACTGCTGTCTGACAGGCTTATTTTTAAGTGAGGCACTAAGCCGCTGGTTGAAGATGCCTGAGGAAATGAAAAGAAGTTATATGGAGGATTACACAAGGATACGGTCCATCGGAAAGAGGGAAAACAAAGATGTATGGAAATATATTCTGCACTGTGGGCTGCATCCCGGAATGGCACTGTTTACAATGCTTTATTTTCCTGAAATATATTGCAGGATAAAGGGCTTAAGTATGGTTAGGTAATGGAGAGGCAAATGGAGGATTTAATCAGCATCATTGTTCCGGTGTACAACGTAGAAAAATATCTGGCAAAATGTCTGGACTGTCTGACAGGTCAGACCTATCGCAATCTGGAGATTCTTCTGATCGATGATGGTTCAGAAGACCGTTCGGGTAGTATCATGCAGGAGTATGCCGCACTGGATGACAGGATCTGCTGCATCCATCAGAAAAACAAGGGATCGGCATCTGCCAGAAATGAGGGATTGAAAGCTGCCGGAGGAAACTATATTGCATTTGTTGATGCGGATGATGAGATCGACAGGGAGATGATATCGTATTTGTATTCCATGATGGAACCGGGTGTTGATATTACAGCCTGTGGATACCGTGAGATTGATGAACATCAGAGGGTGCTGACGGGAGAGAAAAATTTTCCGGAGGAAGGAATTTATACGGAAGAAGAATTTTGGAAGATTTATTTCAATCATTCCGGGGCTTACTGTGTGGTTGTGTGGAACAAGCTGTTTCGCAGAGAAGTTCTGGAAGGACTGCGTTTTCCTGAGGGAGTATGCCATGAAGATGAGTTTTTGATAACGGATGTTTTCCGAAGGAATGTAACGGTAAAATGCAGTCCGAAGAAGTTGTATGATTACCGGATCAGGGAACACAGTCTTAGCACTAATATGGATATTGAAGGATATCTGGACCGGATGAAAGCCTTTGTTGACAGAATGCATTACTTTGCAGAGCATGGCATTTACCATGAGATGAATCCGTTGTTTCATCTGACTCTGGAAGATTTCTATTTCATCATGGAAGCAGGGCAGGATACCGAAAGACTTCATGAGGCGTTAAAATGGTTGAAAAAAGAGACCTTTTTTCTTGCAGGGCTGCCGGTTCCGTTTTTCTTAAAGCTAAAAGTATTGTTATTCAGAATATCAGGACAATCTTATTTTTTCATCCGGAGTATATGGAGAAGATGCAAGTAAGACTGGACTGGAAAGGGTACATTATTTATGGATGATCTGATCAGTGTAATCGTTCCGGTTTATAATGTTGAGGACTATCTTGGAACATGTATTGAAAGTATTCTGGCACAGACGTACCATGCACTGGAAATTATCCTGGTGAATGACGGATCAACGGATGCGTCGGAAGACATTATAAAAAAATATGCTTTGTCTGATGAGAGGATATATTGCATCAGTCAGGAAAATGGCGGGTTATCTGCTGCCAGAAACAAGGGACTTCAGGCTGCAAAAGGGAAATATATTATATTTGCTGATGCCGATGACTTTATGGAATGTGATATGATAGCATCCCTGCATCAAATGATGGAACAACAGGTATCAGTCACTGCCTGCGGATATTACTGCGTAGATGAGCAGGGGGAAAGACTGCCACAGAATGTCCCATTTAATGAGGAATTTCCAGGGGAGGGAATCTATGATGAAAAAGCCTTCTGGAAGATGTATTTTGAAAAATCATGTATCTATCCTGTGGTAGCATGGAATAAGCTGTTTCGCAGGGATATTCTGACCGGGCTTGCTTTTCCTGAGGGAAAATATCATGAGGATGAATTTTTTACCAATCTTTTGTGGAAGAATCAGATCCTGATCAAATGTACTCCAAGGAAGCTTTATGATTACCGGATCAGGGAAAACAGTATTACTTCTACGGTCAGTGTAAAAAGAATCCTGGATCAGATGGAAGCATTTACGGAGCGGCTTGGTTATTTTGCCGACCGGGGAATGTATGAAGAGTATTTCTTACTGTTTGACAGGATGCTGGTTATTCTTCAGAAACTGATACAAATGGAAAAGGAGAATGGCAGAAAGTGTATCACCGAATTGTTACATAGATTTCAACGGACAGCTGTTCGTGGGTCATTTTTCCCTGTAAGTTTCAGGCTTCGGACAAAGGTCTTTGTATTTGGAATTTTTGGCAGACATTATTTTGCCATCAGGCAGATGTGGCGAAATATCTATCAAAGGAAATAAAATGATGAAAAATCAAAAGGATAATAAAATAAGAAAACCATCCCAGATCACGCTGGATCTGACAGACCGCTGCC
>JBJELZ010000173.1:0-7956 GCA_051879415.1 Lachnospiraceae bacterium
TATTCTGTTTCACCCACCCTATCGGTAAAATGCCTTTATCTGGTCAATGATATACAGGTTCTGTTCCTTTGTCAGCCCATAATATAACGGCAGCCGGACAAGACGCTCACTTTCCTTCGTTGTATAAATATCCTCTCCATGAAATCTTCCAAATTTCTTTCCTGCTTCCGCACTGTGCAACGGAATATAATGAAATACCGTCAGTATTCCTTTTTCCTTCATATATGCAATAAACTCTGTACGTTCATCAAGATCTTTTGTCTTAATATAAAACATATGTGCATTATGGACACACCCATCAGGGACAACCGGAAGCTCAATTTTTTTCTGTTCCTCCAATTCCTTTAACCCCTGAGCATAAGTATTCCAAATCTGTAATCTGCGGTCATTAATTTCTTCTGCCATTTCCAGCTGTGCATACAGATATGCAGCATTCATATCACTTGGCAGATAGGAGGAGCCGTAATTCACCCAGGTATATTTATCAATCTGTCCTCTGTAATACTTACTGCGGTTGGTTCCCTTTTCCCGGATAATCTCCGCCTCTTCAATATATTTTTCATCACGGATGAGAATTGCCCCGCCTTCACCCATGCTGTAATTTTTGGTTTCATGGAAACTGTAGCATCCGAAATCTCCGATACTTCCAAGTGCTCTTCCTTTATATGTTGCCATCACACCCTGTGCCGCATCCTCAATCACCAAAAGATTGTGCCTGTCTGCAATCTCCATAATCGTATCCATTTCACAGGCAACACCTGCGTAATGCACCGGAACAATCGCTTTGGTCCGTTCTGTAATGGCAGACTCAATCAGTTTTTCATTGATATTCATGGTATCCGGACGAATATCCACAAAAACAGGTGTTGCTCCCCGCAGCACAAAAGCATCTGCTGTTGAAACAAAGGTATAGGAAGGCATAATGACCTCGTCCCCTTCCTGAATCCCGGCCAGTAATGCAGCCAGTTCTGTCGCATGGGTACAGGAAGTCGTCAGAAGGCACTTAGCAGTTCCTGTCTTCGCCTCAATCCATTCGTTGCATTTCTTTGTAAAAGAACCGTCTCCACATATCTTCTGTGCCTCAACGCACTGCCTGATATATTCCATTTCTTTTCCCGTAAAGGGCGGTACATTAAAATTAATCATTCCCTGTTATGCCTCCTGCATTTATCTCATGTTATAAAGATTTTTCTGTATTGTCAAGTTATATTGCGGTCATTCTTTTTCTTTAAAAGCTGCGATGTATCAAGCACTTCCGTCTGTTCTTCCGTCTTTTTTTTCTTAGAATGTCCGGAATGTTTTTCTTCCTTTTTGCGCTTTACATTCCTGTCATTCTCCTGCTGCACTTGTTCGATCGGTGCTTCTTTTACCGGTACTACACTTTCCTGATCCGCTTCCTCCACACCGGAAGTTATCTTAGAATCTGTCTCTGCAATGACTTTTTCATTCCTTCTGGCCTGACCTTTGCGTCTTCCGATAGCAGGCACATATTGGAATCGGCGTACGGCAATATCAAGCAGGAAGAGGAGTATGGTCAATGCAAGAATCCAGTTGGTAAGATCATAAGATTCCTTCGCTGCCGTACTACGCTTTTTCCAAAGTATATCCTCTTCTGTCAGAAGCATACCGTAATTCTCCAGAAAAGAAGTTACATTGGCATTGCTGACATCAAATCTGTATTCATCCGAAAACTGCACCGCTCTTGCCGTAGTTACCGCATTAACAATTTCTCCATCCTCCAGTCTTCTGACACTGATCTGATAAATCCCCTGACTTAACGTATCCAGTTGCGCTTCATATTTTCCCGGTGCGACTGCATGAAGTGTCACTGCCCCGGTTTCTCCATCCGGCCCCTGATATACAGCTTCTACCGTTGTCTGGCCGGTATACTCTTTTGCTTCATAGGTAATGGTCGTCTGATCAGCCAGAGAAACCACAGACAGATTGTCCTCTCCAAGAGACGTATTACCACTGGAATAATCAACAATTCTTCTCCACAGCTGGATATAATCCTCTTCTCCGGCAAATTCTCCGGTCCATTTGTTTGTTACATCCGTATTCCATGCCACTGTCTTGCCTAAGCCATACTGCCATACTGTCAGAATAGGATCCTGCTTATCCGATGCAATCAAAACATTTGAGGTACTCTTTGGGGAAGAGGAAACATATCCATGCAGAACCGGCCAGCCCTCTTCAAATAAACCATTTGTAATCTCATGTCCCGTATTGATCTGCAAAGTAAAATCTCCATTCTGCAGATACGTATCCCCGCTTAAAAAGACCTCCTGTGCAAAGATTCTTGGAATTTCCGTGGAATCATCCGTATAATAATATCTGCCGCCACAGCTTTGGGCAAGTCTCCGTAACAGATTCTGATCAGATTCAAAGCCAACAGCCACTGTAGATAATGTAACCGCACCATCCTGATAATCCGCTATCACATCATCAAAATTCATTGTTTCTCCCATGCCATCTGTCAGAAGCACCACATGCCTTACTGACACATCACAGTTCATAATTTCCCGGTAAGCCTCTTCCAGAGCCGGTTTAATCTCTGTTCCGCCACCCTCTGTAATTCTTTCTACCTGTTCAATGATCTCTTCCTTATCCAGTGCCTGCGTAATCTCGACTTCCCAGTTATTTTCTGTATCAAAGGACAGAACGCCCACATAGTCCTCGGGGAAGATCTGATTTACCGCTTCCACTACTGCAGTGATCGCCATATCCAGATTACTTGGTGTTCCGGTCAACATACTTCCCGAACGGTCTACCACCATAACCATTGCCGTGGATGGAAGTTCATCCACCCCACGTAACATCATATCTACCGGCAGGATCTCCTCAAGAATACTCTCCCGGTAGCCTCCCAGTGCAAAACTGTCTTCTCCGCCACAGCAGACCAGCCCCCCGCCATAATCCTTTACATAAGAACCGACCACTTCCAGAAAACCTTCCGGCAGATCTCCCAGATAAACATTCTGTAAGATGATATTTTTATATACCAGTATCTCAGAAAGATCATCCGGTGCATTCTTTGCCGTAATCACATCAAAATCACATCCTGCCTGTGTCAGAATTTCTGAAAGTACAGAAGTATTTTCTCCCGTTCCCGCAATCAGAAGCATTCTCGGTGCTGCTTCTACAATGGCATAAGCGTGATAGCTGTCATTCTCTGCACAGGTATCTCCCGGTGCATTGACCACTACCTGAAAGCTTTCCATCGTTTCACCACTTACCATCTGTTCCATGACAAACCGGTTGCTCCCTTTATTTAAATGAACCGGTGTCGTCAGAAGTACCTCTTCTCCATTCATAAAGGATATTTCTGCATCCGTGGCATAATTGGCAGTCACAGTAACTTCTACGGAATAACTGTCTCCCGGATGCAGATAAGAGGGGAGCTTTACGGAATTAATATAGGCATCCTGTCCCCGCACGCTTTCATACAGGATTCCCTCCATTTCAATATCATTGGCAACTACAGCACTGACTGTATTCATAATATTTCCACGGGTTTCACATCCGTCTGTCAAAAGTACCAGCCGTCCTGTGCAGTCCGTTGGAATCATCGCCATTGCACGATAAACAGCTTCCTCCAGATTCGTTGCCGTAGTATCCGGAACAGTCATAAGATCCGCCACCATATTCCGGTCCGTCAAAAACTGCTCAATCTGCGCATCCCTTCCGAACGTAACAATCCCATACTGATTATCCTTTGGCATCTCTGCGATTTTATCAGACAGGTACTGTTCGATTCCGTCCAGATTCTCCCGATTACTTTCTGACATATCTATGACAAATATGGTTGTTGTCCTGTTACTGTATCTGGGAATGGAAAATCCTATGATCGCCAGAACTACCAACAGCAGACCAATACTACGTATGGCAAGATAGAACCTGTTTGGATGTTTTAACCGGTTCATCTGTCTTAAGTACAAAAACCATTCCAGGATAAGCAATAGAAATGCAAGCACCAGAAAAATATTTTTCAGATTCTGTCTGACCTTCAGATTGCTGTAATCTTTTGTTCCGGTAATATTTTCTGCCGTCAGCAGACCATTCGACTCATGCTCTGTTTCCATACGTACGGCATAATATTCTTTTTCATCACCGATTTCGATGTAATAGATCCCTGCTTTGGATGTATCAGCATTGATTGTACTGATGTCGATATCAGCTCTTGGATTCAATACAATTTCTTCCCCTGCTGTGTAGGAATTGGAAGAAAGTACGGAGGTATCCGAAAGATAAGCAATCGCATTGGCCATAAAGACAGGGAATTCCGCCATCAATGGAAAATTGGTTTCCCGAAGATCAAATCCAAGCACAATTTCCCGTATTCCATCATGCTCCCCATAATAGGCAACACACTGACCATTACTTGTCATAAAACTATGTGCCCATTCCGGTAATGTATAGGTATATGTCTGATTGGCCCCAAACGTAAAATCCGACAATCCTGCGGTAAGTTCACCTGCAGACGCTTCCAGACGCACATTCTGTAATTCTCCGGAAGTATATGATGTCCCGGCAAAACACATACGGTTAACCATCGTGATACCGGACGGTTCATTTCCGATATCATAAATAGCAAGATTATAGTTTTCTCCGGAAAATTGCGGTTCTTGTTCCACCCTAGCAATGTCACTACCTGCCACAGCAAGATAAGCTCGTTCAATAAAGGTATTTCCTCTTCCAATCAGAACACCGTCTGCAATACTGCTTCCGGATCTGACTGCATAGGAAATATTATCTGTCTGCAGGCTGTCATTTTCTGCTGATGCCGTAATCTCCGTTTTCAGATAGGAAACCTCGGGTGAACCCGGTTTCCCGGCCGTTTCGTCCCACACCACATTCTGAAACAGACACATGGAAGTTTCTCCCGCCTGTAACGTAAGCGGCTGTACTGCAAGAAGCATATCATCTCCTGCATAAAGACTCACCTCAAAAGCAGCAGGTGCCAGACCATAATTGGTCACTCGTGTTACAACATCTGTTCCTGAATCTGTTGTGGAATATGCAGTAAATTCGTTGGCCAGATTACTGACCGGGGCTCCTGTTACCACAAGATCTGCTGACATATGCTCTGTATAAAATACTGCTTCCTGTGCACTGTTACCATCGGTAAGTACAATAATCTGTGCCGTTTCCCCTTCACCATTCTCATCAATCTGCGTACAAAGTGTTTCCACCATCGTCTGCGCATCAGAAAGTGCTCCGGAAGCATCTGATGCCTTGATACCCCGCAGGATATGTTTTATGGATGATTTATCTCCCATTCCGACTGCCAGCAGCTCTGTCCCTGCAGAATCAGCGGTAACAATGCTAAAGGTGGTATTTCTGGAAGTATCCACATAATCACACGCCAGTTGTACTGCCTCTTCCAGACGCGTTATTCCACTACCGTTATCATGCTGCATGCTCGCACTGGTGTCGATCAGGAAAATAACACGTCCCCCCTGCTTACTTTCCACGTTAACATATGGGGACATAAAGGACAGAATTAGAAATAATACAATCAGAATCTGAAGATACATCAGAATATTGTGAACAAACTTTTCAAAAAAGGTTTTGGAATGCTGGTTTTTAAGCAGTCTTTCCCAAAGGAGTCCGGATGAAATCCGATAATCTACTCCCTTTGGCTTAAGCAGATATAAAATTATAATAAGCGGCACTGCAATCAAAAACAGCAGTGGCCATAAACTTTCAAATATCATACAGTTCCCTTAAATCTTCAAAAATCAACTGATATAAATTTCTTGATGTTTTACAAAGGATATAATTACTTCCTGCTTTTTTACAGCTTCTTTGCAGCTTATCCAGGAAGTTTTTAAGTGCCTCGTGGTATTCCCTAATGGAAGTCTGCTCCATGGTAACCTTTAATTGCTGCTCATTTTCCATGTCGATCAGATTGTAGGTCCCGGACAGTTCAACTTCCAGTTCCTCCGCTGCCATTACATGAAGCATAACAGCCCGTTGTTTCCTGTAATCCAGATACTTCATCAGCTTCACAATCTCATCCTCCGGTCCATTCACCATCTGTTCTGACAAAAAATCACTGATCAGAATCGTCATTCCCGGTCCTTTGACTGCCATCTGACGGACTGCTGCCTGCATGTCTGCCTCACCGGTAAATTGAAGCTGTTCCAGCCATTTTAACAGTCTGGGATACCCCTTTTTCCCTCCAAAAGCCATAAACGGGCTCTGCATCCGCTGCATATCATAAACCACAACACGATCCATGCCTGCCAATGCAAGATATGCCAAAGCAGCCGCAATCTGTACTGCCAGATCTGATTTTTTTTGTTTTCCATAATCCATGGAGGCACTGGTGTCAATCAGCAGGGAAACCACCGCTTCCTTTTCTTCCATATATTCTTTCACAAACAGTCTGTCCAGCCGTCCATAAGCATTCCAGTCAATCTGCCTGACATCATCTCCCGGCATATACTCCCTGAAATCAGAAAATTCAGCTGAACTACCTTTTTGCACCGACTTTCGATTACCGGACATATTCATGCTGCTTTTATGCCCCATAGATAATCGTAAGCGTGCCAGCGTATCATAAAATTCCGCACCAAGCATATGTTATCCCTCATTCAGCGATTGCAGCAGCTGCGTAATCACCTGATCCTCTGTTACACCATCCGAAATCGCATCAAATCCCAATATAATTCTATGGCGCAGTACCGGATAGGCAGCATATTTTACATCCTCGAAAGCCACATTCATTCTTCCCTCCATAAATGCCTTTGCTTTCGCCGCACGTACCAGTGCCTGGGCTGCTCTGGGGCTTGCCCCTTCCCTGATATAATGATGACCCGCATGGGTAGCCATAACAATATCCAGTATATATTCCATGACTGCATCTGCAATCGGAATCTGGGCAACAATCTGCCGTAATGTCAACAGGGATGCGCCATCCATCATCGGCTGAATGAGCGGCGGCTGTTGTCCCTCCGTCAGACCTATGATTCCCTTTAACTCCTCCTTACTCGGAAAGTCTACCAGAATTTTAAACATGAAGCGATCCAGCTGTGCTTCCGGCAATGGATAAGTTCCCTCATTTTCAATGGGATTCTGCGTTGCAAGAACAAAAAATGGTTCCTCCAGGCGGTAGCTGTCATTTCCAACCGTTACCGTATGCTCCTGCATGGCCTCCAGTAATGCTGACTGGGTTTTGGGTGTTGCACGGTTAATCTCATCAGCCAGCAGAAGATTGGTAAAAACCGGTCCTTTTTCAAACCGGAATGCACTTCCCTTCTCATCTTTCATAATAATATTTGTTCCTGTTACATCAGCAGGCATCAAATCCGGAGTAAACTGAATCCTCTTAAATGATAATTGAAATACTTTACTGATTGTACTCACCAGCATTGTTTTACCAAGTCCCGGCATACCTTCCAGCAAAACATTACCACCGGTCAGCATTGCAAGAAGGGTCTGCCGGATGATCTCCCGCTGTCCGATAATCCCCTTTCCAATCTCTGCTTCGCACTGTATCATTCGTTGCTGCCACTGTTCCAATCCATTCATACTTGTTCTCTTTCCTTTCTGTTCTCCTATTTGCCAAGCAATTGTAAAACCAAAATCATGATATGTGGCACCGGGCAATATGCAAAAAATGTGACATTAGCTGCGAAGCAGGTACGACGCATTTTTTGCATATTGACTGTGACACATAAATAATAGCTGTTTCATGATTAGTTACTGCAATCCTCCGAAATAATCCCTGATGACATCTGTCATACCACTGGGATATCTTCCCTGCTCCAGCCCTTCATAAGCCTGTTGTGTGTAATTCCCAATGACCGATTCATAGGATACATGTTCGCCTTCCCACGCCAGACCATTCTGTTCCCGGTAATACTCCGACTGATTGGATTCCGTACTATTACCATGTAACGTTTCATCATTTCCCAGTGCATTGGGTACGCTGACATAATCATGCGGATT
>JBJELZ010000174.1:0-1695 GCA_051879415.1 Lachnospiraceae bacterium
AATTCCAATATGATAATTTTTTAACCTCATCCTCTATACTCATATCTTTTTTCCTTTTTCCTGCTTTTCTGTATATTTCCGGCATATACTTATACATCCACCCACCCAATCTTTTATATTGCTTTAAGCTTACAGTTTTCAATTCCTTCTTTCCAGAAGTCTTTGAGCGCATACCCACGCTTTTGACAGATAATACTTGAATTCATTGCACCATGTCCAACAATCAGCACATCTTTTCCCTCCGCAAGTAGTGGATCAACTCTCTCTGTTAGAAAGTTTTCCGTTCTTGCAAAAAGCTCAGCAAATCCTTCTGCGTTAGCTGTTGCAACATAATGCTCTGGGTCCTTAAAAAATTTATATACTGGATGATCTGGCATATCAAAAACACACTCCGTCCCCTCATAATCGCCAAAGCATATCTCCATCAAACGATCATCGTAGATGATAGGAAGATTTCTTCCTGCGAGAATATACTCTGCAGTCTCTTTGGCACGTACAAGAGGAGAACAAAACACAACATCAA
Organism: Lachnospiraceae bacterium; assembly: GCA_051879415.1. Classification (GTDB taxonomy): domain Bacteria; phylum Bacillota; class Clostridia; order Lachnospirales; family Lachnospiraceae; genus NK4A136. The sequence goes on from JBJELZ010000174.1 coordinate 524, forward strand.
AATTAATATCCTTGTACTGCTCACAAGCTTTTCTCGCCATCTCTCTTCCCTCTTTAGCAAGTGGAATATCCATACGTCCCTGTAATTTATGAATTTTATTCCATTCTGTAATTCCATGGCGAATCAAATATAACATGTATTTTCCTTTCTTCTTACTTATTTTTATAAGTTACTAAATTTTCTCATAGTGTTAAAATGTAAGTATGTCACCACATGCCAAATAGTGTACATTAGCACACTTCTCAGCCAAATATACAAAGGCGTCAATCCCTGTGCAATGACATGTATAAAACTGCGTTTCATGATATTCTAATAGTTTGCATGCCACTGCCTCCAATTGACTTTCTGATACCGTCTTCTTTAAGTGCGGAATGGAAAGATGAAATCCACCGATACATACATCCGGAATATAGTTTCCAGCTTTTTCTAAGATATTGATTATTCCACAATGTCCACATCCCAAGATTAAGACCTTCTTATCACAATTCACTTCCAAATTTTGCTCATGTTCAAATTGGTCCAAACCATTCTCATCATATAGCACATTGTTTGCTTCTGAAAGATGATCCTTTGCATCAGAAACCGTAAAAAGACTTAGTTCCTGATCAATCTGATAATCACCATCCAACAAGAAAATCTGTGGATGGTCAATGAGTTTTGGTTCTAGACCAATATACTTAAGTCCCTCAGGTCTCTCACTGAAATGAGGTTCGAATGCTTTTCTTTGGATGTAAATTCTTGCAGTTTGATTGATTTCCAAAAATTTTTCCAAGGCACCGCCATGATCATAATGTCCATGAGAAATAATAACAATATCTATATCCTCTAGCTGAATATTCATCTTCCTCGCATTTTCAAAAATGGTTTCATCTTGTCCAACATCAAACAAAACACGATGATTCTTGGTTTCAATATAAAGTGATAAACCATGCGCTGTTCTCATTCCACAGTTACTTGTATTCTCCACCAACGAACAAATTCTCATAAATCCTCCTAACTATAGCAAGAACCTCATAGACACGGTCTACAAAATTCTATTGCTACAACAGAAAGAACCAAACTATCCGGATTCGTAACTTCTTCCGGCTCAAAACATGAATATTCTGGTTCACTGCAGACTCTTCTGTATCTTTGAGGTCTTGACATTTTTCATGTCGATTTCCGATATATAC
>JBJELZ010000175.1:0-7937 GCA_051879415.1 Lachnospiraceae bacterium
TGATGGGAAGAGAAGAAAGCTCACTGAACCTGCAGGCAAATCTGAATACAGGAGATGCAGTTTTTGTACCTGCCGGAACATGGCATAATATTATTAATACAGGCCGCAGCCCCTTAAAATTGTCTTCTGTCTACGCACCGCCACATCATAAGCATGGCACGGTGCACCGGACAAAAGAAGAGGCAGCAAGGGAAGAATAAGGAAATGATATAGAAGCATTCAGAAGAACAGAAGTGTTGTTCTTTTGAATGCTTTTTTGCGTACTTCTTTACACAGATTTCACATAACTACGGCAGTACAATTTACATTTTAAAGGTATCATTGAATATGTAAATCATCATCCATGGGATGCATGTGGGAAGCAGAATACGATTTTGCATTCAGAATATCAGCTGGGAGAAAAATATGGGACTGTTTCGCAGTTATAGCGGGTATAGAATTCCGTCACAAAACTTATCGGCAGAAATACGTGTCATGAAAACCGATCTGGAAAGAGTGAAAAATGCCGGTTGGCTTATAAACGGCGGCGCAGTTCCTTTATCAGAGGAACAGAGAAAGCTCCTCGGCTGCAGAATCACCGGGATTGAGGAGGATATGAAGGCTACAAAGAGGTCGATATTTATATGGCTTCTGATTTCGGTGGGAACTCTGGCTTTCTTTACCAGAGAAGTAATTTTGTATTTATTTCCTGCGGTCGTTGTGCTTCTGATATTTGGATATTATTTTCAAGTAAAGAAAAGAAATAATCTGGTTAGTGCTTATGAACATAACAGTTATCGGGCATATTCCGGGACAATCACTGACAAAAAATGGGGAAAAACATATGGAGAGGATGAGGAGTATTATTTTTTCCTGGTGGTTAACGGTGTAAATGTAAGAGTCAAAGAGCAATTTTATGAAAGCTGCTCTGTAAATGACAGGGTGATGATTGTAATCCTGAACTGGGAAAACAAAGATTACCTTGTCCTTCTGCAATGCAGGGAATCGAATAATCTATTTTGAGAGGAGAAAACAGTGTAATGGAACAAAAGATTTTTATGAACAGGGAATTATCATGGCTGAAGTTTAATGAGAGAGTCTTAGAGGAGGCGGAAAATGATCAGATGCCGCTTTGCGAAAGATTGTCCTTCGCTTCCATTTACCAGAGTAATCTTGATGAATTTTTTATGGTACGCGTGGGCTCTCTGATAGATCAGGCACTGGTGGATGGTAAGAGCAAAGAGAATAAAACCCAGATGACTGCAGAGGAACAGGTGGCAGCGATTCTTCCGAAAGTGAGAGAGCTGAATCAGAGAAAAGACCGTGCATATGCGGAAATTATGGATCGGCTGGAGGCCTATGGGGTGAAGCTTGTGAATTTTCACAAGATCACGGAACAGGAAAGTGAATATCTGGAAAGATTTTTCTCAGAGGAGATTGCCCCTTTTATTTCACCGACAATTGTAGGTAAAAGACAGCCGTTTCCATTTATGAAGAATAAAGAGATCTATGTTGTAGCAGTGTTAGAGACAAGAAATGCAAAGACAAGGCTGGGTATCATTCCCTGCGGAAATGGTGTGTTCCCGCGTCTGATCAACCTTCCCGGAACGGATATGCATATGCTGGTGGAAGATATGATACTTCATTATGTTCCCGGAATTTTTACGGGTTATAAGGTAAAGGGAAAGGCACTCATCAGAATTACCAGAAATGCAGATATTGATGCAGATGCATTATATGACGAGGATCTGGATTACAGGGATTTCATGGCAGAAATGGTCAAAAAAAGAAAGAAACTGGCACCCCTTAGATTGGAAGTAAAAGGAGATCTGGACGGGGAAGTCGTAGATGCATTATGTGATTATCTGGAACTGAAAAAACGATATGTTTTTCAAAACCAGTCTCCGCTGGATTTATCTTTTGTGTTCCAGATACAGGATGCACTGCGTAAGGTGCCGGAATTATTTTTTGAGAAGAGAATACCCCAGAAATCACCTGCCTTCGCATCGGATGTGCCGATTCTACAACAGATCAAGGAGGGAGACAAGCTTTTAAGCTACCCTTATGAGAGTATGAAACCGTTTTTGTCGATGCTTTATGAAGCAGCAGCGGATAAAGACGTTGTATCCATAAAAATGACGCTTTACCGTGTGGCAAAGCAGAGTAAGGTGGTAGAAGCCTTAATTGAAGCGGCTGAAAATGGAAAAGATGTCCTGGTTCTTGTGGAACTGAAGGCAAGGTTTGATGAGGAAAATAATATTGAATGGTCCAGAAGGCTTGAGGAAGCCGGCTGCAGGGTAATCTATGGACTTGGTGGTTATAAGGTTCACTCAAAGCTTTGCCTGATAACAAGGAAGACGGAAGAGGGAATTGAATATTTTACCCAGATTGGAACCGGTAATTATAATGAAAAGACTGCAAAGCTATATACCGACCTGTCACTGATGACGATGAATGCAGAAATCGGTAAGGAAGCATCTGAATTGTTTCTGGCATTGTCAAAGGGCGAAACCGTGAAGGAAACAAAGCACCTGCTTGTTGCACCAAACTGTCTGCAGAATAAAATCCTGGATATGATTGACGAGGAAATAAGACATGCCGAAAACAAGGAAGATAGTTTTATCGGCCTCAAAATTAATTCCCTCACAGATAAAAAGATCATGGATAAATTGATTCTGGCTTCACAGGCAGGGGTCAGAATTGAAATGATCGTAAGAGGTGTCTGCTGTCTGATTCCCGGAGTAGAAGGATATACGGAAAATATTACAGTAAAAAGTATTGTGGGAAGATATCTGGAGCATTCCCGTGTTTATATCTTCGGTACGGGGGAACGTGAGAAGATATATATTGCCTCTGCAGACTTTATGACCAGAAATACAGAGAGAAGGGTAGAGGTCGCTGCACCTGTTTATGACATGGAATTGAAGCTTCGGCTGAAAGAATATTTTAAGACAATGTTTGCTGACAACCAAAAAGCGCGCCGGGAAAATCAGGAGGGGAATTACATATTAAGCCATGAAGGGGATACGCCCTTAAATGCACAGGAATTCTTTTTTGAAGAAGCTTATCAGAATAACACAAAGGAAGAGGAAAAATGAAGTATATTCTGGACGACAGATTGGAAGAAATGCAGGATGAGACAACGGAAAATCTGGCGGAGGAAATGCCGGCGGTCTACGTCGTTTCGTCAAAACAGGCTCAGGAAACAATGCGTCTGGCGGGAATGGAATATGAAGGGGAAATGAATCTTAAGAATGTCTGCTTCTGCAAACTGGAAACCCAGCAGGAATGTCTTGCTGGGTCCCTTTATATTCCAAGACTGGTTGATGTCATGGGAAAACATTTTCAGATTCTGTTTTTTATTAATGCGAAAAATATTGTGATCATTGACGACAGTGAATTTACCATGCGTCTGATTGCAAGAATTCGCCGAAAAAAGATTAATCAGGGCAATAACAAGGAGCGGTTTTTATACAATTTCATTTTAGAGTTTATCAATGGTGATCTGGAAAACCTTTCTGCTTATGAGAAAAGAATCATGAAGCTTGAGGAAGAGGTGCTACAGGGGAAGCTGGATCATTTTCAGACCATGTACTTTCCAATCCGGAAAGAACTGCTGATTCTTCGAAGCTATTATGATGAGGTCATGGATCTGGGGAAGGAGCTGGAGGCCAACGAAAACGGATTCTTTAGTAAGAAACATCTGAAATATTTCGGCACGGTAATAGACCGCGCCGACAGACTGATGAATAAAGCCTCCCAGCTTCTTGAATATGCGCAGCAGGTAAAGGAGGCATATCAAAGTACCGTGGATGCACAGCAAAATAAGAATATGCAGTTCCTGACTGTGATTTCCACCATATTCTTCCCGTTGACCCTGATTACCGGATGGTATGGAATGAATTTTGAAAATATGCCTGAATTGAAAAACGGATATCCCGGAGTGATTGCTTTAAGTCTTGTGGTAATCGGTATCTGTATCTTTATCTTTAAGAAGAAAAAAATGCTGTGACGGGATGAAAGAGAGTTTACATAAATGCCGGAAATACCGGTTTACGCAGATTTCACATAACTATGGCAGTACAATTTACATTTCGAAGGTATCATGGAATAAGCATCATGATTGAATGAAAGGAAATCGTTTATGGAATTGGTTAAAAAAGATCTGGAGGATATTATAGCAAGTAAAAGAATTTATACGGTGTATCAGCCGGTTGTTTCTTTGACAGATGGTGAAATATTGGGTTATGAAGCACTCAGCCGGATTGATGAACCCAAAATGATTGACAATCCGGAGGAACTGTTCCGGATGGCAGAGGCCTATCAGAAGGTGTGGGAGGTTGACAGCCTGTGCAGGAAAAAGGCGATTAAGGGGCTGACTTCCCAGACAGATGAATTTGATAAAAAGCTTTTTCTGAATGTAAATCCGATGGTGCTTGCGGATCAGGAATTTAAAAGCGGTTATACCCAGAACTGCCTGGATGAGTGCGGACTCAGCCCGGCACAGGTTGTAATCGAAATAACAGAGCAGAGTGCGGTGAGGGATATGCAGGAATTTTCCCGTGCAATCAGACATTACATAAACCAGTCTTATGAAATCGCCATTGATGATGCCGGTTCCTGTTATTCAGGACTGAATCTGATCTGTGATATCCGGCCGCGGTATTTAAAGCTTGACAGACAGCTGATCCAGGAGATTGACAAGGATAATGTGAAGTATGCCATGGTAAAAAGTCTTGTGGATTTTTCAAAGCTTGTTTCTATCCGGCTGATCGCGGAAGGAATTGAGACCGAGAAGGAACTGAAAACCCTGATAAAGCTTGGAGTACCATATGGACAGGGATTCTTTCTTGCCAGACCGACTAAGGAACTGGGCAGCGTGAAAAAAACTGCCATGAAGATTATATGCCGCAATGCGGATGAGATATCTGCAGACGATGCCGGCGGTGGAGAGAATTTCCGGGTTGTGTTATTTGGCATGAATAATGCAAAGGCAATTAAGGGGCTTTCAAAGAAGTACGGAGAGGAAAAATTCCAGGAGATGTTTCTTGAACTGAAGAATACGATTCAAAGAAATCTGGAAGAAGAGGAAATACTGAAAAGTCTTACGGAAAATGATATTCTCGCAGTTGTGGAAAAGGGCAGGGTACAGATGGTTGTAGAAACAGTGCTTTCCCAATTTGAAAAAGAGCTGGAAAAAATCTATAGCGAAAAAGAAATGAAAAATGAAGTCATAAAAGTGATAAATAAACGGGGAGAAGAAAAAAGATATCCGATTTTGAGGCTGGATGCGGAAGAAATATTGTGATGCTGTCAGGAACAGATACAAAGTTGATAAATGACGAAAGGGGAAAGAGATGAAAGAAGCAATGGCAACGATATTCGGACTGTTGGGAGGTCTTGCAGTCTTTATATACGGAATGAATATGATGAGTGAATCGCTGCAAAAGGTAGCAGGCGATAAAATGAAAAAAGTATTGGAGGTATTGACAAAAAATCCGGTTATGGGTGTCCTGGCAGGAGCACTTGTTACGGCTGTCCTGCAAAGCTCCAGTGCTACAACAGTGCTTGTAATCGGCTTTGTCAGTGCAGGTCTGATGAGTCTTCCACAGGGAATCTCCGTTATTCTTGGAGCAAATATCGGTACAACCATGACCGCACAGCTGATGGCATTTAAAATCAGTGATTATATCTGGCCGATCGTATTTATAGGCTTCTTTATTTTCTTTATCGCAAAAAATGAAAAAGTGAAATTTGTAGGTCAGACAATCTTTGCATTTGGTCTTTTGTTTGTCGGCATAGAAACCATGGGTGGTGTTATGAAACCATTGGCAAGAAGTCCTATCTTTGTTGATCTGATGGGCAGGGTTGCTGATATTCCGGTTCTTGGGGTGCTATTGGGTGCTGTCATGACTCTGGTGGTACAAAGCAGTTCAGCTACCATTGCCGTACTGCAGAATTTTGCCTCCCAGGCCGGGCCGGATGGAGTAAGTTCAGTAATTGGTCTTACAGGTGCGATTCCGATTCTGTTAGGTGATAATATCGGAACGACAATTACGGCATTGCTGGCCAGTGTAGGCCAGTCCAAGGATGCAAAGCGGGCAGCAGTAGCACACAGTGTCTTTAATATCACAGGTTCCTTCATTTTCATATGGATTATCGGACCATTTGCAAAGCTGGTGGCATGGATTTCACCTAAAGGAGAAGAACTGGAGATCATTTCCAGACAAATTGCCAATGCGCATATGAGCTTCAATATCATAAATACTCTGATCTGGCTTCCGTTGATTCCGCTGATGGTTAAAATTGTCATGACAATTGTCCGTGACCGTAAAGGAGAAGAGAAAATTCCTGAAATTGAAGTTTCTTTTCTGGATAAGAATGTCCTGTCGCAGCCGATGGCAGCAATGCTTCTGGTATCAAAGGAAATCCATCGTGCGGCAAGAATCACAAAAGATACTTTTGAAAAATTGCAGCTGGCTTTTACGAAAAATGACAGTAAAGCATTGGAAATAGCAGAGAAAAATGGCGGACTTGTAGAAGAGATTAATCAGGAAACCGTTTCATATATCTCAAGTATGTTTTCCATGGGTGGTCTGACGGAAGAACAGTCTGCACAGACAGCAGGTCTGATGTATGTAATGAATGATGTTGCAAGAATCAGCCAGCGCTGTATGGATATTCTTCCATTGGCAAGAAAGTCTGTAGAAGGAAAGACAGGATTTTCGGAAGAAGCGGTGAAGGAACTGGAAGATAATTTTGTCTTGGCTGAAAAAATGTTTTCGTCGGTCATTACTGCTTTGGAAGAAGGAGATATGGATAAGGCGCAGAGCGTTATGAAATATCGTAAGGAGCTGCGTGGCATGGGAAAGAAGAGCAGCAAAAATCATCTGAAGAGATTAAAAAAGAACAATTGTAAGCCGGAACTTACGTATCCGTTTTCCACGATTCTGCATAGCCTTGAGCGAATTGGAGACGGCTGTGGCAATATGGCAGAAGAAGTGCTTGACAATATAAAGTTTATCAGTCTCAGGGAGGAGCAGGGCTATGAAGCATAGAATAAAAGGATTTTGTGCAATATTGATAGCAGGAGTCCTTTTCATGGGCTGCAACAGTGAAAAGGATTATGCCTTTCAGGGACAAAATGAAGATGCAGCGTCGTTGGGAGAAATTGTACTGGGAGTAAGGGAAGAGGGCTCCGGGACACGTTATGAATTTGAGAATTTCCTGGGAATTTCCATGAGTGATGGGGAGCAGGATCTTTATGCAGATATGCCGCAGGCAGCAATCCGGGAAAGCGGAGAAGATATGGCAGCTTTTATCGCACAGAACGATAACAGTATTGGCTATCTGTCCTTTTGGCAGACCGGTGAACTAAAAGCATTGGCAATCGATGGTATTGTTTGTACCAGGGAAAGTATTGCAGCAGGCGTGTATCCGGTTACGAGAGATTTTTCTGTGGCCTGGACCGAAGAGAGCAATGCACTGCGGGATGATTTTATCCGGTATATCAATGGAGCGGGTCAGGAAATTGTTGCGGAAAAATATGTTGCTGTGAATAAACCGGGGACATTTTTATATGATGAGACTGCACAGGGAACACTGGTCATCAGCGGTTCTTCTTCAGTTGCGCCTTTAATGGAAGATCTGGCGGCTGCTTATATGGATATTAATAAAAATGCAGAAATCGAAATACAGGTCAGTGATTCTACACAGGGGCTGAACAGCCTGCTTTCGGGAGGCTGTGATCTGGCGATGGTTTCCAGACAGTTGAAGGAGTATGAAAGTGAATTGGTTGAAGTCAATGTTTTTGCAAAAGATGGAATTGCCATTGTAGTTGATGCGGGGAATCCGATCAATCAGCTGACAACGGAACAGCTTTGCGGTATCTTTACCGGAAAAATTACCGGGTGGAAGGAAATTAAATAAGAAAAGGGATTGACAAAGTAAGATATGCC
>JBJELZ010000176.1:0-7931 GCA_051879415.1 Lachnospiraceae bacterium
GGTGGGTGAAACAGAATATATGACGAAGAATCATTTTATGAGTATGATAAAAAACAGATGGATAAATAGGGATGCGTGGAATATTGCCGTTGCTGTGATGGTAACGGCAATTCTGTTTGTGATTCTGGGCTTCCTGTTTGATCCGGTATATTGTCTGAATGATGATCTGATGATTCAGAGTATCTTATCGGGCAGATTCAGCGGGACCGCCAGCAAAATGGCAGTTTATCTGAATGAACCATTGAGCGGGATTTTGGCATTTCTTTATGGGATTATGCCGGGAGTGGCGTGGTTTGGGCTGTTTCTGATGGGCTGCTACATCCTTTGTTTCTTTCTCATTTTATATGGTACTTTGCAATTCTTTACAAAAGAGAAGGAAGGAAAAAACAGAATTGTCATTACAGGAAGCGTTTGTGTTTTTTGTATCTTAGTATTTCTGGGGATCTTTCTTGCTCGGTTTCTGATGCCCCATTATACAGTGGTGGCTGCAGTCATCGGTGGAACAGCAGTTTATCTGTTTCTGATTTCTGAAGAAAGTCGGGATTGGAAAGAAACACTCCGTAGTACAGTACTTTCAGTAATTCTGCTGCTTCTGTGCTACCTGATCCGTACTATGGTGTTTTATATGGTAGTGCCGTTTCTGGCTGTTGCAGGCATCTATCGTATGCTTAAGACAAAAAGCATTGTAAATTACCTTTTGCCGGTTATCCTATTGGCTGCCGGAGTCCTGCTTTTTATGCTTGCCGGAAAACTCTGCTATGGAACTGATGCATGGAAGGATTATCCGGAGTATAATGACGCAAGAACCGACTTGTATGATTATGTAGGTGTCTGGAATGACGCAGAAGCGTTTCATTATTATGAGGAGCTGGGATATACATCAGACGAAATAGAGATTTATCATGATTATAATATATTACTGAATGAGAATCTGACGGCAGAGGATTATAGGAAGCTTGCTTCTTATGCGGAACTTAGATCGGAAGGGCAGCGTACATTTTTCCAGAGACTGAAAGATGGTATCTGGCTGTACCGGAACAGGCTGTCGGGACAGACGGAGGATGCTCCATATCTTATGATGGTCATTGGACTGTATCTTCTTGCTGTAATCTGTTTTATTACGGGGAAGGATGGAAAGTCACTGGCATCGCTTGTTCTTTTGTGGATGGTAAGATCAGTTTTATGGATCTATCTGTTTATGGGGGGAAGATATCCGGAACGCGTAACAGCTTCTCTGTATCTTATCGAGCTTCTGGTTTTGTTTTCCATGCTTGTTCATCCACTCAGGCAGATGCTGTCGGATAAGAGCATCAAAAGTAGGAAGGCTCAGCATTTTATGCAAAAACTTGGCGGAGGTCTGGCGGGAGCAGTGATTCTGATCCTTGTACTGGAGGCTGGATGTCGGATTGTACCAACGGCACTGCTAAATATGGAAAAGCAGGTGGAAACGAATAGGGAAGAGGATCGGTTATTTGATACAATGAAAGCCCACCCGGAAAATCTTTATCTGGTGGATGTTTATTCTATTGTATGTCATACAGAATATGTGCTGAAGAATTATGATCCTGCGTTGGAGAATTATCTTATGCTTGGCGGATGGATTGCAGGAAGTCCGCATGTAAATGATAAACTGAATATCTGGGGGTATTCTTCTGCCTTTGAAGCATTTTCCGGTGGAGAAAATGTTTTTCTGGTGCTTAAGGATGGTGTGGGAATGACGCCGGAGGAATGGAAACAGTATTACTTCCAAAGAACAGAGGAAGAGACCGGACTGATAGAGGCAGAGGTGATTGAAACGGGAAGGGGGATTTACCGGATTTATCAGAAAGCAGCGCAATAACAGAAGCGACGGAAATATTTTGAAAGGCATGATTGAATAGATGGAACTAACAGGAGAACATATTTATCTTAGAAAAATGACAGTAGAGGATACGGATCAGGTGATTGCATGGCGTAATGCCCCACATGTCATGCAGCAGTTTTTGTTTCGCACCCCTTTGACAAGAGAAATGCATCTAAGGTGGATCAAAGAAAAAATAGAGTGCGGTAGTGTAGAGCAGTTTATTATCTGCGAAAAAGAAAGTCACAGGGGAATCGGCAGTTTTTATTTCCGTGATATTGATCACGAACAGCATACTGCAGAACTGGGAATTTTTATCGGGGAGAAAGATGCGATAGGAAAGGGATATGGTACGGAAACTGTCCGGATTGGTGTTGCATACGGATTTGAGACTTTAAAATTAAACAGGATTCTTCTTCGTGTGCTGGCAGAAAACACAGGAGCTATCCGCAGTTATGAAAAGAACGGTTTTCATCTGAAGGAGGACCGGAAGGAGACTGTGATTCTGGAGGGAAGAGAACGAACGGTTCTGTTCATGGAAAGGGAAAGACCGTAATGATGACAGTATCAGGAAAATATGATATAGTTGAAACGGTCTATATAAACGAAAGGGTAAGCATTTTTTATGAAAAAAAATCGTATCATATATCTTGATCTGATCAGAATTGTCAGCTTTCTTTTTATTACCTTATATCATTTTACGGTAACAACAGAGGTCTTTGGGATTAATGCACCAATTGATTTTTATAAAAGTGTTTCCCATATTCTTGCACCGCAGGCATTGGAGGCATTTCTCATGATCTCCGGTGCGGCTCTGATCTATCAGTATGCAGAAGGCTTATCCCTGAAGGAATTTTATAAAAAAAGATTTCTTGGGATCTTTCCATTGTTCTGGCTGGCATATCTTTTTGCATTTCTGGATTTCTTTTATCAGGCAAAAACGATGCCGGAGGCACCAAAGATCAATTTTCTTCTGACAATATTTGGGATGGATGGTTATCTGAATGATTATCTGCCTACCTTTTATATGGTGGGAGAATGGTTTCTGGGAATGCTGATCATGCTGTATCTGGTTTTCCCGCTTTACCGCATTGTTATGTTGAAATGCAAATATATCCTGCCGGTTGTCTTTTTGGCAGCAAGTGTGGGTCTGCTGTTTTATAATCCGTTTCCCATGCTGATTGAGAAAAATCTGATTGTATGCAGCCTATATTTTGTTCTGGGAATGCTGATAGAAATGATCAGAAAGGAAACAGAACCAAAGAAATTTGCAGCCGGACGTAGAATTGCGGCGATTGCAGGTGGGATACTGTTTCTTCTTATGCTGTTTGCAGAGCAGAAAGATCTTGAAATAAACAGCTATATTAAAATCTTTATCCGTACTGTTTCCTGCTACATGATTCTGATGGAGGCAGCAGAGTGGATCCGTAGGGAAAAAACAAAAGAGCTGATCGTTTCCATAGGACGTCACTCTTATGCTTTCTTTCTGGTACACCATGTGTTTTTAAACCGTTATCTTGCTCATTTTGCAGGAACCAATATGAGTGGTTCCAACACGCTGGTTCTGCTGTTAAGCTCCTTCCTCTATATCTATCTGCTTGCGGTTGCACTTGATAAAATCTACGGATATCTGAGGCGGGCAGCTGCCGGATGGTTTAAAAGAGAGTAGCCGGGAGATAGAAGGCCGGTTTCGTTGCAAAACCTCAGGCTATGTTATATAATCAATATGAAATATTTTCCTTATTCCGGGAATTATTAATTTAGCAACAGACAGCACGAGAATAATAGAAAGATGAAATGAATTCATGAAAAAAGCAGCAGCGTTTTTGATAGAAAAATATAATGTCATTTCAGATAAGGCACCATGGATCAGACAGGTTATTCTGATGGGTATTTTTGGTCTTATGATTTACTCCGGTATGAAATTCATGAATGCCGGTGACAGTTATGGACAAGCCATTTATTTTAGAATGTTTTGTATCCTGACCGGTTTTCTGGTGCTTGGTCTTATGGAATTCAGGCAATGGGTGAGCGTCTGGACGTTTCTTTATCTACCGGTCTGTTATTTTGCTACCCATGTGGCATATGAAAGACACTGGATAGCTGATATCTGTGAATATCAGTTTGTTGATGTGATCAGATTGGGGAAAATGGTGATTCTTGTATGGGGAATTGTTCTGATTGCAATTCTGAGAGACCTGATTAAGAATCGCAGGGTGGCGCTGGTAAAATTTAACTCGCTGCTGGGTGGACTCTGGTTTCTGTTTATCATTCTTTTAACTCTTTTCAAAAAAGAGTATTTTTATGCTGTCTTTTTTGTTGTCTGTATGACATCGTTTTACTGGGTTCTTGTTCAGAATAAGAGGCAGAAGATAGTATGGAAGGCACTTCAGGATGCGATGATACTATCTTTTTTCTATGTGGCATATAAAATGCTGATGCACAGACCTTATGACTGCGAACGTTATACGTTATATTTTGTGAATGCCAATCATGCAGGAATGTATCTCGCCTGCCTGATTTCCTGCATTTTTGTCAGAATTGATGCGTGGTGGGAAAAAGCACGCCGGCAGAAAAAATATATTGCAGGACTTGTTTTTGCGTATTTGTTAATGGGGTATGCATGCAGTCTTGCAATCTTTAATTATACCAGAACAACTCTGATGGGGATCGGCTTTGCCTTCCTTGTTCTATTTGTGCTTCAACTGGTGAAAGCCCCAAAGAAGCTTGCTGTTCTGGCAGAATATGTACTGATCCTTGTTTCTGTTATAACAATGTTTCAGGCAACCTATCTGACAATCCGCTATATACCGGCATATGTAAATGAACCTTTCCTGTTTGCAGGAGAATATAATCCGGAAACAAGGATTATGAAGGATGATCCGGTTGATTCTCCCAAATATACGACAATGGAGAGCTTTTTGACGCTTGCACTGGGAAAATGGGGAATTTATGTGGACTTTTCAGAGGAGAATCAGGAAGCTGAGAAAGAGGTTGTGATTGATTCAGAACGGGATGTGACAAATGGACGCGTTGAAATATGGAATACGTATTTTTCACGATTAAACTGGACGGGGCATTATCCCGGACACATTATTATGGAGGACGAAATGTTATGCTATCATGCACATAATACGTATCTTCATATTTTGTACCAGTATGGAATACCTACCGGTATCGTATATATACTGTTAGTTGTCTGCTCTTTTGTGACTGCGGTGATAAATTTCTGGAAAAGAGCACGGCAGGAGGCGTCCCATGATCTGATGCTGGCAGTTCTGATTACAGGAATCTGTCTGGTTGGACAGATTACGGAGTGGATGGGGCATCCGGCGTATATTATCTGCATGATGCTGTTTATGATGTATGGTATGCTGTTATGCGATACTCCGGAGAAGAAACAGGTGGAGACATCTGAAAAGAAGATGCAGCAAGAGGTTATCAATGAAAGATAAAAGCTATGAGCAGTATAAAAGAATATTTAAATTCAGTGAAGTTCTGCTGACTCTGGACGCAATGTGCGGAGCTTTTGGTTACCTGTGGTATCAGTATCTGAATACCCTGAATGAAAAGCCATTTACCGGTTCCGGTAATCTGATGCAGATTGCGGTATATGCTGTGGTTACCCTTCTTTTGATCCGGATTTTCGGAGGATTTGAGATAGGGTTTTATACCCCGTTAAATGCAATTTTATCCCAGATTCTAGCAATGGCCTGTGTAAATTTTGTTATGGCAGTGCAGATTGTACTGACAATCAGTTCCATCTATACACTGGACGAAATCTTTCTGGCAATGCTGATCTTATGGGGTGTCCAGATAGTCATATCAATCATTCTGGTTATGATATTTGATCATCTGTATGTAAAACTTTTCCCGGCATGGGACATGCTTGTGATCTATGAGAATGATTCCGTGCAGATGTTTTTAGATAAGGTAAATACCAGAAAAGATAAATATGTAGTCAGTGAAATCATCAATATTTCCGAGGGATTTGAAAAGATCTGCGAAAAAATGAAGGAACATGATTCGGTCATAGTATATGACATTAATTCAGGACTTCGAAATGATATTATTAAGTTCTGCTACGGGGAAGGAATTCGTGTTTATCAGACGCCGAAACTGTCGGATATCATGATCCGGAGTGCCAAGGAACACCATCTTTTTGATACACCGCTGTTGATGTCTGATAATATCGGGCTGACATTTGAACAGAAATTTTTAAAGCGGCTGATTGATATTCTGGTATCGCTTTTGATGCTGATCCTTACCTCCCCGATCATGTTACTTACTGCAATATGTATTAAGCTGGAGGATCATGGACCGGTGATGTTTACCCAGAAAAGAATTACACTGAATGACCGTCCGTTTACCATCTATAAGTTTCGCAGCATGATTGTTGATGCAGAAGCAGATGGCAAGGCACGACCGGCAACCAATGATGATGACCGTATTACAAAGGTGGGAAGATTTATCCGGAAGACCCGGATTGATGAGCTTCCGCAGCTTTATAATGTGCTGAAAGGCGATATGAGCCTTGTGGGGCCAAGACCGGAGCGTGTGGAGCATGTGCAGAAATATACAAAACAGATTCCGGAATTTAGTTATCGTACAAAAGTAAAGGGTGGTCTGACAGGCTATGCCCAGGTATATGGAAAATACAATACTACTGCGTATGATAAGCTGAAACTGGATCTGATGTATATTGAAAATTATTCCCTTGCGTTGGATTTAAGGATTGTCATTATGACAATTAAAGTACTTTTTATGAAATCCAGTACGGAAGGGTTTTCGCAGGATAGCACGAAAAATGATGCAGACCAGACAAAGGATCAACAACAACCATGAAAGAAGCCAAGCCCAAAATTGTGATGATTTCCAACAGCTTTGGAAGTCTGTATAATTTCAGATATGAGTTAATCTGTGCACTGTCCCTGAACTATCAGGTGGTTCTGTTTACACCAATGAAGGAAGCGGATTATAAAAAGTATGAGGAATTGAAAGAAAAAGGCTGTGGTCTGGTAGAAACACCATTCAAACGAAGAGGCAAGAATCCACTGGCAGAATTGTCATTGTACAGGCAGTATCTTCGTCTTTTAAAGCAGGAGAAGCCTGCAGCGGTGCTGACATTTACCATTAAGCCAAATGTTTATGCCGGTATGGCATGCAGTAAGCTTAAGATCCCGTATATGACCAGTGTTACGGGGCTTGGAACGGCATTCCAGAAAAACGGTCCTTTAAAATGGGCAGCAGTATTTTTGTATCACCTGGGTGTAAAAAAGGCAGCAAAGATTTTTGTCCAGAATGAAAGCAATCGTGCAGTGCTTCAGAAGGAAAAGATTCTGCATGGCAATGAAGTGATGATTACTGGCTCCGGAGTGAATCTGGAAAAGTTTGATTGTTTATCCTATGACGAAAACAATGCCGGGAACTTTTTATATATTGGAAGGCTGATGAAGGAAAAGGGTGCAGATGAATATCTGGAGGCTGCAATAAGGATGAAGAAAAAATATCCTGAAACGCAGTTTCATATGATCGGATTCTATGAGGATGATTATAAAGACCGGATCACCCGGCTGGAAGCAGAAGGTGTGATTGTTTATCACGGATTTCAGGATCATATACAGCCATTTCTGCAAAATGCCGGCTGTGTTGTGCAGCCTTCTTATCATGAGGGAATGTCCAATGTCTGTCTGGAAGCGGCTGCATCAGGAAGACCGGTGATTGCCTCAGATATTCCCGGCTGCAGGGAGACGGTGGAAGACGGAAAGACGGGATATCTCTTTCAGGTAACGGATGCGGATGCATTGTATCAGAAGGAAGAACAGTTTTATCTTATGTCCCCGGAAGAGAAAAGAACGATGGGATTGTGCGGCAGGGAAAAGATGGAACGGGAATTTGACCGTAAAAAGGTAGTAGAGAGATATTTGTCGGAACTGGAAGAAATTCTACGATAAAATAAGTGCATGAGGTGAAAGGAGATATATCAAAATGGGACTCTATGAAAAAATAGTTGCAGGAGAAGAAAAAATTTCCCTGGTAGGTCTGGGTTATGTGGGAATGCCGATTGCTGTTGCGTTTGCCAGAAAGGTGA
>JBJELZ010000177.1:0-1687 GCA_051879415.1 Lachnospiraceae bacterium
ACCTGAAAAGCAGACTGGTAACCTGTGCTTCCACCAACCCTGATTCCGCCGATGTTTCCCCCTGTATTACCAAAGGAGGTCTTTCCCATCGTACCAATCCAGTAAGCACCTCCATTGTGCTCACTGTCCTGATCCTTCAGACGCTGCTTATATTTCTGCTCCACATCATCCTTGTCAATCTGGATCTGTTCCACACGATTTAAATATTCCTTGTCCTCTTCATGAAGCATATCATTCATATCCGGCTTATCCAACCAACGAAGCATCCGTTTTGTCACCTCATCATCAGAACGGATTCCCTTGAAATACTCTTCAAAAGCCAGGTCAAACTTATCAAAATCTGTTTCATGCTTGACCAAAATCATTCTTGCAACATAATAAAACCGGGTCAGGCTGCTTTCACAAAGCCCCTGATCCAATGCCTGCTGCAATGTCAGCCATTCACTAAGCGTGACATTAAGTCCTTTTGCTTTTAAGGTTTCAAAAAATTTACTAAACATGATTTCTTACGGTTTCCAGATCCTCATCTTTTTTTACAATAACACCAACAAACGGAAGTTTCTCACGAAGGGTATCAGTCGGTATCCCTCCAAGCTGCAAGGCATTCACCCAGTCAATCAATTCTGACGTACTTGGCTTTTTTCGGATATCACGGATTCCCCTGATCCAGTAAAATACGTCCATTGCATTTTTTAACAGATTTTCTTCAATGGAAGGGAAGTGTGTCCTTACAATCTCTTCCATCAGCTCCTGATCCGGGAAATCAATATAATGAAAAATACATCTTCTTAAAAATGCATCCGGCAGCTCTTTCTCTGCATTGGAAGTAATAATCACAATAGGACGGCGCTTTGCCTTCACTGTCCTCTTTGTCTCATGGATATAAAACTCCATCTGGTCAAGCTCCCATAAAAGATCATTGGGGAACTCCAGATCTGCCTTATCAATCTCATCAATCAGAAGCACCACCTGCTCCTCACTTTCAAATGCCTCCCCAAGCTTTCCCAGTTTGATATATCTGGCAATATCATCTACACCTTCTTCACCGAATTGTCCATCATAAAGACGCTGAATCGTATCATAAACATAAAGACCTTCCTGTGCCTTGGTGGTAGATTTAATATTCCATATAATCAGTTTTTTTCCTAAAGACTTGGCAACCGCCTGTGCCAGCATTGTCTTCCCTGTACCGGGTTCTCCCTTAATTAACAACGGCTTTTGTAAAGCGATAGCCACATTCACACTTGCCATCAACTGTTCACTTGCAACGTATTCCCCTGTACTCTTAAACTCTTCTCCCATTTTCGTCTCCAAACCTTTCCAGTACCTTGCGCAGGCACAAATTATTCCATTACTGTTCTCTCTTTCTCCTACCCTTAAGCATTTTCCTATTCGGACGGCCAGGGCAGTCTCGAATGTTCTTCCTTGCTTTCGCGGAGCATCAGTTCCTTCACGGCATCGGAAGCTTTTTTATTCTTAAATAAAATTTCATTGACCTGCTCAACAATCGGCATTTCAATATTATATTTTTTACCTAAGGCAATTGCAGCCTTAGCAGAATAAACTCCTTCCACTACCATCTTTACTTCTGCCATTGCCTCTTCCATCGTCTTTCCCTGTCCGATCAGAATACCTGCACGGCGGTTTCTGGAATGCATACTTGCACAGGTTACAATCAGATCGCCAA
>JBJELZ010000178.1:0-38334 GCA_051879415.1 Lachnospiraceae bacterium
AACACGATTTATGCTTTTTGAGGCTCATCGTAACGTTTAGCGCATAGGAATCCAAGTAATTTATTTTGTGCATTTTGCCAAATCAGAAATTGCAAATCTTATATTTTCCCCTGGGCACGGTATACGGCAGCCAATACTTCGGCTACTGCCACATACAGCTCCGGCGGTACCTGCTCTCCAATCTCAACATTGGCATACAGGGAACGGGCCAACGGCTTATTTTCCATAATTTCAATATGGTGTTCTCTTGCAACCTCTTTGATCCTCTGTGCAAGATAATCTGCACCTTTGGCAATCACAACCGGTGCATCTGCAATATCCTTATCATATCTGATGGCAACTGCATAATGCGTCGGGTTTGTAATGACCACATCTGCCTTCGGCAGATCCTGCATCATTCTGCGCCTGGAGGCTTCCATCATCCTCTGACGGATCTTTCCCTTGATTTTCGGATCTCCTTCCTGGTTTTTGAATTCTTCCTTAATCTCCTGTTTGGTCATCTTCAGATCTTCATGGTGCTTCCATCTCTGGAAAATGTAATCTGCAGCCGCCACTAAAATGAAAACAAGGGAAATCTTAAACCCGATGTCTATCAGAACAGTACCTGCCAGCAGTACAGCCTGCATCAGTGGTATTTCATAAACCAGGAATATCAGCTGCCACTGATCCTTAAGTTCATTATATATAATCAGTACCATGAAAGCAATTTTTACAATGGATTTTATCAATTCCACCAGCGCCTGTGAAGAAAATAATTTCTTCACCCCCGAAATCGGATTCAGTTTACTGAATTTAGGCTGTAACGGCTTCGTTGTTGGTTTCCATTGTACCTGAATCAGATCTGAAAGAAAACTTACAACAAAACCCACCAGTAAAAACGGCAGAATAATAATCAATACGCTTTTCAAAGACTGTGCCAGCATCGAAGAAAAGGTTCTTACGGAAATATCCCCGTTAATAAAAGTAACTAATTCCGGAAATTTATCATAATACCCGGAGAACAATTCCAGCAGCTGGTTTCCAAGGGTAGAGATCCATAATTTCAATAACAGAAACAGGCTAAGCAAAGTCAGCGTACTTGCAACCTCTTTACTTTTTGCAACCTGACCTTCTTTTCTGGCATCACTCTTTTTCTTCTCGGTAGGTTCCTCGGTTTTTTCCCCGCCGGGACCATCTTTAGCAAAAAACTGAAGCTGATAGGATAACAGCAATCTTTCCGTGCTCATAATCCTCCTCCCATTGCCTCAACAAACATCACGATGACCCGTTTCATCTGATCAAAGATAAAATCAGCAGCAACCGGAAGCATAGACGTCGTCAGCATCAGTACTCCAAGACCGGCAAATACCTTAATCTGAAGTCCCACTGCAAACATGTTCATCTGTGGAGAAACCTTAGCCATAACACCCAGCAGACCGTTTGTAATCAGCATGGTACAAAATACCGGAAGGCAGATACGAAAGCCAATCATCAGATAATCAGATATAAATGTAATAAAGGAATCATACAACTGATAAATAATAAACTGTGCCTGTCCAACCGGAATCAGGATAAAAGTTTCTGCCAGTGCAGAAATCAGATACCGATACATACCACTGAGGAGAAAAATTAACATAAATGCATATTGAAAATACATTCCTGTAACAGTGGTCTGCTGTCTGGTTGTGGGATCCATCAGAGATGCCATTCCAAACCCAATCTCCGTATCCACCAGATGTCCTGCAAAATTAAGAATCATAATACAAAACTGCGCTCCAAGTCCAAGCAGCAGTCCTACAATCGCCTCTTTGATAACAAGCTGTGCATATTGCAGCAGTGTACTGTATTCCGGCATCTCATGTCCCGGTATTACACCATATAACAGATAGGCAACAAAGACACTTAATGCCACCCTTACCATTCTTGGTGCATTATTGATGCTGAAAAAGGGGGCAGCAAAAACAAAGCAGGAAACCCTTACCAGAATCAGCAGATAAAATTCCAATTCTTCCAGCGAAAAAGACAAATCAATCATATATACACCATCTATTTCACATATAATGCAAAATCAGACCAGAGATTCTGAATCAAAGTAATCATATTATTCAGCATCCAGTGTCCTCCGATCATCATAGTAAGGAAGACACAGATTACTTTCGGAACAAAGGTTAATGTCTGTTCCTGGATTGAAGTAACTGTCTGAAAAATACTAATAATCAGACCTATGCATAACGATACAAGCAAAACCGGGGCAGCTGTTTTAATGACACAGTATAATGCCTCTGAAGTGATTGCAACAACGGTATCAATTGTCATGAATAACCCTGCTCCTTTCTTAATGGACAAAATAGGAAATTACTCAACTGTTTGACATCGACAATATGCATAAAATGCTCCGTACCTGCTACGCAGCTAATGTCGCATTGTTATGCATATTGCCCAATGTCACACAAAATACTTTAACTTTCTCAGTTATCTACTGGCTAATGTTAATAAAAAGTCTTCACTAGATTAACAATAATCAGGTTCCAGCCATCTGCCAGTACAAACAATAAGATTTTAAATGGCATGGAAATCGTGGTCGGCGGCAGCATCATCATACCCATACTCATCAGAACCGATGCCACAACCATATCGATGACAAGGAATGGAATATAAATCACAAATCCTATGATAAATGCCGTTCTAAGTTCACTCAGAATAAAGGCAGGAATCAGCACTGAGGTCGGAACATCATCTGCTGTTACACCGTCCCAATCCGTATATCCGGCAATTTCCATCAGCGTTGCCGTATCCTTCACCTGTGTCTGTCCATACATAAATTCTCTCAATGGCTTCAGCCCTGCTTCCAGTGCTTCCTCCTGAGTAATACGCCCTTCATCTAACGGCTGGATTGCATCGGTATAAATCTGGGTAAAAACCGGTCCCATAATATAAATTGTCAAAAACAATGCCAATCCCAATAACACCTGGTTAGGTGGCGCAGTCTGCGTGTTCAGTGCTGTTCTTGTAAAATGAAGAACAATAATGATCCGGGTAAAGGAAGTCAGCATGATCAGCATAATCGGTGCAAGCGATATTGCTGTCAGTATGATCAGAATACGAAGAGCACCATTGATCGTACCATTACTCTGATCCAGATTAACCGTAAAAGAATTACCTACATTCATATCGGAATTGTCACGTCCGGTATCAGAAGTTCCCGGCTCTTCTTCATAGGTACGCTCATCTGTATCCCCTGTATTATCCGTATCTGTAGCGTAAACCCGCATAGGTACCAGGAAACACAATATGCCCGCAAGAAGCAGCAGGCATATGGATTGCAATATTCGATTGTTTTTTCTCTTGCATTTCATGTATGGATCACCCTATTTCTTTTCTTTCGACAGCTTTTCTTTTGCCTTTTCCATAATGTCCTTAAATCCAGGGAGATCCATTCCCTTATCCTCCGAAAGCTGTATTTCGTCCTCTTTTAATTCAGCCAGCATGGTAACTGTATCCTTGCATACTGCAATCGCAAGATAACGATTCCCAATCTTTACAATCTGAATAAATTTCCCCGGTGCAATCTGCGATGCTTCCAATACCGTAATATTGGAATTGCTTAGCTTTCCCTTCTGATAATTGGCTATGTAACGCGTTGTAAAATAAGTTACCGCAAGTACAAATACAAAAATCAGCAGCAGGGTAAGAAATCTTGCAAAATTGTCCAGAGTATTAACAACTGCTAACAACATATGACTTAATCCTTAATAATTTCCGTTACTCTGATACCGAAATTCTCTTCAATTACAACAACCTCACCCTTGGCAACATATTTTCCGTTGACAAGAACATCAATTGGCTCTCCGGCAAGTTTTTCCAGTTCAATAATCGTACCGGGTGCAAAATCAAGAATTTCATGGATTGTTTTTACTGTTCTGCCCAGTTCAACCGTTACCTCAAGCGGCACATCCATGATCAGATTGATATTTTCCTGTCCGATTATCGATGCCATATTGGGTGCAAATGCCTGGAATTGTGCAGGCTGAACATTGGTCGGTGCTGCCATCTGTGGCATTCCCATTGTCTGTGGCATTCCCATCTGTGACATACCCATTGTTTGGGGCATTCCCATCTGCGGCATACCCATCATTTGTTGTGGCATTCCCATCTGCGGCATACCCATTGCCTGGGACATTCCCATCTGTGACATATCCATCGTCTGCTGGGGCATTCCCATCTGCGGTGCAGAAGGCTGCGGTGCTTCTACAGGGGGTGGTGTAAACGGCTGGGGTTCCGGAGCAGTTTCCTGTGACGGTGCTTCTTCCGGTTCATTTTGCTGTCCCATAAAAATATCATAAAGGGAGCGTGCAAAATCTAAAGGATAAAGCTGCATAATGATAGAATCTACCAGATCTCCGATCTGCATCCTGAAAGATATTTTTACAAAGGTGCCATTGATAAATTCCTGTACCATACCGGCATCCTTTAATTCATTCACATCTACCAGAGATGCCTGTGGCGGACTGATATCAATTTTCTTACCAATCATGGAAGAAAGCGAGGTTGCCGAAGAACCCATCATCTGATTCATAGCTTCTGAAATAGCACTCAGGTGAAGTTCACCCAACTCTCCCTCTGTATTGGTTCCATCCCCTCCCATCATCAGGTCGGTAATGATTTTAACATCATTTTCCTTTAATACCAATATATTGGAACCATTCAGTCCTACTGTATATTTGATCTGAATAAACACACATGGTGTTGGATAATCCTCTACAATACTGTTCCATGTTGCAAGCGAAACCATCGGCGTTGTAATATTAACCTTGCGGTTAACAAGAGAATACAACGTTGTTGCCGATGTACCCATACTGATATTGGCGATCTCTCCAATGGCATCCTTTTCAATATCAGATAATAATTCTTCCTCTGAAGAAGCATCAGACGCTGCCGCAGCCGGTTCATCATTATTTCCCATATCCAGACCGCTTAACAGGGCATTGATCTCATCCTGTGACAACATACCATCCATCGTCTACTCTTCCTCCTCTCTATATACTGAAGTTACCCGTACTGCATATTTGTCACGATTGGTACCGGGTACTGCCGAAAACTTTTTAAATTGTCCTACATAAACATCCAGTTCACTGTCTGTTCTTGTTCCCAGTCTGATAATATCTCCCACCTGGAGTCCAAGAAAATCATTTACTGTAATCTGGCTCTTTCCAAGATATGCCTTTACCGGAACATCAACCCGCTTAATCAGCATTTCCAGATTCTCCCGATTGTCCTCAGGATTACCGGTAGACATGCTGGTAAACCAGAATTTCGTATTCAGATTATCAATAATACTCTCTAATGTCATATATGGCAGACAGATATTCATAAATCCCTCTACCTCACCCATTCTGATATTCAATGTAATAATCGCTATCATTTCATTGGGTGCAATAATCTGTGCAAACTGTGTGTTGGTCTCAATTCTCTCTAACACCGGGGTTAGATCCACAACATTTTTCCATGGTTCTCGAAGCAACCCGGTACAGATAGACAAAATATTATTCAGAATTCCTAACTCAATTTCCGAAAAATCCCGCAGTCTGTCAATGGTCTCTCCCTGCCCCCCAAGCATTCGGTCCAGAATCGCATATCCGACATTGGCACTCAGTTCTATAATAATATTTCCTTTTAATGGCTGGAAATTGATTACGCCAAGAATTACCGGGTTGGACAGTGCATTGGAAAATTCCGAAAAGGTAACTGATTCTGAGCTTGCCACATTGACCTGAATATTCTTCCTTAAGTACACAGGAAGATTGGTTGATAAAAGCCGCCCATAATGTTCAAAGATCAACTCCATTGTCCTCAGATGTTCTTTAGAGAACTTGGAAGGTCTTTTAAAATCATAGTTCTTTATGCTTTTTTCAGAATCAGGCTGTATATCCTTAGCATCCACCTCACCACTGATCAAGGCAGAAAGCAGATTATCTATTTCACTTTGCGATAAGACATCGCCCATTCATCTTTCCCTCCCTGCTTTATAACCAAGTTGATCAATGATTACATAAACATAATATCACTAAAGGTAACCTTATAGATGAAATCTGAACCATAAAGCTCCTGAATACGTTCCAGAATCTGTTCACGCATTCTTTCCTGTGTTTCCGGAATTCTTCCTTCTGATGCAGTATAACTGCTGATTACAGATATAATCTCACTCTTGATCAGATTTTCCTTATTGGCAATATCTGCGCCATATGCAGCATAATCCTCATGTTTCATATTAATAGATAAAGAAACGCTGACAACACAATAATGCTCGCTGTTATCGCCTTCTTCCTTTTCCAGTGAAATTGTCATCGGCTCAGAAATCGGATAAACCTCGGTATCAGCTATGGATACCGGGGCAGAGGAGCCTTCCGGTCCATTCAGCTCCAGCTGTAAAATTCCCGCAATATCTGTCACAATAGCAGCTGTCCTCTTGTTTGTCTGCAAAACAGAAAACATCATGACAGCTGTCAGGGCAATATTCACAATCAATAACGACAAAATAATAATAGACAGTAAATTCTTTTTCATAATAAGAATTCTACTCCTTTCATAAATTACTACCTGGGAAGTCAATATTGACTCAGGGAATTATAGATTTTGATTTCCACGCGCCGGTTCAATGCTCTGCCTTCCACAGTAGCATTGTCTGCAATCGGACAATATTCTCCCCGCCCGGAATGTTTAATCATGGCGGGATCAAGATTCGTATGTTCAATCAGGAAATAAAATACTGACAATGCTCTGGCATCTGATAACTCATTGTTACTGGGAAACCTTGCACTATTAATCGGCTGCGAATCTGTATGTCCTTCTATCTCTATAATGCTTTCCGAGTACCGTTCCAGAATGATTCCCACCTGCTCCAGAACGCTCTTCGCATCTTCATTTAAGTCTGCACTTCCGGATGCAAACAAAAGAGAACCGTTTAATGTCAGCTGGACATACTGGGAAGTATAATCCAGTTCAATCAGATCATCCATACCGGACTCAGAAATTGCCTCAGAAACCAGTTCCGCAAGTTCTTCTGATTCTTCCAACTTCTGTTGTTCTACTTCTTTCAGGATATCTTCCGGCTCACCATCATCCTCTGTTGTCTTGCCGGTACTATTAATATATTCATCCAGCTGGTTTAACTGACTGACTCCATTGCTGATCAGGATACCATCCCCAATAGCACTGGCTCCTGCTGTAAATACACTGAATGTTTGTGAAAAGGAAGCTGCTACTTCTTCAAATTTCTTCTGGTCTACCGTTGACATGGAAAACAGAAGAACAAAAAAACATAACAGCAGGTTCATCAAATCACTGAAGGTCGCCATCCACGCAGGGGAACCGGGCGCGGGAGTTTCCTCTTTTTTCTTTTTAGCCAAGCGTTTTCACCCTGCCTTTCTATTCTGCACCCTCTGCGTCCTCTGAGAACCTGTCTCTCGGAGCAAGGAACGATTTTAGTTTCTCTTCAATAACACGCGGATTTTCTCCGGCCTGAATTGATAACAGCCCCTCTAACATAATCTCCTTTAATGTCATTTCTGCTGCATTATTGGCCTCCAGCTTTGTAGCAACAGGGGTTGCAATCCAGTTAGCCAGCATGGAACCATACAAGGTTGTTAAAAGGGCAACCGCCATCGCAGGACCAATGGCTGCACTATCATTCAGATTTTTTAACATGTTAACCAGACCAATCAAGGTACCGATCATACCCCAGGCAGGTCCCATGGAAGCTAGATCCTGCCAGAATTTTACTTTCTGCTTATGACGTGCTTCCAAACTTCCCATCTCAGTCTCCATAATCGCACGGACCAGTTCCGGATCTGTACCATCTACAATCAGCAAAATTCCCTTTTTTAGGAAATCATCGTCAATTTCGCTGGCTGCCTCTTCCAGAGATAGTAACCCTTCCTTACGTGCAACATTGGAAAGATCTATAATCTTCTTAATAATATCAATCGTATTAAGATTGGGAACCTTAAATGCCATGGAAAAGCTTTTCAGACCACCAACAAAGTCTGACAGGCTGTTCATTGCCAATACAGCACAAAAAGCACCTCCCAGCGTAATAATCAATGACTGAACATCAACGAAATTCCCAAGTAAGGCGAAATTAACTCCGGTAGTTTTGTCGAAAACGACACCGAATATGATCATGATAAAGCAGACGATTACGCCCACTAATGTTGCTATATCCATGTCCCAAGTACCCTATTCTGCATTATGTATTGCAAAAATTTCCCTTCTAAATGATTTTACTAGATTTTTCACTTCTTGTCTACTTTCTTTTACAAGAAGTTTCTTCCCTGTGGTAAGAGTAACTACGGTATCCGGTGTTTCCTCCACTGTTTCAATCAAATCAGAATTAATTAAAATTTTGCTTCCGTTAAGTTTTGTTACTTCAATCATTAAAAGTACCCCATCCTCTCAAAATAATATACCGGAACTGCACAAAAGGTTTGCGCAGCATTTCTGCCACGCAAACCACTTGATACACAGATATACAATACATGCTACGCATATCCATAAAACCTTAAAAATTATTTTACATATTACCGCTTCAGGTTAACAAGTTCCTCCAGCAGAGTATCGGAAACCGTAATGATACGGCTGTTTGCCTGGAAGCCTCTCTGAGTGGTAATCAGTTCTGTAAATTCAGAAGAAAGATCCACATTACTCATTTCCAGAACACCGGTTGACATGGAACCTCCATCCATCGTAACATCCACACCGATACCATCAAATTCACCTGAGTTTAATGTTGCGGCATACAGATTATCTCCTGCTTTTTCAAGACCTGCCGCATTAGAGAAGTTGGCTACTGCGATCTGTCCAAGCAGTCTTGTCTGTCCATTATCATAAGCACCGTAAATCATACCATTGTTCTGAATGGAAACACCTGTCATTGCACCAAGCGCACATCCGGAACCTTTTCCGTCCTTATCACCATAGGTTGCACCAATGGTCGAAGTCTTCTCATTATTCAGATTCAAGGATGCCGACATGTCAATTGTAATTTGTTCAAACGGATTTTCTCCAGAATTTTTCGGTGTAAGCAGGAAATTAAATGATGTAATCTGTCCTGAACCATTTAATCCGGTTAATGTACCATCTTCCTGATCATACACAACCTTTATACTGGTTCCTGCCGGAGCCGAAAAACCATCAACATCCAATGTATATGATTTGCCGTCTGCCGATGGAACAAAGAGACTTTCTGTCTTTAAGGTTGGATCGGTATCAGAAACAGGTTCCGTACCTGTATAGGTTCCGCCGCTCATCAGAATGGACCCGATATTCGTCGGTGTGGAATTAGTGACACTTCCACTCACAGAACCAACATTTACCGTCAAATTCAGAAAATCCTCTATACTGGTAAATCCAAATGCGGAAGCATAAGCATTGGCAAGTGCCAGCGTATTATCAGTAGAATCCTTAAGCTTTCCGTCTGATCCGAGGAAATCGGAGGGTTTAATGGTCGCTACCGGATTGGTTGTTGCACCTGTGATGGTCTGGGGCGGCTCCAGTGTAAGTGTTCCATCCGCTGCAATCTTGTATCCGTCAACTACGCTGTAGCTGTTTTTCTTAGCAGCATTTACAGCACTACCATCAGAATTGGTTCCGGTAAAGATACTTGCATCAAACTCATCCAGAATAGAATCCTTACCCTGCAGAACATCTGCCAGAGAAAGAATATAAACACCTTTTTCATCAGTTGCTTTCATATTGAATCTGGCATTATAGGTATAACCAAGATTATCATAGAAAGAGAAGTTCATCGCTTTTCCGGTTGCGGAAAGAACATTACTGTCATTCCGGTCGATAATACCTGTGATTCGGCCCTGTGTTGTTGCCTGTGGATTACTTACAAGATTCTCTGCAGAAAGGATCTGAAGCTTTTTTACACTATCCTGCACAATCTCACCGGTAGTTGCATCCGGCAGCCAGCCCATAACATTGTAGCCCGTAGAGCTCATGGCAAGGTTACCTACTGCGTCAACATAGAAGGAACCATCTCTTGTAAAATAATTACCGCTGCCGTTGCTGACAACAAAGAAAGATTCTCCTGTAATCTTTAAGTCAAATGCATTTCCCGTATTCTGTGTCGAACCCTGGGAAGTAATGGCTGTATTGATTGCACCTGACGTAACACCAAGACCGATCTGCTTCGCATTCTTACCGGCACCACCGGTAGCTGCATTAGGACCGGATGCCTTCTGTGTCGTCTGATACATCAGTTCCGTAAAGGTAATTGACTGTGACTTGTAAGCCACGGTGTTAACGTTGGCAATATTATTACCAATAACGTCCATTTTGATCTGGTGGGTCTTTAAACCTGATACACCAGAATAGAGTGATCTCATCATAATTAAGTGACCTCCTTTTTCAGGATGAAGCGTATCCCTGTCCCGTTCTGTCAGTCGCGGGAACTTAGCCTCCATAAGGTCCGGCTAAACAATTACTGCTCCATCGATATTTGTAAAAATATTCTGTTCTGTTTCTGTCTGATCCATTGCCGTAATCACGGTATTGCCCGGAATATTCACGATAAATGCCAGCTGATCCATCAGCACTAACGATTCGTTGATTCCCTTTTCTCCTGCCCTGAGCGTTCCCTCCTGAAGACGTTCCAGCTGTGTCTGGGACAACTCAATGTTTCTTTCTTCCAGTCTCCCTGCCGCATGCTTGGAAAATTTCAGTACCTGCTCCCCGGCATCTGCCTCTTCTGCTTTCTGATCCAAGAGCTTTTGAAAGCTTACTGCATTATCGGCAGCCTGGTTTCTTCCGGAATTCATACCGGCCGGTCGACAGCTTCTTTGTACATTTGGAAAATAATTATTCTGAATCACCTGCGTCATCTTCGTCATTTTCCTCAGCCTCCATGCTTTCCTTCAGTTGCTGCATCTTCTCCTTATATTCATCAATCTTTTCAAAGATGCTGTCCTGTAGGAAACTCTTCTGGTAATCGTTCAGATTATCTGTGATATCCGTGATCTCCTTGATCTTTGCTTCGTCTACAATAGTTATATCGTCAACATCCGGCAGATTCTTTAGAAGCGATGCAACATTTAATCCGATTTCATATGCTTCCATATATTCGTTGTCTGCCACAGTATCCAGATCATCAATGGAATACAGATTATCCTTAATGGACAAATATGCCTTGCCATTTTCATAAACTACATAATCCACTTTACCATCTACATAACTGGTTTCGCCGTCATTTCCTGTTACCTTCATGATCACATGCTGTCCGACAAGTCCCTGTGCCTGTACTGTACTCATGCTATCTGCAATCCCCTGAATCTCAGATACCTCTGTAAAGGTTGCATACTGACTTACCCATTCCGTATTAGAGGTAGGCTCCAGCGGATCCTGATTCTGCATCTCTGCTACCAGCAAAGATAAAAATGCATCGGAGTCCATTCCTGAGCTGTTGGTTTCCCTGCTTTTACTAAGGGATGTACTGGATGCTGTACTCGTAATCAGCTCTCCATCTTTAAATGTCGCCATAATACTCATAATCTGCAATCTCCTTTCTGTTCTCTGTAAAACCTATACTTTGTAATCCATACGGTTTCCATCGGCCTGCATCATCTCTGCCGTTACCCTTTCAGCTTCATCCAGTGCTTCCAGTTCCTCCCCGGATACCCATTCTCCAAGATCAATCCTTCTGGTAGCCTTCCTAAGCTTCTCCTGCTCCCGTTCCATCTGTTCATTGGAATCATCACCTTTTTGAAGGTTCTGTTCAAACTGATGTGTAGCCACGGTAACTTCAACGGCCTCTATTTTGATTCCCTGTTGCTCCAGATTCTCTTTTAATACCATAATCTGGGCTTCCATAACTGCTTTCACGGCTTCGTTCTGTGTTGTAAAATGTGCAGTCACAACTCCTTCTTTGGTAGATACGTTCAATCCAACCGTTCCCAGATTTTCAGGATTTAACTGCATCTCCCATTCCGTAATCTGCGCCGTAGTGTTCTGTCTGATGTGAGACTGGATCTGTTCAAGAATCTCTGTAGGGCTGCTTCCGGTTAATTCACGAACCGCCTCCATTGCCATATCCTGCACAACCGGTGCCTCCTGCAGCGTCTGCTGGAAAATTCCTGCCTGATCTTCCTTTAACGGATGCTCTTTCTGAACTCTTTCTGTCATATGTTCCGCCAAAGAATTTCCTGCTCCTGCCTCGGAATCTGATGAGAAGTTTTCTGTTCCTGCATCTTTGGAAGAATCAGTTTCTGTCTGCTGCAATGATTCGCTGATCGCCTCCGGTTCTTCGTCTGATATTTCTGACACCTTATGTAATGTACCATCTTCTGTCAAAGCCTTATCTGTAACAGCTGCTTCATTTACCGGATGATTATCCACCTTCTGTCCGGGAAGAGTCTCACCGTTCTGCTCCTGTATGGGAATCTCTTCAACTGTCTCCTGTGCCAGATCTGCCAGAAATGATTTAAGGTCAGCTTCCTCCATTCCCAGTTCTTTAGAAAGCTCTGCTCCGATTTCCTTCATCATCGCATTGAGTTCCAAAACTGTTCCGGACAACGTCTCATCTGTAACCAGTGTCATCATATCCCCATCGCCCAACACCTTAGCTACCAGTGCAGAAACATTTTCCGGTTCCAAAAGATCAAACACCGTCAAACCCATCTGTTCCAGAATATCCTGAAGTTCTTCCTCAGTGATGCCCAGTTCTTCAGCTGTTTCAGTCAGAATCCTGTCTTCTGCTTCTGCCACAGCTTCCTTCCGGTCTGAATCCTGATTCTTTGACAAGGTCGTTGTTGCCTTCTCCTCCGATGCTGAATTGATCTGATGCTTTGATGCTGTATCAACGGAAGTCTTTCCACTCTGTGCTGCAGACAGTTCTTCCGGCTTTGAGCTGCCAGCCTGAAAATCCGCTGTCTTTCCTGTATTGGCAGTGGGTACGGCAATCTGATTCATGATATCATGAAATCCGTCTGACTGCTCCGATACATTCTTTACAGAAGTAACATTCGGTGGCAGATTGCCTGACAAAAAGCCCATATCAATCTTTGATGTCATTGTAATCCTCCTTTCCGCTATCTTTTTGCCGGGTATCCCCGGTCCTACGATAAATGTATCGGAAAGTTTTTAAGAAATCTTAACCTCTTCTACTATGATACTGATGTCAAAAGTCCATTTTCATAATCCTTTATTGCAAGTTACACAAATAAGACTGTTTGATTGACTTTTGTGCTGTGGAAATGAGACTCTGTAAATCGTGGAAGCCTTTGCTGAACACGATTTACATGCTTAGAGGCTCATTGGAACGCTTAGCACAAGGAAAATCAAACATCTTATTTGTGTAACCATGCAATACAGAAACCCCAAATGGACTTTTGACACCCAAATCTTTCCATTTTATGGATTCATCAGCTTTGTCACCTGGGCTGCGATCTCCGGATCCATATTGGCAAGAATATTGCCACGGGATGAGGCATCCATCGCCCAAAGGATTTCCGCAACCAGATCCAGATTATTTGTCATGTTATCAAAAATCTTTGCAGCAGCGGCAGGATCCATCTTGGCATATCCCTGTGCATAATCGCTCATCTGGCTGTCTGTCTCAAGATTATGGACTACCTGCTGGTAAAGGTACTCTGCTGTCGTTGGATCTATGCTTTCAAAATATTCCTTATATGCCTCCGGTCCCGGACCATTTTCCGCATATATGACTTCTTCATAAAATTCCGTCTTAATTCTCTGGAACTCCACCTGTTGACTCTCGAAGGTCTGCAGTCTCTGTACTTCAGCTTTCAGCTGTTCAATCTCTTCCACATATGTTGTATTGGAGGATTGCACACTGGATAATTCCAGTTCCAGCGCCTGAATCTGTGCCACGGCATCTGCCAGGGATGTATAACCATAATAGGCTTCCTGATCCTGTGTTTCCGTTGTATGATCTGCCGGAAGGATCTTATTGACAACCGGAATATCTTTAAGAATCGGTGTCATAACATTGGTTCCCAGACCTCCAACATCCAGTTTAATCAGAATACATAAGATTGCAATCCATATTGCAATAATAAAGATCGTAACCAGAAACATGGATAATCCGCCACCCGGTGCATCATCATCCAGCTCTGCTTCCTGATCAGAAAGCTCCTTGGCTCTCTTTTTTGCTTCCTTCTGCTGGCGTTTCTGTTCTTCCTTCAGCTTCTTGCGTTCATCCTGTATTTTCTTTTTTTCGTTCTTAATATCATCAGCCATCGTTATACCCTGCTCCTTTTATTTGCCTGACAGACTGTCTGTTTCCTTTTTTCCATGTGTGTAGCTGGTCAACTGGTCAATCTCCTTCATCTCTGCAGCATTTTCCTCCTGCAAAAATTCCTCAAACGCATGCTCCTTCAGCTTATCATGTATCTTCCTTTCCTGAATTGCCTTCTGCATCTTCCCTCTTGCGGCTTCCACATTCTTTTCTGCCACCAATACATTCAGACGCTGCTTCTTAATCTGCTCCGCCACATACTTTCTTGCATATTCATTCTCCTGAAGCTGTAAAACATTAAGAGTGGCACTACGCATTTCTTTTGCTTCTTCTTCCAGTGCATCCCGCTGCTTTATGATAAGCTCCAGACGTTCCTGTTCCTCTAAAAGCTTACGCTGGGCTGCAGCAAAATTATTTTTTTCCTGCTCTTCCAATTTGGACTTGATATTCAGGATATTCTGCATCCTGTAGCGGAATCTTGCCATAAAAATCCTCTTTTACATATTCAAAATTTATTCCGACTAAAACAGCTCCTCCAAAAGCTTCAGGGATTCCTCAAAGGTAAATTTTTCGTCCACATCCTGCATCAAAAAGCCATTTACCGCATCAATCTTTGTAATCGCATAATCAATTCCCGCATTGGAGCCCTTCTTATATGCTCCGATATTAATCAGATCCTCCGCCTCCTGATAGGTTGCAAGAACCGTCTTTAACTTGGAAGCAGCCTGCTTATGTTCCTTTGTGGTAATCATACTCATACATCTTGAGATAGACTGCAGGACATCAATCGCCGGATAATGGTTCTTATGTCCTAATTTTCTGGAAAGCATGATATGACCATCCAGAATACTTCGTGCCGTATCCGTAATCGGCTCATTAAAATCATCTCCATCTACAAGGACAGCATACAGACCGGTAATAGAGCCTTTCTCATTTCTGCCTGCCCGTTCCAGAAGCTTTGGCATCTCCGAATATACGCTGGGCGGATATCCCCTTGTTACCGGCGGCTCACCGGTTGCCAGCCCGATCTCCCTTTGTGCCATGGAAAAACGGGTCAGGTTGTCCATCATTAACAGAACATCCTTCCCTTTGTCACGGAAATATTCTGCAATTGCCGTTGCCGTCTGGGCTGCTTTCTTGCGTTCCAGTGCCGGCTTATCAGACGTTGCCACCACAACTACCGAACGTTTCATGCCTTCCGGGCCAAGATCCCGTTCAATAAATTCACGAACCTCTCTTCCGCGCTCCCCAATCAGTGCGATAACATTGATATCAGCTTTGGTATTTCTTGCAAACATACCCATCAGTGTTGATTTACCAACACCGGAGCCTGCAAAGATCCCAATTCTCTGCCCCTTACCGACTGTAATCAGTCCATCCACTGCTTTTACTCCAAGCGGAAGCACCTCGTTGATGATAGTTCTGCTCATGGCATCCGGTGATGGTGCATCCAGCGGATAGGTCAGATCGGAATCATATTTGAACTGGCTGATGGGACGTCCCAGTCCATCCAGGAGTTGTCCTAATAAAGCATCCCCCACCCGCACGGATAAAGGATGCTCCATATTCTCTACCATACAGCCAAGTCCGATTCCGTCTGTAGCCTCATATGGCATCAGTAATGTTTTATTATGATTAAATCCTACAACCTCTGCAAGAATCGTCCTATCCGAAGCTCCGCCCATCCCCTGACCGGTGTAAATTCTGCAAAGATCTCCCATCTTTGCTTCCGGTCCGGCTGATTCCAGCGTCAATCCAACCACATTGGTAATCTTACCAAGTCTCTTATAATAAAGACCTTTCCTTGCCTGATCATATTTATCAAGTGAATTCACAGCCACTTAAGTTCTTCCTGCCCTTTCCCTGAAATCCCTTATTCATGATAGCTAAGAAGCTTCAACTGCCGTTTCAGGAGTTCCATCTGTGTACCCAGTCCGCAATCCATAATTCCCAGATCACTTTCAATCATGCAGTCTCCCTTTTTCATTGTTGCGTCTGCAATAATCTCAAAGGCTTCCTCCGGCATACCGGTTTCCAAAGATATCATCTGCTTATTTTCTTTGACTGTTCCATAATCCTCCTTGGAAACATGCAGAATATAATGGCTTCCACTATCCAGAGTTCCAAGTGCCCTGTTGATTAAAAAAAGAATATTCTCTTTTTCTTCCTCCAGCCGGATTCCCAATACATGTTCATAAATTCCGGTTAGTTTATCTACCAAAGCAGGCTCCAGTTCTTCCATCTGCTCCTGATACTGCTTTTTAAGATTTTGCTCTTCCTGTCTTAACTGTCTTTCCAGTTCCTGATAATGGGCCCGGCACTCTTCTTCTGCCTTCTGCTGACCCTGTGCAAATCCGTCCTGATACCCCTGCTCTGACGCCTGCATCCGCAGCTGCTCTGCCTCTTTGGCTGCCTGCGCCTTCATCTGATCAATCTCTGCCTGTGCTTCTTCCTTCATCTTTGCCAGATCTTCGATTACCTCAGAAGAATTTGGCTCCTCTTCATCCTCCACAAGTCTGGCAACCTGCATGGCATCAATGCCTTCCACAAAACCATCCTGCAGTTCTTCTGTCGTTTCTTCCTCCTGCATTCTGGATGCTAATTCAGAAAGGATTTTCTCCACGGCCTCATTGTTATCAATCAGTACCTTTTCCGTCTTATCCAGGACAACATAGCCGCCCTTTAAAAGATTATTAGACAACGATATCGTCACCTCCACCACGGGAAATAACAAGCTCGCCGGAATCTTCCAGTTTTCTGATGATATTAACAATCTTCTGCTGTGCCTCTTCAACATCCTTCATACGAACAGGACCCATGAATTCCATGTCTTCCTTGATCATCTCTGCCAGACGCTTGGACAGGTTATTAAAGATTGCATTCTGAACTTCCTCATTGGCACCCTTCAGTGCAAGTGCCAGTTCATTATTATCAACATCACGAAGGACACGCTGAATAGAACGATCGTCCAGTAATAGAATGTCCTCAAATACAAACATCTTCTTACGGATTTCATCTGCAAGCTCAGGATCATCGATCTCCAAAGTTTCCATAATATGTTTTTCAGTACTTCTATCTGTAGAATTCAGGATATCAACAACCTTGTCTACACCACCGATAATGGTGTAATCCTGATTAACAAGATTTGCAAGCTTGGATTCCAGAACACGCTCTACTTCCTTGATAACATCCGGACTGGTTCTGTCCATCACAGCAATTCGTTTTGCAACATCAGCCTGACTTTCCGGCGGCAGTGCTGAAATAATCGCAGATGCCTGCGTGGAAGACAGATAGGATAAAATCAATGCAATGGTCTGCGGATGCTCATCCTGGATAAAGCTTAACAACTGAAGGGCGTCTGTCTTTCTGACAAACTCAAACGGTTTCACCTGAAGGGATGCTGTCAGCTTTCCAATTACATCCAATGCCTTTTCGGAACCAAGTGCCTTTTCCAACAGTTCCTTCGCATAGCCGATACCACCTTCCGCAATATACTGCTGTGCAAGGCAGATCTCATAAAACTCATTGATGACATCTTCCTTAACCTGTGGGGAAATACTTCTGGTATTGGCAATCTCCAGCGTAAGATCCTCTATCTCATCTTCTTTTAAATGTTTAAATATCGTTGATGACTTCTCCGGTCCTAATGCGATCAGCAGGATCGCTGCCTTCTGAAGTCCGCTCAATGGTGCATCTGCCACTGTTCCACCTCTGTTCTCTACTAAACTGCTTTATTAACCCCAGTCCTCACTCAGCCAGTTCCGTAACAGGTTGGCTGCAGCTTCCGGATTATCTTCCACAAATTTTTCTACAATCCTTCGTGATTCCGACTTCTCTTCCAGACTGATTTCTTCCAGATTTTCCACAGGAGTTGATTTCAAAATATCATCAATACTGATCTCCGGCTCCTCTTCCTCTGCCTTGACAGACCTCATGCTTCGTAGTACTACAAAGGCAAGAAGTCCCAGAATCAAGAGAATCAGGATAATCTGCAGAATATCTGCTGTTTCAACGTCGATGCCCTCTTTATCCACGAAGAACGGTTCCTCGTAAACGATAATGGAAATATCGCTGGTATTAATTCCTGTCGCATTGGAAACCAGATTGTACAGTTCTTCATCTGTCTCCACCCGGACACGCTGATTATTATTCAGTTTGTACTGCTCCCAGGTAATATCCCCGTCAAGAAGTCCCTGACTTTTTGCATCCTCTTCATGCAATACCTTATAATTGATACATACTGCAGCAATGGAGGACTGATTATAAAGAATGGCTCCTGCCGGAATCTCCTGATAGGTCGTATACTCATCCGGCAGAAAATCCTCGGAAGTCTCTGAAACCAGTGAATTGCTGTATTCCTGATTCTCATATTCATATCCTGTCTCTACCTGGGAATCTGTTCCGGGAATACCGGAAACACCACCGGAATTCTGTGCATTATAGGTATCTCTGGAAGCAAGCATTCCTTCTTCCTTGCCATCCGGTGCATTATAAGTATGGGATGATTTTTCTGTATAAGAGTTATCCAGAACAATATTTGCAGCAACCTGAACATCGGAAAAGGAATTGGTGTCCAGAAAAATCCTTCTTACATTATCCTCGATAATCTCCGTATACTGCTCCTGCAAAGCCATCTGGGAACTTGCAATTCCAAAGGCAGATGACTCGGAGCTTCCGGAATACAACAGATTGCCCTGGTTATCTACAATGACCACATGCTCCGTGGAATCATTACCAAGTGCCGTTGCAATAAATCTTGCCATTGCTGCCGAAGCATCCCTTGTGCACTGATCTGACAGCGTCAGCATAACACTTGCTGAGGTCTCCTTTTTCTGTGATATCAACGTACCGTTATCCTCCGGTACATTTAACTGGACCTGTGCTTCCTTGACAAAGGTATAGGTTTCCAGCGTATCCTCCATCATTCCTTCCAGATAAACGATATAACGTCTGTTCCGATCAGCCTCCGTGGAACTGAAACCGCCCTCAGAAACATTATCAATGGTAAATGCACTGGTATAAATATTGTTGGAACCCAGAAGCAGATTGGCATCTGTATAATTCTTCTTGTTAATGAATATTTCCAATCCATCCTCTGACGTATGATAATCCATGCCATCGGCACCTGCCAAAAGATCAAGGGCCGATTGTGCCTCCGCAGGTGTTTCTGCCTTATATATACTGATATACTGCGGCTTTGTCAGATTGACAATCAGAATAATAAAAGCTGTAATTACCCCTACTGCCAGACATACAAGTGCAATTTTCTGTCTTGAGGTAAAATGCTCCCACCAGTCTATAAATTTTTTAGGAAGGCTTTTCAGCCATTCCAGGAGTTTATCTACCATTTTCCTTTACCTTTCTAGAACTGCATATTCATCAGTTCTTTATATGCCTCCATAAACTTATCCCTGATTGCAACCGTATACTGCAGTGCCGTTGATGCCTTCTGCAATGCAATTGCCAGATCATGGGTGCTCTCTGCCTGTCCTAAAGAAAGCTTGATCTCTTCATTTTCTGCCTGGGAAAGATAATTGTTCGTTGTATTGATATTATTCACAACGGAATCAAAGACCTTGCCAAACATATCTTCATTTCCGGAAGATGTTGCCCTGACACCACTGGCAGCAACCGCCGGATGCTCGATCGGGTCCGATCTTAATTCACGAACTGTATTAAGCTCCATATGTAATAACCTGTTCCTTTCCTACTATCAACTTATCAGCTCTGTAAGATATTCAGTCCCTTCATTGCAATGGACTTGCTTGCCTGAAATGCTGTCACATTGGCTTCATAAGAACGTGAAGCGTCAATTAAGTTCGTCATCTCAGTGATAATATTCACATTCGGATAAGTAACATATCCATTTTCATCCGCATCCGGATGGGAGGGATCATATACCATATTCATTGGTGTTTCCTGATCCTCGGAAATATTTGTAATCTTAACACCATAGCCAATTGCATCCTCGTTTTCCCGGAAGGAATTTCTTCTTGTATGTCCCTCGCCCACAACATGATCCAGGACATGGGAAAAGCTTCCTACATGTTCTGTTTCCTGCGTGGTAAAGGTAACCACCTTTCTGCGGTACGGTGTACCATCCTCCGTTCTTGTTGTATTGGCATTGGCAACATTTTCAGCAATGACATCCATACGATAACGCTGTGCCGACAAGCCTGTTGCAGAAATATCAAATGCAGTAAAAATACCCATACCTTTACTCCTTTCCTAACGAAATCCAAGCCTACTTCATAACCATCTTAAGGTTACTAAACTCTGTATTAATAGAATCCAGCAGCGCATTGTAGGTTACCTGATTCTCTGCCAGATACACATTTTCTGTATCAATATCCACATTGTTACCATCCAGCCTGTAGGAATGGTCTGCCTGTTCCGTATAAACCTCCGGCGTAATGTGGGAAAGCTCTCTCCTGTTCACATCTGCCACCTTGGCATCCATTGTCTCGAAATGGGAATTGCCCAGTGCGCGTTGAAGCTCATTTTCAAATGCCACATCCTGACGCTTATAACCGGGTGTGTCATTGTTTGCAATATTATTGGCAATGGCATCATTACGCAGCCAAGCTGCATCCGCTGCCTTGTCCAAAATGTTTATGTAATCAAAGATTCCTGTTTGTACCATATTTTACCTCACTCCCGATTAACACGAAAAACGGACTCTGTAAAAAATCCGTTTTTCCTTCTCGCTGCCTCCATGCAGAAATTTTATCCACTTGTAAAAATCAACATGTTGTGTTTATTATACACCTTTCTTCATAATATTACTAGATATATTATTTTCTTTTTTCAGAAACTTCAGAATATTACAGATTTGACTCTTCTTTTTTGGCATCTTTGGCAAATCCACACTGTTCATCCATGCAGACAAGCTTACTGCCTTTCTTCAGCAAAAGCTTTCCACACTGGGGACATTTTTCATTGACCGGCATCTGCCATACCATAAAATCACATTCCGGGATTGCTTCACAGCCATAATACCGTCTTCCCTTTTTTGTCTTACGGACAACAATCTCCTTACCGCACTTAGGGCAGGTTACACCGATCTTTTCAAGATACGGCTTGGTATTGCGGCATTCCGGAAATCCCGGGCAGGCAAGGAACTTTCCGTGGGGTCCGTACTTAATCACCATCCTGCGTCCACATTCCTCACATACTATATCGGATTCTTCATCCTTTATCTCAATATGTGCAAGCTCTAATTCTGCATTTTTTACAGCTTCATCAAGATCCGGATAAAAATTCTCGATTACTGTCTTCCAGTTGACAGTTCCTTCCTCCACGCTGTCAAGCAGCCCTTCCATGGTTGCAGTAAAGTTCACATCCACAATAGAGGGGAAGGCATCCTTCATCATCTTATTAACCACTTCTCCAAGTTCGGAGACATAAAGATTTTTATTTTCCTTAATAATATAACGTCTTGCAAGAATGGTGGTAATGGTCGGTGCATAGGTACTGGGCCGTCCGATGCCAAGCTCCTCCAAGGCACGTACCAGACTTGCTTCCGTATAATGTGCGGCCGGCTGGGTAAAGTGCTGTTTCTTTTCCAGCTCCACGAAGGTAAGTTTTGTGTTTTCGTTCAGTTCTTTTAACATAAAAGCATTTTCTGCTTTTTCTGTATCTGCATCGGAATAGACACTTAAAAATCCGTCAAATCTGACTGCCGAAGCCGATGCAGTAAACAGATACCCTGACGCATCCAGCTTGACCGACATGGTATCATAGACTGCATTGGCCATTCTGCTTGCTGCAAATCGTTTCCAGATCAGCTGATATAATCTGAGCTGGTCCCTGGAAAGAGAATCTTTTACCTTCTCCGGTGTTCTGGCAAGATCTGTCGGTCGGATTGCCTCATGGGCATCCTGAATTTTCTTCTGTTCCTTCTTTGCTGCCACATCTACAGCCAGATACTTTTCTCCATACTGCTCTGCAATAAATGTTTTGGCATTCTCAAGTGCTTCCTTCGATACTCTGGTGGAATCCGTTCTCAGATAGGTAATGAGACCTATGGTTCCACTACCCTTGATATCTACACCTTCGTAAAGCTGCTGCGCAATACGCATGGTCTTTTGTGTGGAAAAATTCAGCACCTTACTTGCCTCCTGCTGAAGCGTTGAGGTGGTAAACGGAAGCGGTGCTTTCTTGGTCCGCTCCCCATGCTTAATCTCTGTTATACGGTATTCTGCCTTTTTCAGTGCCTTCTCAATCCGGTCAGCCTCTTCTTTGGAACCGACTGCCTTTTTGCCACTAGCATCTCCGTAATAATGAGCCGTAAAATTCTTTGCCTTCTTTTCTCCCTCAATGGAAAGAACAGCGTCCAGCGTCCAGTATTCCTCCGGAATAAATGCGGCAATCTCTTCCTCTCTGTCACAAATAATGCGAAGTGCAACAGACTGTACCCTTCCGGCACTTAAACCGCGCTTTACCTTAGCCCATAATACAGGAGAGATTCTGTATCCCACCATACGGTCTAAGACTCTTCTTGCCTGCTGCGCATCCACAAGATTCATATCAATCTCTCTGGCATGCTTAAAGGATTCCTTGATAGCATTTTTCGTAATTTCATTAAATGTAATACGATATACTTTTTTATCCTTCAGCTTTAAAGCTTCCATCAGATGCCAGGAAATCGCTTCTCCTTCACGGTCCGGGTCAGTTGCAAGATAGATCTTTTCTGCCTTCTTTACTTCTTTCCGCAGATTTGCAAGAATATCCCCCTTTCCGCGTATGGTAATATATTTGGGCTCATAATCATGCTCCACATCTACCCCAAGAGAGCTCTTTGGCAGATCCCGTACATGACCGTTGCTGGCTGCCACTTCATAATTACTTCCCAAAAATTTTTTAATCGTTTTCACCTTTGCCGGTGATTCCACAATCACAAGATACTTTGCCATAAAATCTGATACCTTCCTATAACTCTGATGGCAGTCTTAAGAAAAACAGTTCTGTCATCATATAAATATGGCGATACAGATATCATAATCTGTATCGCCATTCACTATACACTAAAATAATTTTAAGTGCAACTATAATTTTTTAACTTCTGTATAAAATGCCTACCAGCCTACTGCATTCCAGAATATCTGTTCTGCATCCGCAGGCATCGCTGAGGAATCCAGCGCATACGGATAAACATAAACGGTACCTGTCAGATCGGGTGCTCCGCTAAATTCAATCTTGATATCGAAAGTAAGCGGTGAACCGGTTTCCTGAAGATAACCTTTGTACTGCTCTCCCTGATTATACTGGAAGTAATTTGAGTGAACTTCAAAAGTATTTACTGCGTCATTATGACTAAAGAAAACATTACTCAAAGACATCTCAGCAAATCTACTGTCTGCATAATTATAACGAACTGTAAAACTATTCGTACTGCCATACCAATTCCCTGTTTCAAGCAGTCCTGAAGTCGGACCGGTATAATAATTCAGCTTTGCCGTAATAGCGGAAGCTTCTTCAATGGCAATTCCCGAAATCGGAATTGCTGAAATATATTCATAGGAAGAATCTGTATTGGCAAACATAAGACCTTTATGACCATTACCAAAATCAACCTTCTGGGCACTGATTCTGATCTTTACAATGGTGCCGTCACTTCCTGTGGCAATAATTGTATAGTACCCAACAAAATCTGTTGTTGTATTTGTTGTATTGCTTGTTTCAATTTTATGATTCCGGTCACCGGAAAAAGTAAACTTGGAGGAAGCCTCTGCTGCTGATGCAGAATCCCAATCATACGTAAATGTCACACCATCTTTTGTAACAACGCTATCCAAATCATAGGTACGCAGCCTAAGAATATCCAGATCATAATCAAAGGCACCGGCTGCACTATAGCTGGTGTTCTGTCCCGAACCGATCTCATTTCTCAGATAAATTGCCTGGTTGGCAACATAGGAATACTTTCCGTTATTCATGGAAACAGATAACGTAACAAAATTGTTGCGTTCGTATTCCAGCATATTCAATGAAATAGAATTTACATATTCTGCCATAGGAATCGGTCCCGGTGTAGAGGTTCCACCTGACAGATCCTGCTTTGTATAGTAAAGCATACCATACTCATCAGCCGGATCATCCTTTGATAAAGCAATTGTGTAAATTGCATCATTGTTGCTGATTGTAATGTCATTAGAACTTGTTGTAGGATTATAATTGGCAGAGATGGAATGATTGGCATCAATCATCAACTCATTC
The DNA here is from genome assembly GCA_051879415.1 of Lachnospiraceae bacterium. GTDB lineage: Bacteria > Bacillota > Clostridia > Lachnospirales > Lachnospiraceae > NK4A136. The sequence goes on from JBJELZ010000178.1 coordinate 24,452, forward strand.
AGCTGCTGGATAACCTGCTGTGCCTCTGTCTGAAGTTCTACCTCATAAGTACCATTGCTGTACAGCTTGGAACTGTTCTGCATCACGCCGAAGATTTCCAGCATAATAATCGCCAGCAAAGCAAGTGAGATCAACAGCTCTACCAGGGTATAGCCCTTATTATTCTTCATAAAGCTTTCTCCTCCATTCTTCTTTCTACTGATTTATAAAAGATTTGTTTCATGCTTTCCTGTTTCAAGATAAAAGACAACTTCCACTTTCCTGTTAGCTCTGCTGAAAATAAATTTTGTAGGTGGTGTACTACTAACAGTATTTACCATTCCTGCAGAATTAAAGGTATATTCTGCAATGGTTGCGGTTCCTGATACTAAAGTTCCGACCGTATCTGTATAACTACCGGATACTGTATTAACTGCGATCATAGAGGTACAGATTAATGTTTTTTCTCCGGTATCACTGATCTTATAATAAAGATTACCATCTTCCATAAAGATAACTAATTTCCCGGCTTCCGGTCCTCTTGCCATGGATTCCACCCTTGCCTTATTAAAAGCAGTATCCAGAATATTGGCGGCCTTAGATACATTGGCATTATGCACCAGCGTATAGGAAATAGTGACCATGCCTACTGCGATAATCATGATAACCATGACGACCATAACTTCTACCAGGGAAAAACCTCGATTATTTCGGAGAATACTCTCTTTTCTTGTTCTTTTCTGCTCCATGTGCATCCTCCTTATCAATCCTTGCTCCATACTTCATAGATTACCATTGAATTGGTCTGATCCGGTCCACCAACCGGGGCAGCAAAAATCTGTGAAATAATACTGCTGGCATCCTTATTGATAAAATAACGTATTGGCAGATAATTAACGTTTGAAGTATTAATAACATAAACTCTTTCACCATCTGCATCCGGTGACTTATGATCACTAGCGGCACTATTTCTTACCGATGTATAATCTGACATGGTTCCTGATGCAAAGGCTGCCTTGAAATTCATATCCGAACCGCCATTATCAACAGTAAACTGTGTCTCTGAACCGGCAGTTCCCATATAAAACAGTAGATCTTTTGCCGCTTCATAGGCTTCATCTGACATTTTTGTCATATAGGCAGTACCCTGCGTATTGTTATAAGAAATCAGCCCTGATGTCAAAAGAGTCGTATGATCAAAATTCATAGAAGAGCTGATATTAACATCATGACAGAACATAACAAGTGCATTACTACAGGACTGAATATTATTACCCTGTCCTATACCGTATACATAAGCCCATGCTGTCTCACTACCTATAGAAGTTGAAGCACTGTACTGGACATTACCTGTTCCACGGGTACAGATATCTTCAAAGCTTACTTCACGAAATGCAGAAGCACCGGCACCACTATCGGTAGGATATCCATAAATTTGAACCGTCTCAAAAATCTGCTCTGTCAAGACACCGCTGTCCAGCAAAGGACTCCTGTTTACGGTCTGTGCGTTCATATCATCTACACCAATCACAGTCGCATCCGAAGCAGCATTAACCGGACCACTATGCCTTAATGTACCGGATACAATTAAAGCTCCCCCTGACTGGACTGTGATGGTTCCATATACGGTACAGTTACCGGTAATATGCAATGCAGATTTAGAGCCAATCACAATATCTCCATCAAACATTGCCTCCGGAGAAAGCAATACCATACAGCCCTTATTTCCAATCGTTAATGCAGGATCTGAACTACCGTTATTCTGCACAAACATATTTCCACTGTATACACGGGAACCACCATTACTCATGTCAATTCTGGATTCTGTAATAATACTGAAATCATTGATATCCATCGTTCCAGGTAATGAACTTGGGAAATATATGGTAACATCAGAGGTAATGGTACTGGTATATCCTTCTGCTGTTGTAGCAGTAATCTGGACACCAACCAATTTAACATACTCGTCTTCAACGATCAGGGAGTCTTCTGTCAGATTACCTGCATCATCTTTCAAACGATCCGAAGTAGCAACTGTAATGGTTGCATCCTGACTGGCTGTTGTAATTAAGCCGGCAACAGATGTCTCGGCATACGCCGTATAAGAACCAACTGCATGTTTTCCAACTGCAGCACAGATTGCATCCTTACCATCATCAAAACTTGAAGTGTCTGCCGCTCTCTGCTGCAAAGTTGTTGCAAGCTCATCCAGTGCAAATTCATCTGTATAAAAATCATCTGTTGCAGCATAACGCATCGCTTTGGTCAGATAATTCATATACGCCATATAAATCAATGAAGATGCAAGAACCGCCATAAAAGTCACTGCGATCAGAACTGTTACAAGTGCAGCACCTCTGTTCTCATTCTCCTTTTTCATATTAACCCTCCTTACCAGCCATTACGCCGCCTTCCATTTTCATTAATGCATGTGTAAACCGTTCTCCCGGATTATTGGGATCGTATTCATACAATGTTAAGAAAATATCATAAGTATAGTAAAGATCCGAAGCTGTTCTCGCCATGGGCACAAAAGAAACAACTGCATCATAATGATAGCCACAATACTCAATATTTCCAAAAGCCATAAAGAGAATTTTGTCGGCATCACCAACACTATACACTGCCATAAGCTTACGAGCAGGATCCGTTGCATTGGCTGTAATAAAATTACTACTGATATCATTGGCAAATGCCTGATTCATACTCATAGATATAGCATTGTTGCTGACAATAGTACTTGTAGCAATCGTTGCACCCTGCCATACGATCTGATTCTTAGAAACTGCCGAAAGTGCTGCATCCAATGTTGCTGCAGATGAAATAGGCACATTGGCAGTGGACCCCATATTAAATGCATTATCATTAATAGAAGTAAATGGCACTCTGTCACCGCTGACATCAGTTCCGGATGAAATTGCACCTGCTGTTGATTTGATCTCCAGAAATGTCTTATCTGCAAATCCTTCCATAATTGTCTGCGCGACTTCCGTTTCAATCATGGTCTGACGTGCATTCCGGTTAATCCTTGCAGAAGTGATAAAGGTCTGCAAAATAGGAAGAACCACGATTGCCATCATTGCCATTGCAATCAAAATTTCTATCAAGGAAAATCCCTTATTATTTTCTTTTCTCATATTGAGGTCCTTTCTGTTACACTATTACAATCAGAACTCTACAAATAGCACATGCCCTCCCTTAAGGGAAGGCTGTACTATTCTTCTTTCTTTATTCTGCTTCAGCTTCGCCTTCCGCAGGAACAACTTCTTCTTCCTCTTCCTCCAGGCCAGTGCCTACCGGTCCAAAGATACCACCTTCATTTTCTTCGGTTTCTTCCATACCACGAAGTTCCATATCATCCAGATCTACACTGACATCTTCATCTCCAACCTCAATGGTAAACTCTACATCAGGCAGTACTCTGTCAGCTCCGGCGATTGCATACTGAGCCAGTGACATGCTTCCTGATACAATACCTGTTTCACTATCCATTGCCATATCAATAGTAGTATAAATCATCGGGTCATCATATTCCATCAGATACTCAAGTAAATACTTAAGCCCATCATAGTAACAGTTGTATGACAACCCAGATATATTGGAAAGTGCTACATAACCGGTATCCATATCCTCTGTCGAAATCGGTGTTTCAATATTTGTACCAAAGCTTACTGTATCAAACCGGATCGGATACTGCAGTTCCGGTTCTCCGGTTTCTTCGTTCAGAACTACATCAGAAGAATATTCTGTCTGCAGTAAGAACATTGCAAAATTATCATTCCGAATACCTGCGGGGAATGATGCAATGATGGCATCTCGCTCTTCATGGAACCGCTCTGTCTCTTCAATATAAAAATCACGATTCTGATCCATTGCATATAATTCATCATATCTTGCCTGCAAGGCATCAACATTGGTCTGTACGGTCTGTGTCTGAATCTTCGTATCTTTGATATAGAATACATAAGGAAGAACCGTAACCATAATAATAAGTACAATCATTATAATCTTTTTATCTCTATCTGACATAATTACTGTTCACCTCCCTCTGTAGTCTCACCTGCTGCACCATCTTCTGATGTTACCTCTTCTGTTTCCTCAACCGGGAGGCTGATATGGCAGGATACATCATATGTTGTCTGAACAAGGGTTACACGTTCATATTCCATATACTCTGCAGGATACTCCTTGCCCTCTTCATACTCTATATATTCGCCAAGCTTTCCATCTTCCTCTGTCGGCTCTCTCAGATATACAGCTTCACCTTCTTCATCATAGCCAATCAGGAATAATGTTCTATATTCTTCTGAGAATCCCGGCAGATCAAATCTTGACATATATTCAAGATTACCAATCTCATAGATTACATCTGCAATCTCATTCTTCGTCGTTGCATGCCATCCGGACACTACATCAAAAGCAATATCACCATTCTCTGCTGACAAGGACTGCACAGCTGCATCCTTCGGTAACATCTTCTCAAGATCCAGAATAAAGGTCAGAAGTAACTCATTGTCAGAATGGGTAGTTGCAACAAAATCCTTCAGGATATTCAGTTCTGCCTGGGCATTTTCATATGCTTCCGCAATCTGAACGATATCCTCGATTGCTGCGATATCAGCCTCCAGCTTCTGCTGTTGCTTCAATACCTTATTATAATCATATGCAGTCTTTCCTACCCATGCTCCCATAACAACAGCACATACAGCAAAAATCGCAACCAATATCTTAAAGAACTGTTCGGAGCCAATGGAGGAACTGCTTCCTGAGGAAGTATCAACACTCAGTCCGATTGGTGCAATAACAGCACCGATGTTCGGCAGATAACGAAGTACTTCTTCTGCAGTTAATGCTGCCTGACCTTTGATCGCAACACCTGCCAGAGTCTCGAAATGTTCTACCGGTGCACCAAGCTCACGCTCCAGAATACGCTCGATTCCGGCAATCGCACTACCTTCACCAAATACCTTGATTCCCTGAAGGAGGTCTGATTTATTCTTTGTTCTGTGGTACTCTACTACTCTTCCGATACCATTAACCAGATACTGTACCGTCTCAGCATATTCATCTGCTGTTACATGCTGATCCAGAAGTGTTTCATTGGAAAGAAGTGTCTTAGCATCCTTCTCTGAAATCTTCTTTACATCCATCAGGGCATTGATAACTGCGTTCTTACCATACGGTACGCTTCTCTGCAGAATCAATGTCTTTCCTCTCATGACGTTAACAAAAGTGGTATCCTTTTCAATCTGAAGAACCAGATCGGTACGCCCTTCTGTCATCTGCATGGAAAGAAGCTGGATAACAGAGTTACCAAAGTAATCAATGCTGTTGATTGTAAACTTCAATTCCTCTGCCAGTTCATAATAACATTTAACGAGGTCATTCGGAGCAGCAACAGCGGACACACGGCTCTTACGCCCTTCCTCTGTAGTATAATCCTCCAGTACAGAATATGCGAAGCTGTAATCTCCCGTATTGCTCATCGGGAAATATTCTCCTGAGTTAGCCTGCAAAATCTGCTGCAGCTTCTTAGGATTCTTCACATAAGGAATCTCTACTTCCTTGCTGGCAATCTTCTTACTTGTGATCGTAAAGATTACTTCCTTTGCCGTAAATCCCCTTCCGAATATGGATGTTCTGATTGCTTCAGCAATCGCTGTAATGTCAACCAGATAACCATCGTTTACGCTGTTATTCGGCGTAGCAACTTCTGCGGCATTACTGAGGACTACTGCCTTATTATTGCCGGACTTCTGCATCTCAGCGATTCTGATTGCATCTGATCCAACATAGATAGACAATACTTTATTTGCCATCCGTTTGCTCCCCTTTCATAGTAAGTATAATTATTATTTAATAAACCGGATAATTAATCCGAACTTATTCAAATGTAAGAAAATGCTGTATATACCAGTTCAGAATCCCGTCTCCCCAGCACATTACAATCACTGTTGCTACAGAAAGATACGGACCGAATGCCAGCACATGTTCTTTCTTGGATACTGCCATGACAATACTGTGTATTACTGCACCTAACAGGCTGCCCAGCACCATGACCAGTAAAATCTTCTGCCAGCCAAGCAGCAGTCCGACCGTCGCCATCAGCTTAATATCGCCGCCACCCATGCCATTTCCCTTTGTAAGCAGTGCAATCAGATAAAAAATTCCGCTTACCAGAAACATGCCTATCAGATGTACATACCAGTTCCTGTAATCCAACACAGTTGCAATCACACCCAGTAACAGGATAAACCAGTTAAACGCAACCGGTATTTCAAAAATCGCAAGATCCACCACTGATAATCCAATCAGTGCAGAGGAAGTCAATGCGTACAAAAGGAACTCTATCGTAAATCCTCTTGTCAGGAGAAGCAGCCCCCAAATTGCAAGATGAACTGCTGTAATAGCAACAGCTCTCATCGGGCTTTTCTGTTCCGGCTTCAGGATGTGTGCCGTGTATGTAGAAATAAAAACGCCACATGCCAATGCGCCAATCAATGCAATTGCAAAATTCATCCTGTCCACCACTCCTGTCCATCTGTAGAAGTGCCTTTATTTGCCTCAAAAATAAACCACCAAAACCTTTATGAGCACAAAAACACACAGATATCCAATTAAATGAATTATAACAAAATAATAAAAAAGCGTCTAGTGTAGATTTCACATTAATTTCATATATTTTTTATTTTCAGCAAAATGAACAAGCCAATTAAACTTTTTTGGAAAAAATGTACTGACATCCCCTAAAAAAATTCTTATTTATCCGGAAAAGAAGCCACCCAAAAGCAGTCGTCATGGTAAATACCATCAAATCAAGACAAAGCACGCCTATTTTACCGGTAGACAGAAGATTTTTAACAAGGAGATTAAAAATCCATTCCTGTACACAATAAACCTCGTAAGAGATAATCCCATAGAAACCAAGAATCTTCAAACATATGACACCTGTTTTTCCACAGTGCCGACTGAAACATGAAAAAAACTTTGCAAGAATAAATGTCAATGGTATACTAACCAGCCACGCAGGAACACCACCATCCGAATGTGGCAACAGTATGAATACACCTTTCATATCAACAAGATACTCCATGTACAATCCTACTGCCATAATTCCAGCCAGCATGATCCATATCCTATTTGCAAAATACACTTTCTTCTTATTATAAAGAAGCCATCCCAATTGGATACCGGTCAGAAACACCGGAATCCGGTTAGTCATCACATAATAAGCACTTCCAATAATCCCCCTTCCTCCTAAAGACACAGCCAGCCATAGCCCAACAGTAACAGCAAAGTATAACCACTTATTTTCAGCCCTTTTGAAACCATAAAAGTAAAGCGGAAAAAACAGATAAAATGTAGCAGCTGCAAAATAAAACCACAAAAATGAGTGTTCCGACCCGGCACTAAAATAATAAATTCCTGTAATATTTCCCAGAAATTCTTTTATGGTCCATGGTTCTGTCATCATATACAAAACCGCCATAATCAGCATCGGAAGAATAAGACGTCTTGCCCTGTGTCCCCAAAATGTAAGCACATTCTTTGTTTTCTCATACGAAAATACCATCCCGATACCGGAAAGGAGGAAGAAGATATCCACCCCAAGATGTCCGATCCGACGGACAAAGTAATAAACCGGATACAAAATATTCCCCTCCGGAAGAACTACCACCCCTGTGTGAAAAAATAAAATCCAGAGAGCTGCAAAGCCCATAATGGGCAGACGATATTGATTTAACAGGCTCAGATCATCATCTCTCATAATGAATCATTATAATACACCCTATTTTCTTCGTCAAACCCTGTACATGTTATTTTCAACAATTCCGCCCATCTGTCTCAATGCAAAAAGGATTGCTATATGCTATAATTAACGCTATAATATTAAAGAAACTTTTAGAAATCATTTTATATTTATGTGGAGGTTACCAAATTGTTCAAAAAAGCACTTACCCATTTAGAAGACTTTTTAAAAGAGCTACAGCAGAAGAAGCATTTTGCTTCTCTTCTTCCATGGATTGCATTTATCATGTCTTCACTTATCTTTGTATGTATTCTTGCCACGCTTCATATTCTTGGTTACAACAATGCCACAATCTTAAGAAGTGATTTAAATGGCCAGTATATCGGGTTTATTCAGCAGTATATCCGCGTTTTAAAGGGAGAGGGCAGCTTCTGGTATTCCTTTTCCACCTATCTCGGTTCCGGAACAATTCTAACCTTTGCATATTATACCTTAAGTCCTTTTAATCTTCTTTATTTAATAGAGGCGGTTCCTATCCCTACCATGACCGCTGTGATTATAGTACTGAAATTTGCCCTTTCAGCATTTACTTTTCAGATCTTTCTTCAGAAATTTCTGAAAAATACCAAACCTTACACTATTATATTCTCTCTAAGCTATGCATTATGCGGATATGCTGTATCCATGCATCATAATATTATGTGGCTGGAGGCAATTTACCTTCTTCCGGTAATTATCCTCCTGATTCTCCGTCTCGTTGATACCGGAAAATTTCTGCCACTGATTCCGGCATTTGCCTATCTTTTTATAACAAACTTTTATATGGCATTTATTGTTGGTGTTTTCAGTGTTGTTGTTTTTGCTGCATATTCCTTGTATCGCCTTAAGCTCCATGACAAATCCTCTTACAAGCAACTAATAAAGAACATATTAGCCTTTGGCGGTTCTGCCCTGCTGGCCGCCGGTCTGTGCGCTGCCGTTTTACTCCCTGCAGCTTTGTTTCTTTTTCAATATATGGCAGAAGACAACTTTGAATTCAAAACGCTTTGCGCAAGCATTCCTGATATGATCAACGCCATGTTTATTGGGGAAATGCAGACTATTGACACTCAGGTACCATTATTATACTGCGGTCTCCCTGCGCTCTGTCTGATTCCATTCTATTTTATAAACAAGAAAATTTCTTTAAAAGAAAAGATATATGTCGGCTCTGTTCTTACTTTTTTACTGGTTGCCATGCTATATCTTCCTCTTTATAAATTTATGCATGCATTCGACTATCCTAACTACTATGGTTATCGTTTTTCCTTTTTAATGGTCTTTGTCATGCTCGCTATCGCTTGCCGTCAGGCATTTTTTTTAGAAGAGCTTTCTTTAAAAGCAGTAGGCTGTTATGCCTTAGGACTTATCTGCTTTTATTCCGCTATGGTTCATATACAAAAAATATATTATAGGAGTTATCAAACCAATACCCAGGAAGAACTGCTCATCAATATGGCATTCTTTTTCCTATGGTTTATGATTGTTTTACTTTTCAGAAAGAAACCCCAGTTTTCTTCAATTGCTACCTTTCTTTCGCTTATTCTTATTTCTTCCGAGCTGGTGGTGAATGGCTATCTATGTATCAGCAAAGTAGAACATCCCACCGTAGATGAAAGCACCTATAATCAATGGTATTATTCTTCCAAAGAAGCAATTGATCAGTTAAAAGCAGATGATCCTGACTTTTACCGTATTCACTTAAACAAAAATTACAATTACAATGCTACAGCAGTATTAGGTTATAACGGATTTACCACCTTCTCTTCTTCTGATAATTATAATCTGCGGACTGCGCTGTCCCATCTTGGGCTGATTACCAGCAATCGTTATATCTGGGAATACGGTATGACAGATCTTACGGATATGCTTTTCTCTGCAAAATATGACGTTAATCTGATTTTCGCGGAAGCCGGCACAGGAATCAATGCCTCCAATTATGTTTCTGCCTCAATTATAGAAAATCCCTATGCTCTTCCGATTGCTTATATGGTTGCCCCACAGGTTGCTGACTATGAAGCAACTGCCGATCCATTTTTTAATCAGGAGCTTTTAATCTGCTCCATGACCGGAAAAGCCTATCTTCCCTATGAAGGTATTTCCATAGATGACATTCAGATAGAATATGATAATATGGCGATTGCCTATAATGAATCTTCCATTGAATTCTATCCGCTTTCTGATACTTACGGTGGAGGCCATATCAGCTTCGCTGTACCCACACGGGAAAATAAGCAGTTTCTGATTTGTTTTGGCAGAAGCAATCCTAAAGCACTGATTGAATCCGCCAATATTATTGCCTCTACCAGAGGGCTGACTGACACTCCAACTCTTTCCTTTGGTGCTATCAATCGCGGAGTATCCACAGATTCCTTTTATGATACTCCCTATGATATGGTTATTCTGGAATTTACTGATAATACAACCAATTCGGATTACTGTGATAATATCTATGCTTATTATTATGACGAAACACTTCTTCCGGTTATTTACAATGACCTGGCAAAAAATACCATGACCGTTCAGTATCATTCCGAGGATACCATCATTGGAACAGTAACCGTCACAGAGGATCGCCCTGTACTATTCACCTCCATTCCTTATGACAAAGGGTGGAAGGCATATGTTGACGGGGAACCTGCACAGACCTATCCGGTTGTCGAGGATGCTTTTCTTTCTCTGGTACTGACACCCGGAGAACACACGATCGAATTATACTATGAAGCCCCCGGAAGCGACTTAGGTGCCATAATTACTTCTGTCAGCGGCATCATCTTCCTATTTATAATATTGATAAGCTTACACCATTCCGGAAAGCCCCAATCTGTCAATAAATCAGAACCAACCGTCTAACGGATGATTTGCTCACTCCTACAAGAACAGTTATCAGCCAGCGTCTTTTAGGCGCTGGCTTTCACTTTGTTCAATCCTCTAAGGCCTTTGACTTGTTCCTGTTTGGACGATAACCAAGACTGTTTTCTAAAGGCTCATAGATTGACACTAATTGTAGTGTTAACGCCTGTTGATGTTCTTTTAGGCATGCAGGGCTTCTTCGATGGTCATTCCGTCAATACCCTGCCGCCCCTTTGTTTGCTTTCACTCTTTTATACGCTCTGTTAAAATTGTCCTTATGCAGAATCGTTTCCAAGAACTTTGGCTGTGCACTGTCTCTTTCTTTCCATATCCGATTGAACGACCTTGATGCTTTCCGCCTACCCTTCATGTTCCGCACATTCAGCTTCCTTCAGATTCCACCTCACGATGAGCACCCTTGCCTACGGCTATATCCTTCCCACTACCGGGCAGATTCGGGACTTTCACCTTTTTTGTATATGCGCCGCTAGGTGCACATACAAAAAAGGTGAATGCATATGCATTCACCTTTTTAATGTTTTACCTTTAGGTCTGTAATTAGTATACGCTGATTACAGAAGTAGCTGTACCAGTACCCTTGGAACCAGTAGCATCGGAACCTACAATCCATACAGAACATCTGTTACCATCTGTACGAACCATAATGTTAGATGCCTGAAGTAAACCAGCAGCACCATGAGATTTCAAAGTGATATCGGTAGCAGAAGATACACCCATGATATCCATAACAGATTTACTAAATCTATCTGTCTGACCTACAATACTAGTAATAGGCTGTGCAGATGTTAATCCTGCTAATGCACTCTGTGTAGCAGAGTCAGTAGCTGTAACAACTTCAGGATCCATCATAGATGTAAGTACAGCACTGTGAATGGAATCACACACCTGTGTGTCTGCAGATACATTGGACTTCTCAATGTACTTGATCAGCTGCGGTGCCATAACACCTACTAAGATTGCCATGATGGCGATTACGATGATAAGTTCTACCAGGGAAAAACCTTTGTTGTTTCTCATTTTCCTCTCTCCTTTTCTTTTTTTTTAGGTCTATGATTTTCTATCTGTGACCTTTTGTAGTTATAGAATAACACGTTTATTTTTTCTTGTCTAGCGATTTTTTTTAATTAATATATTGTTCATTTACATTTTCATTCGTGGCTTTTTTTTCTTGATTCATGTCTGTTTTTTCTCTTTTCCAAATGTTAAAACACAGTATAAGCCAGATGCCTGCTCCCAGACAGCTGAGAATCCTTCCAATCTGATCTGCGAAACTATGATATTCCATTTCAATCCGGTGTATCCCCGGTTCCAGTGAGATAGCAAGGAAGGTATCATTCACAACTGCCATTGGTTCCACCTGCATACCATCAACCCGAATCTCCCATCCCTCTTCATAAGGAATAGAAAGAAACAAAACAGGCAGTTCTTCCGTTGCCTCCACCACTGCCTCAATATGGCTTCCCTTTCGTTCCTGTATCTCCAGCTGATGCCCACAGAGCTGCTTATATGCCTCTGTTACTGCAGCAGCATCATAATAAGAAAAATAGGCACCTTTATAATAAGCAAAATCCGACGTCGTCTCATTCATCTCCATTACCACAACCGCGTCTCCATACTCATTCTGTCCCGCCTCTATGCATCTTGGTGTAGTCAGATAAGCACCTGCATAGTAATTTCCGTGGTCAATAGAAGAATATAGAAGCGGAGAAGCTTTTATTTCAATCGAATTACTCATTGCAAAGTATGCATACACCGGCTGTTCTGATGAATTACTAATATGATATATCATCTTACCATTCGGATCATCCGGGTTCTCAATATATGCCTCCCACCATTCTTCTCCCTCTTCCGTATAGATTCCTAACAGAACATTATCCAGTTCGATACTGTATCCATTCTCTATCGGTATAAATAATTCCAACGGTTGTCCTGTCATACCCTGAATCAGCCTATTCTGGTTTTCCATAGCATTATCGGAATCAAGGCTTACCTTCAAAATATCTTCCGACACCATATAGCCAAGTGCCAACGCCTCCGGGTTTTTCTCCCAGGTCCGCTCTCCGTTATACGCAATATCCGCTCCCAATGCTTTTACAATATATTTCTCCCCAAAGATCATCCTGGTAAAGGTTGATCCACCATAATCATATACTACTCTCGGACTGGTATAATATCCAAGATGATACAGGGTATCGCGTACTTTGACATCCTCTACCGAAGAAAACAAGCCAATTCCCATATAATCAAAAAGAGGAGCCTGATTACAAAGAATTCCGTTCAGATACTGAATCCGATACATCCCCGAATCCTCTTCGCGGATGGTATCCGTCACCGTTTTTGTCTGTTTCCACCAGTTATCATATATTACCTTATATTCCGCATAATCATAATCCACTCTGATACTTACCAGAACACCATTTAAAATCAGCTCAGCAGAAACAAACAACGCCATGATGATCGGCAATGCCTTTTGATATTTCTGAGCCTTTTTCATCAATAAGAGCAATCCCAGAACCACCAAAATCACTGCATTGATTTCCAAACCCATAACAGAGGAACTTAAATATTCCTCCTGCAGCCTGTTCTTCTGCCATACAAGCATACAAAAATAGAAAATTACCGCTGTAATACCACAGAAATAAATACGTTTTTTAGTGACTGCTTCCGCCTTTTTCCACACAAGACAACCAATAGAAACCAGTACAAAAGAATAAAAGTAGGAAAAACGGAATCCACTGCCATTCGGTGTATCAAAACCATGCATCATCAGATATGCAGATCCCCACAGCGAACAAATCAAAAGGAAACACAACAATACCAAAGGAACCACTTTCTTTTTCCGCTCTATAGAGCGTTCCATAAAAAAGCAGGGAAACAAATAAAAAACCAGCAGACCACAATAAACCTGGGGGAACATTCCATCTTCCGTCTGCATCTCTCCCAAAAATAGATTGTTGATAATATCCGGAAGAGTCACTTCAAGCCCCTGGAAAGTCGAACTATCCGGTGCAGCATCCCAAAGCAGATAACAAACCATCGGGACAAGAACAGCTGCAGCCATCAACACAGCAAGCAACACAGTTCCTGCCAAACGCATCAGGCAGGACAGATACTTTTTCCACTCCCGTCCATATTCTACACCCATCACCGCCAGTAGAAATACAAAAGAAAAAATTCCTATGATATAGCCTTCATAAAAAGACACTGCAAAGATATAAGCATATGCCAGCGTAAGCCATTG
>JBJELZ010000179.1:0-1884 GCA_051879415.1 Lachnospiraceae bacterium
AATCGCATCGACCAAGCAATCTTCGAATCCGAGCAAGAAATTGCTAACGGAGCAGAAGCAGTTGACGCAGAAATAGTTTTTGCAGAATTGGAGAAAAAACATTTTGGATAAATACAAGGTAAAAATCAACCCCAGAGCAATCCGTGAATTAGACCACATTTACGAATATATCGCAAATGAGAAATTAGCTCCCGAAAATGCCAAAGGACAAGTTGACAGAATTAAGAATTCTATTTTAAGCCTAAACACATTTCCACAGTCCCATCAAGAGCGTAATGAGGGCAGATATGCCGGAAAAGGCTACCGTCAGTTACTGATTGATAATTATATCGCCATTTTCCGTATTGATGAACCACGCAAAACAGTTTATGTAGTAACAATACAGTATCAGGGACGAAATCTATAAAACAAGCACCATATGACACTATAAATTCTATCCACATCTGCATAGTCCCGTCAAGGTAAAGTGTACAATTGGAATTTATACTTATCTTACAAACATCCTGACCAGCATATCCCTGAATCTGCTATATGGCTGATACCGTATCGGAAGATCCAAGAGATTTTGATTCTTCAGTATGCTTTTATAATGGGTAAATGCATCAAATCCTGTTTTCCCATGATACATTCCCATGCCGCTTTCTCCTACACCACCAAATCCCAATTCACTGGTTGCAAGATGCACTACAACATCATTAATACAGCCTCCGCCAAATGGAATCATATTCTTCACACCGGCTATATTTTTCCGATCTGTTGAAAAGATATAGCATGCCAGAGGAGAGGGCATGGAGCGGAGCTTTTCCACCGCATCTTCAAAATTCTCATAGGTAAGGATCGGAAGAATCGGTCCAAAAATCTCTTCTCCCATAATAGGATCATCAAAGGAAACCGGTGCCATCACCGTAGGCTCTATCTTAAGCTGCTCTGCACTGCTTTTGCCACCATATACAACCTTATCTTTTTCCATCAGTCCGCAGAGCCTGTTGAAATGTTTCTGATTGATAATTTTCCCATAGGTCTCATTTTCCAAAGGATTCTCACCATACTGCAGGCGTATCTGCTTTTTGATCTCTTCAATCAACGTATCCTTAATCGACGCATCGCAATAAATAAAATCCGGTGCAACACAGGTCTGTCCGCAGTTTAAATATTTACCAAACACAATTCTCTTTGCCGCCAGTGAAAGATTGGCTGTCTTATCTACAATACACGGACTTTTCCCACCAAGCTCCAGTACTACAGGTGTCAGCCGGCTTGCTGCCTGTGCCATAACATCCCTGCCTACTGACTTACTTCCGGTAAAAAAGATTTCATCAAACGGCATTCCCATAAGGCAGGCATTTTCTGCCCTGCCGCCATTGACTACAGCAACATACTCCCTTGGGAAACAGCTTTCAATTAACTTCTGAATCACAGCAGAAGTATGAGGTGAATACGCACTTGGTTTTAACACGGCTGTATTGCCTGCTGCCAGAGCATCTGCCAACGGATCGATTGTCAAAAGGAAAGGATAATTCCAAGGACTCATAATCAGAACACATCCGTAAGGAGTCGGTTTTACAATACTGGTAGAAGGAAAATTCGCCAATGGTGTCGGCACCCGTTTTTCCCTCGCATACCTTCCTATATGTTTTATCATATAACTGATTTCACTTCTTGCCAGCCCGACCTCACACATGTAACTTTCCGAGCGGCTTTTCCCAAGATCCTGATATAAAGCTTCACAGATTGCCTCTTCATTGTCATCAATTGCCTTCCGCAACCGGCAGAGTGCCTCTTTTCTGGCAGCTACAGGCAATGTCTTGCCACTATGGAAATATGCTTTCTGTAATTCAATCAATTCCTCTGCTTCATGTGGTTCCATCTTTCGTACTCCTCTAT
>JBJELZ010000179.1:1984-7695 GCA_051879415.1 Lachnospiraceae bacterium
TACGCCATTACCTTCCGGTAAACTTCCTCTAACTGTTTCTTATCCCACAACACCGGTACCGGATACAGCGGATTGGCCTCCTTATCTGCATATGCCGCAAGGCTTTCAATATCCTTCTCCTGAATTCCCTCCAATGTTTTAGGAATTCCAAGGTCTTCATTCATCTGATAAATTGCAGCAATCATGCGTTTTGCAAGCTCCTCCTCAGATTCCGTATCTTTGCCGATGCCCGCACAAACTGCAAGCTGTGCCAGTTTTTTATAAACACAGGAGCCATACATTTCAAGCACAATAGGCAGTAGTACTGCATTGGTCAGTCCATGAGGCATGTTATAACGTCCACTTAAGGAGTGTGATACAGCATGCACATATCCTACATAGGAACGGGTAAATGCACGTCCGGCAAGATGAGCAGCCACCAGCATTTCTTTCTCCGCTTTCTCAGATTCATGTGCCGTTGCAGGCTTTATATTTTCAAAAATCAGCCGGACAGCCTTTCTGGCATCCCGTCTGGTTTCTCTTGTCGTTGATCTTCCAATGTATGCTTCAATGGCATGTGTCAGAGCATCCATACCTGTTGTTGCCGCAACCGAAGCAGGAAGCGACCGGATGACTGCAGGATCCAGTACTGCATAGGACGGAATCAATGGGAAAGAATTGATTACATATTTATGTCTGGTCTTTTCATCCACAATCACAGCCGCAAGCGTTGTCTCACTTCCGGTTCCTGCAGTGGTAGGAACGGCAAGAAGCGTCGGCGTCTTTTTTACTACCTTTAAGATTCCTGCCATCTTGTCAAGACTCTTACCGGGATATGCCGCACAGGCACCTACTGCTTTTGCACAATCCATGGGAGAACCACCGCCAAATGCAATGATACAGTCACAATGATGCTCCTGATACAACCGATAAGCATCCGCCACCATACCTGCAGTAGGATTCGGTTTTGTCTGATCATAAACCACCGCTCCACATCCATTTTCTTTCAGGATCTTTTCCAGATCTTCCGTCAGTCCCAGTCCCCGGATCGATGCATCCGTAACAAGCAATGGTTTCTTTAGCCCCTTGTCAGAAAGCACTTTCGGAACTTCCTTCACAGAATGCAGAATGTGCGGATTACGGTACGGCAGCAGCGGAAGTGCAATACGAAACGCCGTCTGAAACACACGGCAGTAGATTCTTTTTATCGGATTTTTCATCGTCTCTTACCTCTCCTCGTTTGTATCTTTCTATCATTCATCTTATGATGCAAATATTACTCAATAAGACTATGTACAACTTCCTTCAATTCAATCGGCATAAACGGTTTTGTCAGATAATCCCCAACTCCCAGTTCTATTGCCTGCTGAATCAGCTCAAAGTCTTTATCTGCCGACATAAATGCTACCTCAACATCTATTTTTCGTTTTCTGATCTCCTTCATCACTTCCATGCCATTCATCTCAGGCATTTCAATATCCAGCAGAAGAAGATCAATATGTTCCTCCTCCAGTATTTTCAATGCTTCCATTCCATCATAGCAGCAAATAACAGTATACATTGGTTCATCTTTTAAGATGTATTCCACAATCTTGATGTTCACCGGCTCATCATCTACTACCAGGATCATCTTCTGCAGGGAATCTGTCTGCTTCATCTCATAATTCTTATCTTCATCCATCAGTTCAAGCATCTTGTCTGCAATTTCAGGATCAAACTGTGTTCCCTTACCTTTAACAATTTCTTCTCTGACAATATACTGCGGCAGTGCCTTACGATAGCTTCGGTTACTTGCCATGGCATCATAAGAATCAGCAACACCAATAATTCTCGCCATCAACGGAATATTTTCTCCCTCTAATCCGATAGGATACCCTTTACCATCGTAACGCTCATGATGAAACTTTGCGCCCTCCGCAATTCCTTCAATAGAAGAAATCTCCTTTAAGATATGATAACCGGTAATAGAATGCAGTTTGATATAATTAAATTCCTCATCTGTCAGTTTTCCGGGCTTATTAATAATTTCATCCGGAATTCTGATTTTACCCACATCATGAAGAAGACCGGCTATATAGATCCGCTTCTGCTGTTCTTTATTCAATCCCATGCGCTCCGCTAAAATACGGGCATATTGTGCCACACGTTTGGAATGTCCGCTGGTATATCGGTCCTTGGCATCTACCGTGTTACTTAAAGCATCTATCATTTCTGTCAGCATATTTTCCGTCTGTTCCTGGCTGTCGCGCAATTCCTTGGTCTTACGTTCTACCTCTTCCTCAAGACGCAGCTTATACTCCTGCTCTTCCTCACGATTGCTATTCACTATCCTCTTCATGGAAACCCATACCAGAATCATTCCATAGATCATATCACCCCATCTGCCAAAGATACACTGGTCTGCAACAATATACATACTGCATCTGCACAGATCCATCAGTGTAGTGATTCCAACAACCAAAAGTCCTATGCATTCCGGACTAAAAATTTCCGGCTGGTTCTTCCTCTTTCCGGTATAATAAATACTTAATAAAATAGCCGTTATGCAAAGCAGGAGCAAAAGGTGCGACACCACTGTCATCTGTGTCAGATCTGCAAGGCCTGTCAGCTGTATCACTAGCTGAACCGGAATATTCAGACAGACGATTCCCACTAGGAGCATGTACACCTTATTATTTTCAAAATGCCGTGTTTCCACGTAATACATTAATAGCAAAAGCGGAACACACATAAAAATTGCACTAAGCAAATAAGTCAGAATAGTCTGCCCGCCAAACCAGATATGTAAAATTTGTGTTTCAATTGCATATGCCACAGCTAAACCGGACAGATAAAGTCCCATGGCAATCATACTGCCTTTCGGTCGTTTAGCCATTCCCTGCATCATAGCCAGCACTATCATTACGCATCCGGAAAACAGCAATAAAATACTGCATAGCAGCTCCGGCATCTTTTCCCAGAGCACCTGCAGAATAGCCGTGTCTCTATCAGCAAGCCGTATCTCCTTAATCGTTGCTGCATAATTCTGATACGGCGATGTCAGTTGCAATTCTAAAAACCCGCTGCCTGTGGCAGGAAGATCCACAAAATTCATCCTGCTTCCCGGAGTACGCCCAAACAGTCTGCTATTGCCGGAGCCAAAGGAATAGATTACTTCGCCATCCATACGGACAGTAAGCTCTGTTTCCATCGTAAAAAAGAACAATGTCTTTCCAAGATATTCCGAAGGTATCTGTCTCTTTAGGACAATGGTTTCTCCGGGTTCACAGCTTCCCTGATAAGGAAGTGTTTCAATCGGCACAATATTTTCTTCATCAACCAGCGTCCAGCCGCTTTGAAGTGCAATCACATTTTCTCCGGATAAAAACACATGATCTGTCTTAGCAGAAAATGTAATAACCAATATCATCACTACATGAAGCAATATAATACTGATTAAGATTCTTCGATACTTCTTCATTCTGTATTCCTCTCCTGAAAATCTTTTGTCCGGCACTTGCGAGACTTATGTCTTGTTAATATTCCCGCAAAATCAATTCTGTAATACCTTCATTGGCACCTGTAGCAATTCTTCTGACCTTTGGTTCTCTCCCGTAACCAAATTCCTCACGAATCCCTGTTTTAATCCTTGTGCCTCCATGAAATCCATGAATAACCCTGATTCTATAAACATGACCGCCTGCTGTATTTACCTTCTTCTGAATTGTAGCCAATGCCTCTTCTGTACGCATTCCATGGACATCAACTTCAATGATTCCCGTCAAATCCATCTGTTTACTCAAACCTTATATTTTTCTTTGCCCAAAGCTGTAATGCCTTGGCGTTGCTGGATATTTTTTCCAAAGCATCAATAATTTCATTAAACTTTTCTTCCTCATCTGCCGATACTACGCCATCCTGCGATATATCAATCAGAGATGCTTTCAGCTTATCAATATCCTGCAGTGATCCTAACACACGGAGTGAAAGTCTGTCAAAGCCGTCCAGCTGGACTTCTTTCACACTTCCTCTGCCAATAGGGCATTCTCTTGCACAATAAGAATTACAAAGCTCCGGCACATTATATGCCTGTGCCATCATTTTTACCTCTTCCGGATATGGAGTAATATTCCCCAGTTCAATATTAGCCAGTCTTGTCCTTTCAATATGAAGGATTTCGGAAGCCCGCTCCCTGCTGGAAAATTCATCGCTGCTTTCAATGGCACTGCACCGTGCATCATAATAAATGTTTCCTACTGCCTTGCTTGCTTTCTTACCCATTTAATTTCCCCCTTCTATCATCTGTTACTTCAAAACGCATTCAAACTGCAAATTTCCTCTAACGAACCATATGATACAATTTCTTTCTGATCCCAGAACCTCTTGGAGCGAAAACCTCTGTTTAAAATTCCATAAGGCAGCAGAAGTTCCTTTGCCAGTCGATATTCATTTTCCGTATCACCTATCACAAACAACTGCTTTTCCGTAAAATCATTTGATGCTATCAGATTCTTTACGAAATCTTTCTTTTCCTCAAAAGCATGAAATGGTTGTACAACCTTTACTTCTTTCGGATACTCTGCAATTTGCAATCGTTCCAGCTCTTCGAAAAGTTCCGCTTTCTTCTGACGTGCAGTCAAATAATATATATCAGAGCCTTCCTGACTGATTCGTTCCAGAAAGTTTTCTGCATCCGGATATAATCGGTCAAGTCCAAGCCACTGTTCTTCTTCTATCTGCTGCTGCCATGCCGTCATAATGCAGTCAGCCTTTTTCTCTTCTATGTCCATACACTCCAGCAGATACTTTTTACCACTGTTTCCATCTGCCTTATACTGCATAAACGCAGCCGGCAGGAAAATTTCCTTTTCTAAAATATCCGGTACATATTCTTTCAGAAGCATTTCCATCAGCCGGTAATGCCTTTCACTGCTGTCGATCAGCGTCCCGTCAAGATCAAGAATATAATTCATCGTATCACCACTTCCTGATAAACGCGCAGAATAGAACGGATACCTTCATCAGCCTGAAACCATTCTTCTTCAACCGGTCTGCCTAACAACTGCGCAAGCATTGCCCGAATCAGCTGAAATCCTGCTGCATTGGATAATCCTGTTCCTGCTGCCAGACGCAGATTGACATCCATAATCCGCCAGCATCCCTGAAAATGTACAAACTGCATATTAAACACCATAGGCAGTTCAACAAAAGTAAGAATCTTCCTAATGATCTGTTCTGTCTCCGGAAGTTTACAGATTACCGCCTTGGTACAGACGCCGCTTTTACTTTCCAATCTCCTTCTGCATATGGTCTTAAGGTTTTTACCATCCCAAAATGCCTCAACAGTTACTTCCTGAACTTTCCCATCCTCTTCACAATAATCCTGAATTACAATTTCCTCCAAAAGAAGTTCTCCTGAAGCAAGCTTTCCTGTCAGCTCCTGTCCCGTCATCTTACATGCACCGGCTGCACCAAAACCCATTTCCGGCTTGCAAAAATATATCTTTTCCGGTTCCAGTTCTGCCTCTGTATATTGTCTGATGACCGGAATATCATGTTCCAGACAGAACTGATATAGATTTGCCTTATGATTTAAGATCTGATCTGTGGCATCCAGTGCTGCCATGCTCCTGATCCCCAGTGCAGCAAATTCCGGTCTGTCCGGTGCAAAAAATCCCTGTTCCCACGGAATCAGCGGAACCAGCACATCAATCCGGTTCTCCTCTAAAAGTCTGTACATATATCCGGCATAC
>JBJELZ010000180.1:0-1627 GCA_051879415.1 Lachnospiraceae bacterium
ATGGTATAAATATTGTGTTAGTTGTCTTACCTTTTCGGTAAACAATTTAAGGTGCAAGGGGTCGTAGCCTTGTGCCTTTTTTTATAAATTCAAGTAATAATGAATAGCGCCATCGAACTATCTTAAAAGAGACAATACTGTTATATTTTATCAAATGATGGTATAATATGAATATCATTAATATGTGTGGGGGATAAGCATGAGAAAAAATATTAAAAAGATACTTACAGTTTTGTTAATGTTTATTCTGATTTTTTCTATTTCTTCAGAAGTATTTAAAGTCAATGCAGAGGCATATACTGTAAGGTACACAATAAGATATCGGTTGGTAAAAAAGAAAAAAGTAAAAACGCCAACTCTTGGAACAAAATCTGATTATGTGTATATTGGTCAAAAGTGTTTTTTGCAAGCACTTTTTGGAGAAAAATGCAAAATATTTTTGGAGAATGTTGCATCTCCAAATTGGAGAAAGTTGCAAAGCCTCGGCCGGCAGTTATCCTGCCAGCCACAAGCCATTGCAGACCATATTTAGTTGTCACAGAGTGAGATATGGAAACGGAAGGTCCGAATCTTCATCCTCATGCGCATGTTCTTGAAAATAGCGGAACTCTTCGTCCAGCTTTTTGTAGTGGACAAAGTCATGCAGGTATCTCAGATCTTCTTCTGCGCGTTTGTGGTCATCGATGAGATCAAGCAGGAAACTATTCATCTCCTCATAGCGTTCCTGAAGATCTTGATACTTTTTCTGTTCTTTGATAACTTTTTTATTTTTAGCCATTGTTATCTGCCTCCTGACTGCTGATTCTTGAAAGAGTTGCATTGATACTTGATTCACGTAACCGGTTATTGATCCCTGGGAACAGGATCAGTTCCACATGGTGAGTGAGCCTGCCGATCAGGGCTGTTGTCATTCGCTGGTCATAGAGAACGTTTACCCACTGTGAAAACTCAAGGTTCGTGTTTAGGATCACTGATTTCTGCTCATGTATCTCAGAAAGATAATCAAACAGAAGCTGTGACCCGGTGCGGTCATACGGAACATATCCGAATTCATCCAGGATCAGTATCTGGGCACTGTTAAGCTTCTTTTTCAGTGTAGTTAGCTTTCCATTGCCCTGACTTTCGGAAAAAAGATTGATAAGCCCCGCAGTTCGGTAGAACTTTACCGGAATTTCCTGATTACAGGCAGACATTCCGATCAGGATGGAGAGCATGGTTTTACCGGTTCCGGTTCCCCCATACATGATGACGTTTTTTCCTGCATGATAGAAATCCAGGTCTAACAGGCTCTGGAAACTGACGCCTTCCGGAAAGTCTATCTCATCTGTCCTGAATTCCTCCACACGGTATCTGCGTGGGAATCCGGCAGTATTGAGATACTTGTTCTTCCTTTTCGCTGTCCGGTATTCAATTTCATTTGTCAGAAGGTTTAAAAGGTATTCCTGCGGTGTATCTCCTTTCTGCTCGAAAGCCTGTCCTGCAAAGTTTGTGGACAGCCTGAGCTGTTTGCAGCATGCTGCAATGGTTCTTTCTATGTCAGCCATTTGAGGCACCTCCCTTCTTAAGGGCGGTATCCAGCATTTTCAGATCATTTCTGAACGGAATGACCTTCTGCTGTGGCAGTAAA
>JBJELZ010000181.1:0-5003 GCA_051879415.1 Lachnospiraceae bacterium
ACAGTTTGAAATGGCATTACTTAACTTTTCTATGTCTGCCGGAGCAGCATTCATGACGGCAAGGAAACCGGACATTGCATTTTTTCCAACCAGTGCCTCTGCATTGGCTGCTTTCTCCGATTCACTCATCTGCCCGAATGCCACACGACAGTCTGCCAGAATCTCATTCAGACTGCGCATACTGCCGTCTGCGTTAGTGGTTCTGACTTCCATTTCCCCAAAGGATGCACCCGTGAATTTCACTTCTCCTGCAAGGTTGTTCATCATGGTACGCATGGCAGTACCGGCCTGTGTGGACTTGATTCCTGCATTTGCCATAAGGCCGATTGCTTCTGCCGTATCCTCTGCGGAAAATCCCAAAGCACCTGCAATGGGTGCGCAGTATTTAAAGGTCTCGCCCATCATGGATACATTGGTATTGGCATTGGAAGAAGCTGCTGCCAGAATATCAGCAAAATGCCCTGAATCAGCAGCGGTTAACCCGAATGCTGTCAGGGCATCTGTTACAATATCCGATGTGGTGGCAAGATCTTCTCCCGAAGCAGCTGCAAGGTTCATAATACCTTCTATACCATTCAGCATATCGGAAGTCTTCCATCCTGCCATTGCCATGTAGTTCATGGCTTCTGCTGCTTCGGATGCAGAGAATTTTGTTCTGCTTCCCATCTCCCTTGCCTTTTCCCGAAGCTGCTCCAGTTCATCTCCGGTTGCCCCGGATACTGCTGCCACCTGACTCATGGCAGAATCGAAATCCGCTGCGGTCTTTACGGCTGCCGTACCAAGGGCTGTCACCGCTCCCGTCACGGGTAGAAGTTTTTCCCCTGCACCGGATATATTATTTCCAAGCTGTTTCAGGCTTTCACCCGTCTGTCCAATCTTCTGAATGGCCACAGCTGATTTACTCGCCTGTTCTTCCAGACTCTTTAGCTTATTTTCTGTTTCAATAATCTCTCTTTGTAATGCATCATACTGATTCTGGGAAATCTCTCCCTTGGCAAGAGCCTCATTGGCCTGGGAAGCTGCTGTCTTTAAGGTTTCCAGTCTTTCCTTGGTTTCCTTTATGGCATCCCCTAAAAGCCTGTGCTTCTGTGCCAAAAGTTCCGTATTTCCCGGGTCTAATTTGAGAAGTTTGTTTACATCACGAAGATTTCCCTGTGTGGTGGAAAGTGATCTGTCCACATCCTTTAAGGCTGCTGTCAGCTTCGATGTATCTCCTCCGATTTCAACCGTAATACCCTGTATTCTTTTTGAAGCCAACGCAGTCACCTCCCATTTTGGCAATAAAAAAAGAGCCCATCGGACTCCACAAAAAAAGCACCAGCCGAAGCTGATGCCTAAATTTCGTTTTATGCTACAATATCAAATTGAATCATTAATGCTTGCCATATTTTATTTCGCATCTGCTGATCCATAATCGTACCTATCTGTTCCTGCAATCTGCATTGATCTAGCGGTCTTGTCTGCTCCACCAGAATGATACTTTCCCTCTTCAAACCATAACCACTAATATTTACATGAGTGGGAATAGGATGTTTACCCAACTTAGACGTTAGAGGAGCAACTGACACCATCGTCGAATACTGATTAAACTTATTATTCGATACGATAACTACGGGACGACGTCCTTGCTGCATACAACTACCGGGAAGCAAGGGTAAATCAGCATAATAGAGATCACCAAATTTGTACATGTTCTTTTCCTCCAAATCTTAAACATATTTTTTAACATTTGGAGTAAGGCAGATGCGAATTAGTACTTCCCACCTGCCTTACGCCGTGATCGAAACATGTATTTTTCAAAGCGTTGGCTCTTCTCTGTCTTCATAATAATCCTCTTTCATAATTTCGGATAAACTACTTATATCACAACTTTTATATTTAATCAATCCCCTCTACCTCCCGAATGTAACTATATAAGAAATTTGATTTAAAATCTGTCAAAATCCTCCTGTGTTGCAAGGATATCATAGTGGCAGTCATCATTCATATGTTCCACAAAAATATCGTTGACCATCCCCACGGTCAGTAAATCCAAATCCCGCAGGGACAGTCCTATCTGCAGACACCGAAGCATGAATAGGGGAGTTGTCATCGCCCTTTCAGTTGGTCGAATTTTTTTTTAGCCTCCGCATCCGTTTTCACATTCAGTCCCCACAGTTCTATAAGCTGTGGCAGAATCTGATAAATGGAAAAAGTGTTAAACTCATCCAGCCAGTCTTCCGGACTGTCTGGTATGGAAGGATCTGCGTGCTTTGCCATAACGTATGCGATATTCTCAAACATCTCAAGGCTGAACAGGTCGAGGTTGGATTCGCCTTCCTCATTCTTACCCACACTCTTTTCCAAAGAGGCAAGGTCTCTGTAGATATCCCTGCCAAATTTAAGGCGGTAAATACGTGGAATGGCGGCACTCGCTTTGAATGCCACCTCTTTCCCGTCAATTTCAATATTTCTCTTTACTCCCATATGCTTAACCTACGCTTTCCGTTTCACTGTTATCTGTTACGCTCGGCTGATATACAGATTTATACCAGTCTGTATATACCGTTTCCATGGTACTGTCTCCGGTCTTTGCCTTAACAAGACCGTTTGCAAGAGGTCTGGACTTGATGGTCAGAGTCTCCGTCTGAACTTCCTTTCCTTCCTCATTCGTCTTTGCGGAAATGGAAGGTCTGGATGCGGAACAGTTATACATCACATGCCTGATTTTCCTTACATCTCCGTCAAATTCAAACAGCAGGGCAAAACTGCCTGTCTGACTGTTTGAATTTTCCACAAGCACCTGATTTGCATCTGCCGTCTCAAGCAGGACATCCTGTCTGAAGGATTCCGGAATAAGTGCAACCTCAAGGTCACCGTCATAACCCTGATTGTTATTGATAACATAATATTCCACGCCATCCGCATAGAAACTTTCCGGCTCTCCCTTGGGGTCAAGACTTATGGATACCGCACCGGGGATTGCTACCGGAGTCGCAAATGTGACCGTGCCATCCTCCGCTTTTGTAATGACCGCATAGTGGACATTACAGATGTTGTATTTTACCTTGTTCTTTTTATTCATGCTTCTACCTCCATCTCATAAAGAACTTCATACAGTTTTTCGCTGCCAATCCAAGTCTCAGACTTGGAATAAAAAAAGCCGTACCCGTCCAGTACAGCCTCCACTCTTTGTTCCAGTTCCATATCTTTTTTATCCGTATACAGTTCTATATGCAGACGGTCTTTTTTATAATAGACCACACCGTCTGCCGAAAAATGATTAGAACCCGGATACAGATACACAAGAAAAGGCGGATCCACTGCCTCTCCCTCCGAAAAGTGGTCATAGGCAAAAGGTATCTGCATTTTCTTAAGCATTTGTGGTACTTCTGCTTTCTTCACTTTTTCAGACTCCTTTCCACCTTTTCCAGTAACTGCCTTTCCGCATGTTCTTCTGCCGGAGCGATATGTACTCTGGCAGCCACCCTTCCTCCTCCACGCTTGGCATGACCGTTTTCCAATAAATGGGTCAGTCTGTAACGCTTCTCGGAATGAACAATCATGGAAAGTGATGTGGATGTTTCCTGCTGTTTACTCACTCTCCAGCTTTTCCGGTAAGCTCCGGTATCCACAGGTGCAGCTTCCATGATTTCATTCTTTACGTTCTCGCTGACTTCCCCCACTATCTGCTTTACTTCCTCTGCCGTAAAAGAACAGTATTCTTCCAGTTCCTTCTTTACGGCCGTGGACAGATTATCCACCGATACCGTCTGATTACTCATGTTTACCTCCGTTCCAGTTCCCCGTGCATCTTGAGACTCTTATTCTTAAAAGCCATATTATCGATGGAGCGGATATTATAAATCCTGCTTCCCAGCATAATACGGAATCCCGTGGATGTAACTGCCGCAGTTTCCGAACAGTATCTGACCGTGAAATCCATTCTTTCACTTGTTACCGTCTGCCCTGCCGTATCTGCTTCATCTGCGGTCTTATCACTCACGGTGGCATAACATGAAAAGTAATCCACCCACTCGTTTGTGTGATTTCCAATCTCATCCGTGACCACACTGCTTTTCTGAAAACTGATTCTGACATTCATGGCTGCGATATTCATTAAAACACCGCCTCCCTGCTTCCCGATAACAGACTTCTTAAGGTAAGCATCAGTTCATTATGGTCGGCTTCCTCCCTGTGTTCATACAGATAGGCAATGGCAAACCATACTGCTATTTCATATTCCGGTGTGTTATCCGGAACCTCACTGCTCCTTGCCACGTCAAGACACATCTTTTCTGCAGTCACTATCAGTTTTTCAATCAGGGCATCGTCATCCGAAGAATCCTGCCTCAGATAGCACTTTGCTTCCTCAAGTGTCACCACCATACATAACCTCCAAAATACCGGGCATCCCATTATGAAATGCCCGGCATAATCATCCGATCCTATCAGGTTGTCTTCGCCTTGATTTCCAGTGTCTTCACGGCTTCGGAAAGAATCAGCTTTCCATCCACACGCTCACAGGCAAGGAAACCTACCTGACCTGTTGTAGCATACAACTCATTCAGTCTCTTGAAGCTTCTGCCCTGACGGTCAGCAATCCAGTAGTAAGAGTAATCACCGAATGCCATGACCCTGTTTCCGGCTGCAAGTTCAGGAACATAAATGGATGTCCTGTAAGGTCTGTTCAGGATTCTGTCAGGCTCACCGTCTCTTACGGAAGGCTGCCAGATATAATTTCCGTTGCCGTCCTTTAACTTTCTGATTGCCTTAACGGTGGAATCGTTCAGAAGCCAAGTTGCTTTCTTACGGTAAGGCGCACGGAGACTGTAAAACAGATCCATCACATCATCGAAAGTAATGTTCACTGTTGCGGCAGTCACGCCAAGATCAGCTGAACCGAAAAGTCCTTCCGGCTTTCCTTTACCGTCACCGACAAAGAATGCCTCCTCTTCCTTTGTACCGATTCTTCTTGCAAATTCCTTGGAGATATAATTCTCGATGTTGAATACGGAATCATT
>JBJELZ010000181.1:5103-7590 GCA_051879415.1 Lachnospiraceae bacterium
GGAACAAGATATCCGCCTTCGGAATCCGTACCAATGGAAAGAGCGTTCTGTACTTCGTATGACATCTTGTTTCTCATACCGTTCCAGAACGCTCTCTTATATTCATCGGATGCCCTTCCCTGTTTGGAATCACCATCTGCCTTTCCGTTCGGCTGATTGGTAATCGGTGTACTGGTTGCCTTTGCAAGTTCTGCATCAATGGCTGCCTGTCTTTCCAGCCTGTCGATCTGTTTTCCCAGATCCATGACTTCCTGCTCCATTCTGTCATAGGTAGCAGCGTCTTCTGCGGAAGCAAATGCTCCGTCCTTTGCCTTGGCATCAAGGAATGCCTTTGCAGCCTCCCATGCCTTTGCTCTCTTTTCTCTTAATTCCAATGTCTGACTCATGTCAAAATCCTCCTTTAATGTGCTATGAGACTAAGTCTCTGTCTTAACTGTTCAATGGGAACCTGTCCCTGCTTCTCCTGTGTATCCGTTACCTTTGAGAGGAAGGAATCACTGACGGACTTCTGGGAATACAGCATGGATTCCGGTACTTTCATATCTTTCATTCCGGTTTCCGCTTTTGTCCCTTCATCCGGCAGAACGGTGTCCCCGTCCCCTTCCGGCTCTGTATCAGAAAACAGGATTTTATCCGCAAATCCGAGTTCCACTGCCTTTTTTGCATTGAACCAAGTTTCCTCATCCATCATGTGGGAGAGTTTTACCCGGTTCAGTCCCGTCTTGGTTTCATAGGCATTCAGAATGCTTTCCTTCACTTCGTTTAACATCCCGATTGCCCTCTCCATCTCCTTGGCATTACCCATAGCAATGGTTGCAGGATTATGAATCATCATCATGGCAACCGGAGATACCAAGACCTCATCCCCTGCCATGGCAATAACCGATGCGGCCGATGCAGCCAGACCGTCAATCTTGACCGTAACAGCACCTTTGTAATCACGGAGCATGTTATAAATCTGTGCTGCCGCAAATACATCTCCTCCGGGAGAATTGATCCACACCGTGATGTTTCCCTTTCCTGCATTCAGTTCATCCTTGAATAACTGCGGTGTCACTTCGTCCCCATACCAAGTCTCATCCGAAATTTCACCATTCAAAAAGAGCGTTCTCTCCTGAGAATCGCCCTCGTTTTTTACCCAGTTCCAAAATTTGCGTTTCATCGCTTACCTCGCTTTCTGCTGTTTTTGCTGCCCTGTTCTTCCGGCTGTTCTCCTCCGGCAAATATCCCCGCATCCGCAAGTTTTGTCATAGCGCCGTTTATCAGATACAGGTTGCCGCCTTCTTCATCAGAGATAGGATTCATGTTTTCCATCTCACGGATATCGTTAGCGGAAAGCCACCCGTTCTGTCTGCCCGTTGCATACCCCTCCATCCGGGATTTGTAATCTCCACGGAGAAGTCCGTCCAGATTGAATTTGACAAAATACTTCCCTTTTTCTCCGGGGAGAAGGAGCGCCTTCTGAAGTGCCTGTTCCCACCTGATTACCCAAGGGTCCAGTGTATATTTCACGAATTCCAGAGACTGCTGTTCAATGTTGTTGAAGCTGCTCTTATCCAGATCTCCTATCATGTGCGGAGGAATCCGATAGAGTCTTGCAATCTCGTTCAGCTGAAACTTCCGTGTTTCCAGAAACTGTGCCTCTTCCGGTGGAATTCCGATCTGATGGTATTTCATGCCCTCTTCCAAAACGGCAACCTTATGGGCGTTGGTAGTTCCCCGGTACACAGAATTCCAAGATTCACGTACCTTGCCCGGATCCTTTAACACACCCGGATGCTCCAAAACACCGCCCGGATTTGCCCCGTTTGCAAAGAACGATGCCCCGTACTCCTCACAGGCGAGTGTCATACCCACGGCATTTTTTGCCATTGCAATCGGAGAGTATCCAACCAGTCCGTCAAAACCGAGTCCGGGAATATGAAGCACTTCATTCTCTTTGAGAATGAAATCACCGCTTCCCCTGAAGTTCGGATTTTCGTCCGTATCTCTGGAATACACATAGTAGAGTCGCCCCTTTTCATCCCTCTCCACATCCATGCGGTTTGGCAGAAGCGGATACAGACCGATAACCCTTCCGGCTCCGTCCCTTATGATCTGTGCATAGGCATTTCCCCAAATTAAAAGATGACTCATCAGCGTTTCACGAAACACGAATGAAGTCATCTCAGGATTTGGTTCATCATGAAGCAGTGTATACAGCGGATGGTCTGTTACCATCTCTTTTCCACCGCCCTCCTTATAGGCATACACATGAAGCGGCAGCGAAGCAACCGCCTCTGCCAGTATTCTCACACAGGAATAAACAGCCGTGGTCTGCATGGCGGTTCTTTCATTCACGGGTTTTCCGCTTGTGGTTCTCCCGAACATGAATGATACCCCGTTTCCCACCGTATCCTTAGGTTTATCCCGTGAACTGAAACCGAAAATTGATTTAATACTCATAGTCATCCTCCTTATGGAACAATCCCCTCATTGGCTATTGTT
>JBJELZ010000182.1:0-37319 GCA_051879415.1 Lachnospiraceae bacterium
ATCCAGGGCACATTCCTTTAAGAAAGCAACATATACATGATAAAAGGTATGACATACATAAATTCTGTCTTTCATTTTATGCCTCTCATTTTCATGATCAGTCCATGCACCTGTCTTGCTGTTTTCGGGCACACAGAAAGAACCTTAAGATTTCTCCTCTGTTTTTGAGTAAGATATGGATTCTTCCAAATCTCCTTTTTTGAAGAACATACCCTGTCACGAATTTCACAATAGAAACCATTGTCGCGTGTCATACGTTCCACAGGAATATGCAGCAAAAAATCCAATGCCTGTACCAGATAAAAACGTCTTGCCACGATTTCATATTCCGGATACTGCTCCTGAACCAGATGATTGGCCATCACCGCATTTTCCATCATATTCTCATACAGGCTCTGATTGTATCTGCCTCTGGTATTGCTTCCGCCCCTGAGCGCAATATTATAGCAGGCTTTTCCAATGGTTCTGACCGGCCCGAGACTTGGTATCATTCGAAGCAGCAATTCAAAATCCTCATTTAGCTTTCCCTCCGAAAAGGAATATTCCAAAATCCACTCTCTTCGAAACAGCTTCGTACAAAAAGAGCTGTCTCCCGTATGCATTAAAAGCTGATGCAGATAGTCCTTCGTCGCAAGATCTACTGTTACGCCGTCCTCTCGTTCTGCAGCCCTTGCCAGAACTCCATCTTCCGTATATTCCCGGCTCATCACCTGTGCCACATTCACACGGGGGTCTTTTTGCATTGCCTGATAAAGCAGTTCATACTGGTCCTTTTCAATCCAGTCATCTGCATCCAAAAATCCCACATAGCTGCCTGTAGCGGTCCGCAGTCCCTCATTTCTGGCACTTGAGGTACCTCCGTTTTTCTTATGGGTCACACGGATACGGCTATCCTTCTTTGCATATTCGTCACAGACTTCTCCACTCCCGTCTGTTGCACCGTCATCTACCAGAATTATTTCAAGTTCCCGGTAGGTCTGTGCACAGACAGCGTCAAGACAACGTTCAATATATGGTCTTACATTGTAAACGGGAATGATCACACTGATGATTTCCTGCATTCTGATTCTCCCTGCCTATCTTCTGCCGGAACGCAGATTACTTTGTTTCCTAAGTATCCGTCCCCATAGACCAACCAGACTGGAAGGTCTTTTTGCCGGATATATTCCAAGAATATGTGCTGTTTTTTTCTTATCCGGATACTTTCCATGTTTTATATAATACTGATATAAAATAATCAGCCCCTTATCCTTTTCTCCGGGAAGATGCCAGATACATACCGGATTATAAATGGTATTACTGCTGACCAAATAAAAGCGGCGCTCTGTCCAGTACCGGTATATATATGCCCCCGCCTCTGTGATTGAATGTTTCTTTTTATACAGCATCGCAGCAACTGCCAGAATGGTTTCATCTCCTATATTATCCTTTACCCGGAAGTTGTTCTCCTCCATCCGGTGAAAAACACTTTCACACAATGTAAGGAACCCTGTCAATGTTGCTTTGTTACCACCGACAAATTCACCACCATAATGAATCACATTGCCCTCTTCTCCATATCCAAGTCTGACAGCATCCTCTCTGATTTCTTTTCGTGCCTGATGATGAAAACTATGGTTCACCGGATACAGCATCATCCCATACTCCATCTCCTGCCACAGCTCCGAATAAGCATCCACTGTAATGGTATCCGCATCAATCAACAGAATTTTCTCATATTCCTGTCTGGCAAGATACGTCAGGGCACAAAGTTTAAAAAAAGCCAAAGACCAGGCAAATCTCTCCGGCATTACATAGGCATCATACGGAATTATGGAAATGCCAACGCCTGCCTGTTCCAGTTGTTTTCTGCAATCCAGGGGGGTGGCTCCTGATTGGTCACAAGCATCACTTCATCCCCGGGATTATGCAATTTAGCCGAAGTCAGGGATACCACTATGTTTTTAATATAAATAGTAAGCTTTTCCTTATCATTCTTTTTACCTAACTGGGTCGAACTTCCATAATTAGGCCGGAATGCAAAAGCACTGGCAATTACATTCATTTCCATCTATCTCCTTGTATAAGCATACCCTTTCCCCGGTGCAATAATCTCTGCACGGCTTGCAGGTCCGTTCGGTGCGGCTTCCGGATTATCTGTCTGTATGGAACGAATTACACGCAGCAGATTTGATGCCGCTGTATCAGCATTCCATTTTGTCCGAATTGTCTCATAGGCATTCATCCCAAGCCGTCTGCAGGTATTCCGGTCTTCCGCAAGCAGCGAGACATATTCCTTCATTTCCTTAACCCTACCGTTCCGATAAACCATACCATTTTTACCGTGCTGCAAAAGATATGGCACCGCACCAATTCCGGAAGAGGCTATCACTGCACAGCCGCTGTTCATTGCTTCATTTAATACTGCGCCCCAGCCTTCCCTGTAATCGCTGGTAAACAGAAAAATATCTGCTGCCAGCATTTTTGTCCTGATTTCAAAAGGGCTTAAAAAGCCGGTAAAAGTAACACTTTGTTCTATTCCCAGCTCTACTGTAAGCTGTTTTAACTGCGCTTCCATTACACCGCCGCCTGCCATGGTCAGGTGAACCTGATTCTTTCGTTTTAACAGGTCAGCAGCTGCATGAATCGCATCGTCCGGATGCTTCCAGTCTATCATCCGCCCTGCCCATAGTATTTCTGTTTTTTCTTCCTTATCCTTGAAATCCATCAGTTCATCTGCACGGTATTCCTTAAATTCCGGAAAATATCCCCATGCATACATTTTATCGGGATAGGCATGAATCAGGTGAAAATCGGAAGCTACATATGCTCCTGCACATAAGAGATACACGTCCTTCTTCCGGTAACGGATATGATCATGATATTTTTTCTTTAATCCTCTGGGAGAAACAAATTTCCACTGACCTTCTTTGTAAATCCGTTCACTATACCGGAAGGTCAGCTTCCCTGCCTCAATGCGCGGCGTGATATAGCTTTCCTCCTCAACGCCGCCATAAATAACAATTTCTCCCTGATCAATCAGGTTTTGGCAAAATTCCGGTTCCTCATTATAACAATGCACAAACGGAAGTTCTTTTACATCTAACCCCCAGCCCATCTCAATCCGCTCTTGCTCCATGGGTTCCATCTGTATAAAGATAAATTCCCCGTCATTTTGTGAAAGCATTGCCCGACAGAACGGCAGCTGATGATGATTAATATAATTAGACACAAAGATAATCTGCATTTCAAACTCCTCATCTATGACAGTAACGGTATCCTTTTCCCGGTGCAATCAATTCTGCAGAGGATAACGGGCCTTCCTTCTCAGGCTGATAGTTTCCCTGAAGAAGTGCTTCACAAAAGCATAGCATTCTTTCCGCTGCCACAGCCGGATTCCAGGTGTCTGCAATCGTATGATAAGCTGCCTCTCCAAGCTGTTTTCTTTTAAGCGGGGATTCTAACAATTCCTCGATCTGTCCGGCTAGTTCTTTAACATGTCCGCTTTTGTATACCAGACCATTTTCGCCATGCCGGATCAGATAGGGGACACTTCCTGCACTGTGGGAAGCAATCACTGCACAACCACTATTCATTGCTTCATTTACCACTGCGCCCCAGCCTTCTTCATAATCGCTGGTCATCAGATAGATACTGCTTTGTTCCATTAGGGAACGAACCTCTTGTGGTTTGATAAATGATTGCATGGTAATCAGTTCAGAAAGCTTTCTTCCCGCAATCGTCTTATGTTCTATCATTTCCCGAACCTTAGGAGCGCATTCTCCCTCTCCTACCATAGTCAGATGAAAGTCTTCCCTCTGCGGATTTTTCTGAAGCAATCGTTCTATCGCTCCAACCGCATCCTCCGCATGTTTCCAGTGAATCATCCGTCCTGTCCAGAGAATCCGGCAGACATCACTTTTACAATTCATCAACTGTTCTGTATCGTACGGGCGAAACATAGGAAAATAACCCCATTTCAGCATTTTCTCCGGATATGCCCCCAATAAATGAAAATCTGATGGCACATATGCCCCGGCGCATAACAGATAAACGGGTTTGTCCTTATTGGCAGTATGTTCCCGCCTGTTTTTCAGATACCCTCGCGGGGAAAATGCTCTCCATTGTCCCTTCTTATAAAGACGTTCAAAATAACGGAAGGTAATTTTTCCTGCCGCCAGTCTTTTTCGAATATACAATTCATGGGTTCCACCGCATATTACAATATCGCTGTCCATAACCAGACGTTCACACTGTTGCATAGCATCATCGCAAAACAAGACATAAGGATACTGCCTATCATCCAGTTCCCATCCCATCCGGATCCGCTCCTCATCCATACGATCGGTAGCGATAAAGCAGAACTCTTTTCCCAAACGGTGATACATTTCTTCTGCAAACGGCAGCTGATGATGTGTCAGATAATTTGTAATAAATGTAATCTTCATAGATTCCTTGATTTTTCACCTGTTACTTATTTTTTTGTGCAATGGCATCATAAACCCAGCATAACATCTTATAATTGGCCTGTGCATCATGGGTAAGCGATGCTCTGGCATGTGCTGCCTGTCCCATTTCTATCGCAAGCTGCTGATCTGCAAACAGTCTTGTGACCGCTTCTGTCAAAGCCTTTGTATCCTCCGGCTGATACATTATCACATCCTGTCCATCCTTAGCCAGAGAAGGAATTCCACCTACCCGTGCTGCAACGCAGGGCATTCCAAGAATCATTGCCTCACCAAGAGAATTGGGAGAGTTTTCAATCACAGAAGGGATCACATACACATGTGCCTTAAGATATTGCTCCCTCATCTCTTTCGCATTCATCTGTCCTAAAAACGTCACATGGTCTTCCAGATGATTTTCACGAATCAGGTCACGCAGATATTTTCCATAAGAGGAAATTTTTATTTTATCTTTTAAGGTTCTATATGCCGTCACATTATCCCCTGCAACATAAAGATGTACCTCGGGATAGGTTTCCCTGATCCCGGCAAGGGCCATCAGCATATAATGAATTCCTTTCAGCGGATAATTTCCCTGGGAGGCAAAAATGGTATATTTATCACATTTTTCGTACTCCCATCTTCTTTCATAAAAGTCAGGCCTTAGCGTCTCATTGATAGTATAATACACAGCAGATGGATTCAGTTCTTCTACAAACTGTTTATCAAACTCTGTTCTTCCGCATACGTTTTCTGCAAGACAGAGTGCCTCCCGTTCATTTTTTCCACGTCTGATATATTTATCCTTCTGCTGCCAGATACTGTCTTTTTTTATAATATCCCGAAATGTTGCCCGCTCAGCCACATCATCAGGAATTCCGGCATAATAAACTTCTGCGTAAAGATCCATCAGTCCCTGCAGATGCACAAGAACACGGCTTTTCCATTCTTTGATCTTAAGCATCGCCAGCGTGTGCGGATATTCTGTACCAAAACAATGAATCACATCCGGATGAAATTCCTCACAAATCAGCCCCAGGGATGCTTCCAGTGAACTGTCATATTCTTCCGGATGTTTATTATTTTCATAAAATCCAAAATATGATACTCCATCTACCACCCCGTGTACCGGTTCTTCCTGTATGTTCGGAAAGGCAATGCCCAGTTCAAAATTACGATTCTTGAGCACCTGTGCAATCGTTCCCATAACCCAGCCTTCTTTATTGGATACCGGTTTATGCAGTGCTTCTGCAATCATCGCCGGCATCAAATTACATATCCACAATACCTTCATATAAATTACCGCCTTCCGTTCCTGTCTTCCCCCAATATTTCTGTTCCATGATTACTTTTTCAAATGATAGAGCAGTCCTTTCAGTTTCTGGTATCCTGCTGATAAAGCAGGACTCTCTGCAATCCGCCTTCGAAGCGGCTGTAATGTCACGACCATAACCAGTCGGTACAGATAACATTTCCCTTTCAGATATTTTCCGGTAATTTCCTTATGTTCTTTCTCGGCACGTTTCCTGTTTTCCTTTGTCTCTGAAAATCCACTTCCCTCATAAGAAGCAATCACAAGCGGCATAAAACAAAAAACAGCCTGTTCATGAAACCTGCACCAGAGAAAATGTTCATAATCTGCCCTTACCGGATAGTGAAGATCATATCCCCTTTTTTCAAACATCTTTCTGCTATAGATACAGGCCTGATGACAGGGAATATTTCGGTAACAGACAAAATCCGTAATTTCATGTGGTGATTCATCCACTACCTTCTGCTGTCGCCGGTATAAATTGCCGTAGTAAATATCTGCCTGATGAGCTGTAATGAATTTTGCACTTCTGGCAAGTGTCTTCTCATCATAAAAATAATCCCCGCAATTTAAAAAAATGAAATATTCTCCCCGTGCCTCCATGACCGCCTGATTCATTGCATCATAAATAGATGCATCCTTTTTTTTCATCAGACGGATTCTTTCATCCCCCGGCAATTTTTCCACTGAACCATCTTCTGACATACCATCTTTAATCAGAATTTCATAATTACCATAGGTCTGCGCCAGGATGCTTTTTACAGTTTCAAGTAACTTTTCACCGGCATTCAATGATACCACAATGATTGAAAACATCATAATTATGCCCTTCCCGGATCTAGCCAATCTCCTGCCAGAGCCAGCTGCTATATGGAAGAATTCTCACATTAATTGCAGTTGCTTTGTATAAAAATATCAGAAAATACAATATCGCTGCCGCAATGATCAGATACTTCCAAATACGGCTCTTATGCCCCTGTTTCTCTGATAATTTATTTAATAACAACGGCAGGAAGAATAAATGACTGATATTCAGATAATATCCTATCCTTGATAAGAATGGTACAAAGGAAAAACAAAGATACAATGCCAATGTACCAAGATTCAGTTGAAAATAGAATCTGCTTTCCCGGTTATCATACCATTCTTTTTCTTTACTTAGTACATAGAAGGAAAACAGTAAAACTGCCGCACTTCGTATCACATTTATAATACTAAATCCACCGGAAGCCAGATATTCTTCTTCATTCGCATAGGATGGATATAATCTGACAAATATCTCCATATACTGTTCCTGGAAAAACACCCCCGATACAGCAAAGATTCCTGCCAGAATCAGATGCCATCTTTTCCACTTGATCACAGCAAGCAGATAGAGAGGAACCACAAGCAGGGCAGTCTTATGAAACAATGACGCCAACAGTACTGCCAACACAAATCTGACATATTGCTTTTTCAGCAAAAACTTCATGGAATACAAGACGATTGCCAATGCAAAATAGTAACGCACCGTATTGAACGTCTGAAAATAAATTCCAAGTGCCATAAACAAAAGAAATGACATCGGAAAATCAACACTCTGGTCATACAAAGCCTTTAAGAAGATGCCAACCGTAAAGAAAGCAAAAATAGCAAAGATCACCAGGTAGTATTCTTTTTCAAAAAAGCTGTAAACAGCTGTTACAAGTAAATTAAAGCCCGGCTCTGTTACAACATAATTTCCGCAGATAATATCATGAAAATGATTGATATATGTCTGATAATCATTACCTGTATAAATTCTACAGGCAGATACTCCGGACAGCAGGATAAAAATAGCCGCCATACAGATCCGGTCCATGGTTTTCTGCCTTGTTTCCCCCTGTTTGATGATTTCCCCTGAGATACCACGCAGATTTCTAAGACCTACCACCTGATATGCAAGCCATACAGATAAAAATGTAATTAGACAGTACAAAAGATATCCCATCGTCAGCATTCCTCTGTCAGCTATCGTTTCTTTTTTGCTTCCATAATTCCCTGCCTCATCAATTTCCACGCCTTTGATGCAGGAATCTCCCCGCACATGATCTTCTTTTTCAGCAGGATAAATCTCAAAGCAAACAATCCTGCAAATTTTCCATAAAGATAATGGTACAACACGCCCCTGTCCAGGAAAAATTTTTCATGGTATCCCGTGAACCATGTAGATTCCCGTTCTGTTTCCTCCCCGATTTCCACCGGAACACAATAAATTTTCAATCCCGCTTTCAGGCAGTCGCGAATAAAGAGACTGTCTTCGCCATTGCTGTATTTTGCACCCCCGCCAAACAAAAGTGAGAATGTAATATTGTTCCTGTGCAGCATATCCCGCCGCACCGCAAAGCTATAAGTCGGATAACGCCCGCAATTGTACCATCGAACTCTTCCTTCTTTTTCAATATAATAAGTTCTTCGTTTCTCACTTACACGGATATTAAACAGAAGCATATCTGCTTTTGGATTTTTCTCAAATTCTTTAAGAATTTTTTCCTCATATCCGTCATCATAGACAATATCCTCATCAGAAAACAATACAATATCACCATCTGCTCTGAGTAAGGCATTATTCCTGCTGAGTCCAACCCCTTTTTCTGCAAAATCATAATAACGGATTTCATGACCATTCTGTACAATGCTTTGAAAATCATTCCGATCGCACTGATTGATTATAATGGCATCTGACTGAAGTCTCATATGTGATAATAATTCTTCCGGCTTCCGACCAACGGCAGCAACCAGAACCTGCAGTTTCATACTTTTGATTTTCCCTTCCAACCTGCATTCGATTTAAAATTTACAATGATTTTCAATTTCCGGTTCTATATCTTATAATAGTTACGATAAAACCACTCTTGGGCATCAAATATCACAACAGCATCCGGCAGCTTATTCTTAAGCTGTGCATCCTTCCACGCAAGCTTAAGACGTGCCCCATTCTTCTGTCCATACGGAAGCAGGGCAATCGTAATGATCTGCTGCCCCTGCGTTTTACTGTTCTCTGCATCTCCTATAGCTGCATTGTCAGCAATCATTTCAACTACTGCATCTTTATCCGGATCTGTCAAAAGCTCTTTCAAATACTGTGCAGATTCTTCCATGGACAGACCACATTCCGGATCCAACGGATAAATTATGACTTTGACCGGATTTTTCTCTGTTTTTTTCAACAATTCCTTCAGATTATGCTGCAATTCCTTTCTGAAGAATTCCGGTTGTTCTTTTTTGCCTGCCCTCATAATAACGCCGGCAGGATCAATTCCAAGCATGTCCTTAACATCCTGTTCTGTATATGCAGAATCATCCATAAGATTGTCATAATACACAAAAAAGCAGGTTACAAGCGCCCCGACTACTGCACCTGCAATTATCATTCTGCCAATCAGAGACTTCTCCCTAATCTGCTCTGTCTCCTTCTGATCCCATATTGCAATCTCTGTAAAACCGTCTGTTTCCAGTGCAAATTCCTGAAGTGCATCTCCAATAGCCGCTTCTACACGATCTGCAGCTTCTTTTGTCTCCATATCAGCATAAACCCAGATAAACCGGATATCTGACATAGTAGGAATGGATACTGCAGCGGCAACCTCTTCCTTACTGATATCTCCAAGTTTTTCTGCTGCTCTTCCGGCAATCTGATCAGAGTCCAGCACATCATTCCAGGTATAATCATTATAATAATCATGTATACTGTCTACCTGATCTCTGTTAAATGTGATCATATAGAGCGTCTGTGCCCTGAAAAGAGGCTCACCTGCCAGTACATTTGTTTTCAGATAATATACACATCCAAAAAAACAGGCACCGATAACAGCCCCCAGACAAATCTGCCATATTTTCTTAATATTCAGGAGCATAAAACGTCTGCCATCCAGCTTCTCCTGCATAAATGAATCTTCCAACGTTTCAGTACCTTTCCGGCTATCGTGCTGCAGTCATTCTCCCCACGACAGTCTCATTTCTTTTTCTCCCCGGACAAAGTTTCCTTCATTGCTGTTGTCTGGGTTTTCTCCACACCTTCCGTACTTTCCGGTTTTAAGACAATTTTCAATGTCAAAAGCATCAGTTTCAAATCCAGCCAGATTGAATAATTTTCAATATAAGTCAGATCGAGTTTCAATTTGTCATATGGTGTTGTATTGTACTTACCATAAATCTGGGCATATCCTGTCAGCCCTGCCTTTACCTTCATGCGATATGCAAATTCCGGCATATCCTGAAGATATTTCTCTATAATTTCCGGACGTTCCGGTCGAGGACCAATAAATGACATTTCACCTTTTAATATATTAATCAGCTGGGGCAGTTCATCAATTCTGACTGCACGGATGAATTTTCCGATTGGAGTAATCCTGTCATCCTGCTTCATTGCAAGCCGGGCAACGCCATCTTTTTCTGCATCCACCTTCATACTGCGGAATTTCAGAATTTTAAATTCTTTTCCATCCAAAGTACATCTTACCTGCTTATATAATACCGGCCCCCTGTCATATAGTTTAATTAACAGTGCCGTAATCAGCATAATCGGCAGGGTGATAACCAGTAAGATGACAGAACAGAATAAATCCAATAACCGTTTTGCAAATCTCTGCTCCACATTCAATGTATATTCCCTGATCAGATAGATAGGAGAATCAAAGATATGCATCTCCGTTGTCCCCTTAATAAGTACATCAGGGATTTTCGGCATCATATAAACACGGATAGAATTGGCAAAGCAGTATTTTAACAGTTTATTTCTCATTTCCAGTGGAATATCCCAAAGTACCATGGCATCATAACGATTCTTTATTTCACTGCAGATGGAATCATACCCTTCTGATACCTGCATACACTTACAGATATTATATTTATCCGGTCTGCTGGCAAACTTATTTAAAATATCCTCCGGTGATCTTTCTCCATATACCAGAAGCATGTCCCTGGGCGGGAATAACATGGTATACAAACCCTGACTGATCGCAGTCCAAAGACCAATCCAGACCAGATCAACTGCCAGTTGAAGCAGGAAATATTTCGGATTCACCAGTCTGGCAGCCATTAATGAAACCATTGCATACATAATAACATTTACACAGGTAGTTGCAAAAGACTGCGAAAAAAATACCTCCCATGCTTTCAGGTATCCTATTTTCATACCACCATACATTCTGGAAAAGAAAAGCAGCAGAACAGCGTAAATAGAAATTACAAGAAGATCTCCCTTAATCCAGAAGACAATTGCAATGGTTTTCTTATATGCCTGAAACCAAAAAAGAGCATATACCGCAACCTGTGAAACAAGGCTAAGCATAGACAATATAATAATCAGTATTCTTCTGGAGGTTTCTAGTTTTTTCATATGATTTTCCTACATTAGACTCGCAATGTCACCTCGATTTCATCTCGGTGTCCGTGCTTCGCACTATTTTTCTTCACTCGCAAACGCGCGCATTCTGCGCTCCCTGTCTGCTTCGCAGACCGTTTGCTCGTTAATAGCGCAAGAAAAACAAATGTCTGCTCCGCAGCCGCTTGTTTTTCTTTTGCGCTTATTATATCATAACTATAATCTTCTGTAAACCGCGCCAAATGCCCATCCCACAAAGCATCTAAGGCGTTTTGGCAGGTTCATATCTCCCTGTAATTGATACAGTTTCCAGATTCTTCTGATCGCTTCCAGCTTATTGGAGGAAAGCGACTTTCCTGCTCTACGGTAAATCGTAAGATTCTCATCCAAGCCATAGGCAATATTCCCTGCTTTCAGAATCTTCCACCAGGTTGCTGTATCCTCACTTTTTACCTGTGGCATCTGAATCAGTTCCTTGTTAAGCTTATTAAGATCCAGCATAACCGTTGATGTAAAAATCACCGTTCTTGACAACGCATGTTCATAATCCAGTTGTTCCGGTACATGGACCACCTTCCCGGTTCCATTGGCTTCCTGATCTCCAAACTCGTATCCCGTAAATACAAATGCTGCATCCTTCTCCTGCATAAACTTCAATGTCTTTTCCAGCTTGTCAGGCTTCCATAAATCATCCGCATCCAGAAATGCAAGATATCTTCCTTTTGCCTCTGCGATGCCCAGATTTCTTGCCACTGCCGCACCATGCTGTATCGATGTCTTTAATACCCTGACTCTTTGATCCGAAATTTCTTTCATGATACGGAAACTTCCGTCTGTAGAATCATCATCCACCAGCAGCACTTCATAATTTTCAATTGTCTGTGAAAGAATACTTCCAACCGTTTTTTCTATATATTGCTCTGCATTGTGAACCGGTACAACTATACTGATCATTTCCCGCTTCGTATTTAATTCCATACATTTCCTACTTTCATTATTCCGCAGTGCCTGCAGAAACATACATCAAATAATCTTTTCCTGCCTGATAGAACAGATATTGTTCTTCTCCTAAAAACTCCGGAATTCCAACATCATACATCTCAAACAGATTTCTTGAAAATATTAAAACATCACACCCTCTTAAGGTAGCTATATCCACAATCTCGTCCATATAAAGAGGAGCATTTTCCATATAAATATAGGCTTCCTGCTGCCAATCCTCATAGATTTGGTGCATCTGTGAATCTATACTTCCCAGCCAAAGATCCTTTCCATAAATCAGATAAATACTACCGCTGTATATTCTGGCATAATTCATGATTTCCTGATCTGCCCAGATCAAAACCGTCTCCTGTTGCTTTTTTTCACGGTATTCTTCAACCTTCTGCAGCATCTCCAATTCACTGTCAGGGATATATTCCCGATTTTCAATCATGTTATGCTGATTACGCTGAAAAACAGTTGCACCTGCCAAAATCAGAATTGCCAAAAATGCCATCAGGAAAAAAATCCTATCTTTCCTTTCCCCATTATATGGAAATGCATTTACCCCGGCAATCAAAATCACCGGAACTACCGGAAGAATCCAAAGAATCATATAATCCGTCAGCAGTTCAGGCCAAAAATTACCAACAAATGCCAGGAATCCCGGTATGATCAGCATACTTAGTGTTATCGTTCCATACCAGAACAAACATCCAACAGAAAGTTCCCGCTGAAACTTTCGATACCACAGTGCAATCAGACTGGCAAGAAAGACCGCCGACAATCCCGGACTTCCTCCCGCCAGCTCCAGGGCTGACTGCATACTGCCAATCACTTCCGACATTGCAGCCACCTCCCCACTTTATACCCAAGAGCAATTAACGTAGTAATTGCAACCACCAGCAGGAACGGAACAAGTCCCTTTTGATAATCTGTCAGCATAAGGGTTGCCCCTCCTGTCATTATCAGATAAATGAATGAAACGTACTTTTTATTGCCATAAATCTGCCAACAAAGGTAAATGGTATAAGGAATCAGCACCGAAAACACTATGGTTTCTCCACGAAATCCCCGATACATCTGGTAATAAAAAATACTATCTTCTGAAAAAGAAGCACAAAGATTTAAAACTGCATATCCGATAAAGAAAAGAGAAACTTTAATATCCTTATTCTGGGATTTTCCAAAGAAAGTTTC
Organism: Lachnospiraceae bacterium; assembly: GCA_051879415.1. Classification (GTDB taxonomy): domain Bacteria; phylum Bacillota; class Clostridia; order Lachnospirales; family Lachnospiraceae; genus NK4A136. The sequence goes on from JBJELZ010000182.1 coordinate 13,262, forward strand.
CGTCCATAAGCCATAAGCCATATAACTCAAAAACAATACCCAGATGGGAACAACACAGAATGTCAGCTGCGCTGCGTGTGCTGAAAAGAGTCTTGTCAGATATGCATAAAACAAAGGAATACTGACCAGCTTTCCGCGGAAGGTTATTCCATAAACAAAAGTATCCCCCATTCCGGGATGGTTTTCATAAATCAGATCAGACTGCAGTGTTGTGTTAATTGTCTCTACCGTAAAATCGTCTGTCAAATCCGGTTCCATAATAAAAAAGAAGGTAATCTGTAGGAAGAAAAGCAGAATAACCATCCAGACCATCCATGGTTTTCCGGGTCTGACTTTTCCCCACAATTCCCGAAGTTCTTTACCACATACCACAATAGCGATGATAATTAATACCAAAAGAATACCACTGTAAATTCTGGTAACCATAGAAAAGGATGCCAGCAATTTAATTGCCGGCAAAACAAGAAGCTCCCAGAGCAGAAACAGCAGAAGTGTTCCTATTAAAACGGCTTCCGGAAGCTGTTTTTCAGAATCATGCAATACCTTTTTTACCAAATTTCCTGCCCAGTATGCAGCAAATATCAGGAAAGCCGGCATGAGAAAGATCATAGTCTTACGAATCCTCATTTCTAAAATTTATCTCATAAAAATAAGGTATAGGCAATTGTGAAATATTCACAACCGCCTAACCCATGAGATGATTTACATTCTTGCCTCAGACACATTCTCCTTAAACCAGTCATAAGCAAGCTTTACTCCCTCTTCAAGATCAACCTTATGCATAAATCCCATTTCATGAAGCTTGGTGACATCTGTCAGTTTTCTGGGAGTTCCATCCGGCATATCCTTATTCCATACGATATTGCCTTCATAACCCACAACACGTTTGACAGTTTCAGCCAGTTCCTTAATGGTCAATTCCTTTCCGGTACCAATATTAACATGCTGTTCTCCATGATAATTTTCAAGCAGAAATACGCACGCATCTGCCATATCATCTACATAAAGGAACTCACGAAGAGGAGAGCCGGTTCCCCAAAGTTCCACATGGTCTGCACCGGACACCTTTGCTTCATGGAACTTGCGGATCATTGCAGGCATAACATGTGACCCCTGAAGTTCATAATTATCATGAGGACCATACAGATTGGTCGGCATACAACTGATAAAATTATCACCATACTGACGTTTAAAGAATTTGCACATTTCCAAACCTGCAATCTTTGCAATGGCATATGCTTCATTGGTCGTCTCAAGTGGTCCGGTCAGTAATGCATCTTCCGGAATAGGCTGCGGAGCCATCTTAGGATAGATACAGGTACTTCCTAAAAACAGCAGTTTCTTTACCTTATAATCATGGCAGCACTTAATAACATTACACTGAATCTGCATATTGTCATAAGCAAAATCTGCCGGTGCTGTATTATTGGCATTAATTCCGCCTACCTTCGCCGCTGCAAGAACTACGACATCCGGTCTTTCCTGTTCGAAAAAGCTTCTGACTGCCGCCTGGTCAAGAAGATCCAGTTCCTTATGGGTACGTCCGATAATATTGTTATATCCCTGTCTTTGTAAAGAACGTACAATTGCACTTCCTACCAGCCCACGATGTCCGGCAACATATATTTTGTCTGATTTTTGAATTTCCATTTTCTCTTCTCCTTTTTCTGTTTTTGATTCTATTTTTTTCCTTGCGTTTTTGTTCATATACTTCTATAATGATAACGTATCTTGAAATCAGATGCAATCCCCAAACACGAAATGAGGTTTTCATGAATTATTTTGATGGCATTATTCATAATGAAATTCTTTTATCAGCTGTAGCCGGCTGGTTTGTCGCACAGATTCTAAAAACAATATTGCATGTTGTTGTAACAAAATCCTTTGATCCGGAAAGACTTGTAGGAACAGGTGGCATGCCAAGTTCCCATTCTGCAACAGTATGCGGACTTGCGACTGCAGTGGCAATTAATTATGGTACAAGCAGTGTTGAATTTGCATTGGCTTTTGCTTTTGCTATTATCGTTATGTATGATGCCCTTGGTGTCAGACGTGAAACAGGCAAGCAGGCTAAGGTTTTGAACGAAATGATGAGTCTTTTTAATAATATGGGAACCAAAATGAGTACCGAAGATCGCCTGAAGGAATTCGTGGGTCATACACCTCTTCAGGTGCTTGTTGGTGCTTTCATTGGTTTTGGTCTTGCAATTGCCGTCTGCAATCTTATGTAATATCATTATTTTTTTCTAATATCTCTCATTAAGAAATTATTATCATATCTTTTTTCTTTTTTGCAATAATTTCTTCTGAAGAAGCATTAACAATCCATACTGCTTTTATAAAATATCAGTTTTTTTATTTTCATAATGTAAATGAAGAACAGATATGCTATAATAAGTTATGTTAACACACAATTATATTACATGGAGGTCAATCATGAAAAAGTTAAGCATTCTTTTTCTCGCAGCACTTACCGGCGCAATCATGCTGACCGGATGCGGGAAGAATTCTGAAGATGGCACCAGTGTATCAAACAATGGCACCACATCTACAGAGGTAATTAGTGCAGAAGATATTGGTCTGGGAGGAACAACAATCAACGAAACAGCTCCGGTTGAAGAAGTCACTGATGATGAACTTCCGGCCGGATATGTCAGAAGCGCCTTAACCAATGAACCGGTAACAGAGGACGTTTATTTACATCGTCCCATTGCTATCATGGTTCCGATGGACAAGGTTGCCCAGCCCCAGTACAATATCAGTAAGGCAGGCGTTGTCTATGAATGTCTTGTAGAAGGCAGCATCACAAGAACCATGTGCATCATCGAAGACTGGCAGGGACTGGACAAGATCGGTAATGTCAGAAGTGCCCGTGATTACTTTATTTACTGGAGTTTTGAATGGGATGCCATTCTGCTTCACGATGGTGGTCCTTTCTACATCAATGATCTGATTGCCAGAGAAACCACCGACAATATCAGCGGACGAGGATTCCGTGATTCTTCACGTAATGCTCCGCATGACGAATATTATAGTGCTGACATTGTTAACCAGTATGCTTCTACATTATGGCATCGTAACGAGATATGGGATGAGAAGCATTTTAACTTTGCTCCAAACGGCGGACAGACCGATCTGACAACCAATTATAACAATGCACTTGAAGTTTATACTGTAGATCTTTCCAATTGCTACCCGGTAACGGATTCCCGATTCGAATATGATCCGGAAACCAAATTATATTACCGCTATATTTACGGACAGCCGCATATGGATGCAGCAACTGACCAGCAGCTTGCATTTTCCAACATCATCCTTCAGCATACTTATGGTTTTTCCAGAGATGCTAAAGACTACCGTATCTATCAGTGTCAGGATAACACCAGAGATGGGTGGTATATAACCAATGGTCATGCGATCCATATTACATGGGAAAAGACCGGCGATTATAGTGCTACCAGATATTATGATGACAATGGCAATGAAATTGAGTTAAGCACCGGAAAAACCATGATCTGTGTTCTTCAGGATGGCGGCAGTTCCAATCTTGATTCTATCTTCCTTGACAGCCAGGGCAATACTGTAACACACTAGTGAGGAACACATAAAACAGCAACTAAAAAGAGTGCCGAACCGGCACTCTTTTTTATATGAATTGATATGTATTATTCCTGCTCTGTCAGACCCAGCCTGTTTATTGCAGAGAAAATTGCCCGTACGGAAGCACGTGTAATATTGGAGCTGACACCTACACCATAGGTTACCTTACCGCTTTCTGCATCCAGCATATGAATATAGGCAGCTGCCTGTGAATTAGATCCACTCTGCAATGCATGTTCTTCATAATCAAGAATCTTGATTTTAATATGGAAAGTTTCCATCAGACCTCTCTGTACTGCATCCAAAGGTCCGTTACCAACTGCTGTAAAGGTCTTTTCCTGATCATTGTTTGTATAAGTAACAGCTACCTTGGTATCAAATTCAGAATTGATTTCACCGGAAAGATCGTCTACCTTTAATTTTCTAAAGTGGATCGGCTCCTTCTTCTGCAGGTATTCTTCACGGAATTTCTCCATGATGGTTTCAGGAGATACTTCACCCTGCTTTTCCGAAATTTCCTGAATTACATCAGCAAACTCTCTCTGCATTCCTTTCGGCAGCTTAAAGCCATAATAGGTATCCATAATGAATGCAACACCGCCCTTACCGGACTGTGAATTAATTCTGACGATTGGCTCATATTCTCTTCCGATATCTGAAGGATCAATCGGCAGATACGGAACCTGCCAGATCTGACTGTTCCTTTCCTGCATCGCCTTAACGCCCTTATTAATGGCATCCTGATGAGATCCGGAGAATGCTGTAAATACCAGTTTTCCGGCATATGGATGTCTGGGATGGATTGGAATCTTGCAGCATCTTTCATAGATTTCAATAATCTCATTCACATTATCCAGTTCCAATTCAGGATTAATTCCCTGAGAGAACATATTATATGCAATGTTGACAATATCAACATTACCGGTACGTTCACCATTTCCAAAAAGTGTTCCCTCAATTCGGTCTGCACCTGCAAGCAAGGCAAGTTCTGCAGTTGCGACACCTGTTCCACGATCATTATGCGGATGAACACTTAAAATAATGGCATCACGATCCTTGAAATGATTGCTCATCCATTCAATACGATCAGCGAACACATTAGGAGTTGTCATCTCTACGGTAGAGGGAAGATTGATAATCATAGGATTTTCCTTTGTAGGCTGCCAGGTCTCCTGTACTGCCGTACATACCTCTAATGCATAATCAAGTTCGGTCCCCGTAAAGCTTTCCGGAGAATATTCCAGAATAATTTTTCCGTCGAAGTTCTTTGCACGCTCCTTGACCATCTTCGTCCCATTAATAGCAATTTCTTTGATCTGTTCCTTATCCATATGGAATACTACATCTCTCTGCAATGTTGACGTAGAATTATAAATATGTACGATTGCCTGTGAGCAGCCCTGGATAGATTCAAAAGTACGATCCAACAAATCTTCACGACATTGTGTAAGAACTTGCACCTTTACATCATCCGGAATTAATTTACGTTCAATCAGCTGACGCAGAAAATCATATTCAATCTGACTTGCTGCCGGGAATCCTACTTCAATCTCCTTGAATCCCAGCTTCACAAGATACTGAAACATCTCTATCTTTTCTGAAACCACCATCGGATCAATCAATGCCTGATTTCCATCTCTTAAGTCAACGCTACACCAAACCGGTGCTTTCGTGATTTCCTTGTCCGGCCAGGTTCTTTCCGGATACCGGTCAACCGGATTTTTCTGATACCTCTTATAATTTAACATGTCTCTCTTTCCTTTCTATTTTTATATATTTTACATAGCTTCCACAACCAAACAATCCATTTCGCAATTACCTATTTATTATACTAATAAGTACAAAACAATATTGACAAATAAATACATGCAGGACACATTCTTGTGTACTGCATGCTTTTCATTCTTTCTCACTGTTTGTTGGCTGATTATTCACCCAGTCCGCTTTCTATCGCCTCAATCAGGCTTTTCAATGCTTCCTCTTCATCCTCGCCTTCGCAGACAAATTCAACCTCATCACCACATTTTACGCATGCACCCAGCACACTTAGTACGCTTTTGGCATTTGCTGTATTATCTTTGAATGTAAATGTAATTAGCGAACGAAATTTCATCGCTTCTTTACATAGATTACCTGCCGGACGTAGGTGTAGCCCTGTCGGGTTTTTAATTGTAACCTTCCTGCTTACCATAGCCAGTCTCCCTCCAATTCATGTTAAAACTTTGTTATTACCCCATAACCTTCTCGTACTTTTCCAATTTCATAACCCTAATGTAAATTATAGCATCTTTCTCTGTAATTCACAAGTCCTATAACACTGTGTTTGTGATTAGTTCAGCCAACTTCTTTGCCTCTTCCTCAATCATCTGCTGATCTTTTCCTTCGATCATGACACGCACCAGCGGTTCCGTTCCGGACGGCCGGATCAGTACTCTTCCCTGACCATCAAATTTAGCAGTCAGTTGTTCAATGGCAGCCGCTATTTCCGGATACTCCATATAGCTGTCTTTTTTATGATTCGGTACTCTTGCATTTACCAGTGCCTGCGGCAAAACTTCCATGACCGTTGCAAGATCTGAAAGCTTTCTGCCGGTCTCTACCATAACTTCCAGAAGATGCAGTGCAGATAAAAGCCCGTCGCCTGTTGTATTTTCATCCAGAAGAATAATGTGACCTGACTGTTCACCACCAAGATTGGCTCCAACTTCCTTCATTCGTTCCAGAACATAACGATCACCAACCTTCGTCTGTTCTATATCAATCTGATTTTCTTTTGCCATCAGGGAAAATCCCAGATTACTCATCACAGTAACAACAATCTTGTTCTGTTTCAAAATTCCCTTATTCTTCATATGGTTCCCGACAATGGCCATGATCTGGTCACCATCCACAATCTTCCCATTTTCATCTACAGCCAAAAGCCGGTCTGCATCACCATCAAAAGCAAGCCCAACCTGTGCCTTTTCATATACTACTCTCGCCTGAAGTTCTTCCATATGGGTGGAACCACAATTTGCATTAATATTCGTTCCATCAGGATTATTATGAATAGCAACAACCTCTGCACCAAGCTCTCTTAAAGCCTCTACTGACGTATAAAAAGATGCTCCTTCTGCGCAGTCCACTACAATCTTCATCCCGGTCAATTCCACAGGAACTGCCTTGATCGCATGATTAATATACTCTTCTCTGGCATCACTGCGGTATTTGATCTTTCCAATGCCGGTTCCCGTCGGAAATTTAATTCCCTTCATATCATTGCGGATATAGGATTCAATCTCATCTTCCATCTGATCCGGAAGCTTATATCCATTTCCGTCAAAAAATTTAATACCGTTGAATTCCACAGGGTTATGGGATGCGGAAATAACAACACCTGCATCTACCCGGTACTTTCTTGTCAGATAAGCAATTGCCGGTGTCGGAACCACTCCCACATAAACTGCATTGGCACCTACCGAACATACGCCCGCCATCAATGCATTCGCAAGCATATCTCCCGAGATTCGTGTATCACACCCTACCATAATTGTTGGCTTATGCGCCTTCTCCTTTGTCAAGACAGTAGCACCTGCCTGCCCGAGCTGCATTGCCAACAACGGAGTCAATTCCTCATTCGCTACACCTCGTACCCCATCCGTTCCAAATAATCTAGCCATAAATTTATATCCTTTCCAATACTTTACTGTTCATTAGCAATTATTCTATTCTTCTTCCTTTGTAATCTTCACATCCGCATAATAGGTTGTTGTTGTCTGTATTGTTTCAGGAAGAGAAAACGCAATTTCTATACGGTATGTGCCCGGTGAAAGCGTCTGTCCTTCATTCTGATCCAGATATGACGCAACATCCAGAACACCGGTCACATTATTGCCACTAACTCCCTCATACGCCGAAGCCACACCTTCTGTAATAATATGCAGTGCAGAAGTTGTTTCTCCGGATTCATTCAGCATAATTTCTGCCTGAAATCCATCAGGAAGATTCGCTACAGAAAGGTTCTGCACAGGAATATTTAAAGATCTTACAATCAGCTTAATCAATTCTACCCGCACGGCAGCCATTCCATCAAAGGAAGAATCTGCAAAGCGGATTCCATCAGGCAGGTACCGTCCAAGGTCAACCGATTCCGTATAGCTTTGATCCTTATCTGTTATATTAACCGCTGTTGCCGGAACCTCTATGGCAGAAACGCTCTCCAGGGCACTGGGTTTTCCGGCAATCATCACCGTACTTATATCTGCTGTCAATGGTTCTTCTACCACATAACCATCCATCGGGGTTCCCGAATATTGATAGATGACAGGCACTTCTTTGGTCTGAAGAATCGCAACACTGACATTTACTGTTTCAATGTTCATACGCAGACTTGGATGTTCTACCAGCTGACCATTGGCATCATAGAGCTTGATTTCTGATATAGTTGTTATATCAGAGCTTCTACCTCCTACATTCACTGCGCACTCTGCCCGGGCAATCGTAGAAACAACAGATTCTGCTCCTGAAACCCTGACAGTATTCTGGTTGGAAGATATATCCCCAACAATATAACCATCCGCCTGCTTTCCAGTTACGACAAGATTAATCGGGAAATGTGCCTCCTTATTATTCTCAATATTCAGTTCTACAGCCACATGATCTCCTGTGATACTGTCCAGCCTGTCGAAATTCTTATTTGTTGATAACTGTATGCCCAATGTATTCATCAGGGTCAGATCCTGCATGTCCGCTACCGCCCTGATATTTTCCTTATTCAAGGAATCAATAACAGATCGCGGACCGGATATTTTTACCGTAATCACATCTGTATTATTCAGGACCTCATACACCTTTCCCTGATCAGTCAATGCCTCCTGATTAAGAATTTCCACCTGAATTCCGCTATACGTATTCGTAATTACCGGATCATCATAATTTACAACAATCAGCCAAAGTGCAAAGGCAATAAATACAGATAATGTTTTCAGTCCAAGATTATGTGTAATCTTATTTTTCACCCTTAGCCTCCTTTGCTCTGCGCCAGCCTCTGCGGTTTTCTTCCTGCGGTTTATCCTGAATCATCTCCAGTTTTTCCCGTAATCCCTCCTGGTTCAATCCGCTGAATAATTCCCCTCCATAGGCAACACTAACCTTACCATTCTCCTCAGAAACAACAACTGTCAACGAATCTGTTGCCTCTGAGATTCCTACTGCAGCCCTGTGTCTTGTTCCAAGAGATTTGCTAAGGCTCCTGTTATCTGATAACGGAAGATAACAGGTTGCCGATACAATCCTGTTATCCCTAAAGATTACAGCCCCATCATGTAAGGGGGTATTATGTTCAAAAATATTTATCAGCAACTGACTGGATACAACAGCATCCACACTGATTCCCGTTTTTTCATACTCTGCCAGGGATTCGTTTCGTTCCAGTACCATCAGGGCTCCTGTCCTGACTCTTCCCATTGCAAATGCAGCTTTCACAATCTCATCAATTGTACGATCAGAATATCTTCCTGTCTGCTTTCCTGCATCGGATGTTATAAGGGATGCAAAAATATTTTGCCGACCCAACTGTTCCAATGCACGACGAAGTTCCGGTTGCAGAACAACTACAATTGCGATTACAACAATGGACAGACATTTTTCTACAATCCATAAAATTGTATTCATTTTGAAAACTGCTGCCAAAAGGACAAAAGCCAGAATCACAATCAGTCCCTTCAAAAGAGACCATGCTCTCGTTTTACTGACCCATGCAAGAATTTGATACACAATAAAAGAAATCACCAGAATCTCGATGATATCTGTGATACGAATATTGAGTCTGTTCAAAACCGACAGATATTCTTCTATAAATGTATTAATACGTTCCAGCATGTATTCTCCGTTTCCTCTATTCTTCCCGTCTTCTTCGTTCTTCTCTTTCCTGTCTTGCCTTAGCTGCCGCAGCACGCTCAATACCCGTCATTCCACTGTTATCTGTTCTTCGGATTACCCGGGCCTGTTCTTCCAGGTTGAGTTCTTCTATTTTTTCATCCGGTAATATAATTCGTTTGGTTCCGTTTTTATTGCCATTACTTCTGGAAATTATAATCTGCTCATCATTTTGATTTTCTCTGGTTGCTGATCTTCTTACACGATATTCCGGAACATCAGAATCTGCATTTCTTCTAGGAGCGTGTCTGACATTATCCCTGTGCTCTGCAGGCTTTGACTGTCCTTTAATTCGTTTTACCTTTTTGTCAGTAACTGCAACGGTATTTTTAGGAACAGCCTTCACATAATAGTAATATTCATCATCTTCAAATTGTACCCGCTCCGTTCTGCCGTAATCCACATTGAAAACAAAAAATTTTATAACAACAATCACTAAAACTGCAATAATGCTTCCGAAAATCAAACCAATAATAGAGATATACGTATTATATTTCAGATCTCCAATCAGAATAATCAGAATATCCATCAGGGTACCTGTAATAATCGCAATCGTCCATGCATGATCCACAGAAAGCCTTCTGATCAGATAAACTGTAAGAATCGTTGCGGAAAATGCGATAACCACCACCATCATCTCTTTATTTTTTACTACAGAATCAATTAAGAGACGTATCTTTTCAAAAACCGTTTCCGATTCCATGGCACTCAGAACCGGTGCATTTGCTGAGACATACGCCAACGCATAATAAATGACAACGCCACATCCTGTCGAAATGATAGATGCAGGATTTCCCACCAGACCGGCAGCCAATGGTATTACATAGGGCATCTTAACCAGAAACAGAATCGGTGTCAGAAGAAGCAAAACAGTATCTTTGGGTGAAAACCTGAAATACAGTAAAAACATCAACAGCATCAATACTCCGACAACAATAACCGCTTCCAGGGATAGTGCATACAAATGCAGTAATACAAACATCGCCGCTATGATTACAATAAAATTCATTGGCAAAAACGAACAAAACAAAGACGCCAGTACAACAATTACGAGACTTGTAAGCCGTTGCGCAAAGCCAATCTTTGCATTGATTGAAATCAAGGTGATAAACGCCAATAAGAATTTTAATGTTGGTGTAATAAATACCTCATATTTACTGTAAAAATTTTTTATCTGTTCCCTTAATAACAAAAGTTGTGCCATAATTTCTTTCCTTTATTTATTTTTTGCTTCTTCTTTGCGATACATGGAATTAAGCCTGCGAAGATTATTATAATAGCTTCTCAGACTTCTGCGTGCCTTCTGATACCGCATTGCATAAAACACATATGTTACGATTGCATAACCAACAACCAGCTTCAGGTAATCTTTCAGCATCTTCGTTCCGAACTGAATCAGATCCATATTATAGATTTCCTGTGCCAGTATTTCAAAATCGTAACATACATATACTGCAATCATAATGACGTATGCTATTGTGGCATAAATAATTGACTTGATGACTTCCTTCCCAATATAATCACCACGGAAATAAGTTCCGATTGACATGCTCTTTTTACCCTCATGTTCTTCATAGACAGCCATCTTTGTCATTAATTTAATTCTTGATTCATTTAACATAATTCAAATTTCCACACCTTTTCTGCTGCACTATCTCCGGTCTCCATAGGTATACATTCTGGATCCCTGTTTACTGCTTTCCGGCTCAGCCGGATGTTCATGTGCTGCATGGGATATGTCATTAAAGGAATGTGCCGTTTCCTTTTTACATTTTTCGCAATACCTTCCCGTGCTGATCGTTGCTCCGCAAATCTCACATTTGATTTTTATAGGAGAATCATCTGCAAAAGATAATCTTTCTTCTCTGATCCACTGATGTATCAGCTTCTGATCCACCTGGCAGTCTTCCACAATCTGAGGAATGGTAGCAGTCTTATGTTCTTCAATATATTTTTTTACCACCTGAAATTGTTCTTCCGCCTGTTCCCTGCATTTTCCGCAAATTGGAGGTCCGGAAACATAATTAAACATTCTGCCACATTTTCTGCAATTTCGTACGTTCATAAAATACCCCCTTTTCCGTATCAGCTTTTTGATTTTTTCATTTTATGATCCGCCAACAGCAAGTGTAACAAAATAAATTCTGTTGATGCCTGCAGTCCGTAGCACCCTTGCCATTTCATCTATTGTACTTCCTGTTGTATAAATATCATCAACGATAATTATACAATTTAATTTTACATCAAACTGACTGATAATAAAAGCCTTTTTCAAATTTATTTGACGTCTGACCGGATCTAATTCTTTCATGGGAACCGTCTTTCTTTGCCGCAAAACCAGATCCCCCCTGACAGGAATATGTAAATAGTTTCCTACTGCATCCGCCAGAAGCTTTGCCTGATTGTATCCTCTCATCCGTTCTTTTTTCCAATAGAGTGGCACAGGAATCAGTGCATCCGGCTTCCATTCTTTGATTTTTCCACCCAGATGTTTGGCAATCTCTTTTCCATAAAAATCAGCATACTCGCAGCGCTCTTTATATTTAAACCTGTAAATGGAATCTTTCACTGATTCATATTCGTACAGGGAAATCCCGCTATCATAGATATGCATCCCACCCATACAGTCATGACAATATTCTGTTTCCTCTTCCTGCAAAGGTTTGCTGCACTTACGGCATCTGGGTTCCGAAACATACTTAAGTTTCGTCCGGCACTCTTCGCAGACCTCTTCTTCCGGCAGCAAAATTCCATCGCATACAGGGCATCTTGCAGGATATAGCAGATCAAGCAGTTCCTTGCTTTTCCTCATCGATCTATATTATGACCTCTTTCTTTCATCAATTGTGAATCTTTATGACAGAGCAGCCAGTTCCAAGATTCTCTCATTCAGAGAGGTATAACGCTTCTGCTCTGCATCGGAGCGGATCATACCGCTTACCGTTTCCGGACTTCCTAAAATAATAACACAGTCTTTTGCCCTGGTCACGCCGGTATACAACAGGTTTCTGTTTAATAACATCCGAGGGCCTGTTAAAATCGGCATAATAATCACCGGATATTCGCTGCCCTGGGATTTATGAATGGTTATGGCAAATGCATGTTCCAGTTCGTCAAGATTCTGAAATGCGTACTCAACAACTCTTCCATCATCGAAACGCACCTTAAGTGTTTTCATAAATTCATTGATCTCCTGTACAACGCCAATGTCTCCATTAAACACACCCGTTCCCTGCTCCACCGGAATCCGGTAATTGCCAAGAATCTCCCATTCCAGATCATAATCATTTTTAATCTGCATTACCTTATCTCCGTTTCGGAATATCGCATCTCCATACTGATATTCCTTTTTTTCCGGCGAAGGAGGATTGATTCTCTCCTGCAAAATCCTGTTCAGCGTTTCAGCCCCCAGTGGGCCTTTCCGCATCGGCGTAAGAACCTGAACCTCATAAGGGCTGATGTGAAATGTCTTTGGAACCTTATCCCGGATCAATTGCTCCATATAATAATAAATGACCTCCGGGCTGTCCTTATCCAACAGGAAAAAATCTTTATACTTCTGCGTAAAATCAATCATTTCTCCCTTATCAATCTTATGAGCATAAGATACAATATGACTTTCTGCAGCCTGACGGAAAATAGTCTCCAACATCACACAGCAAAAGCATCCGCTTTCTATCACATCATGAAGTACCTGCCCGGGACCCACAGACGGAAGCTGTCTGACATCTCCAACCAGAACCAGTTTTGTTCCGGGGAGCATGGCAGCCAAAAGTGCCTTCAAAAGATGGAGATCCACCATACTTACTTCATCAATGATAACTGCATCTACTTCCAGAGGATTCTCTTCATTTCGTTCAAATGATGCTCTGCTCTGCTCACCGGTCAGTTCACCATTTATCTCTAATAATCTATGGATTGTCTTTGCCTCATATCCGGTTGCCTCAGTCATACGTTTTGCCGCACGCCCGGTAGGTGCCGCCAATACAAAATCCATTTGCTCCAGTTCAAAATATTTTAAAAGAGCATTGATGGTTGTCGTTTTCCCGGTTCCGGGTCCTCCCGATAAAATAAATACTCCATTTCGGATTCCTTCCAGAACCGCCTTCCGTTGAAGCACATCAAGCTCCATCTTCATGGATTCCTCTATTCCGGTAATCCGCTCCATAATCTTCTGCTCTGCCTCATTCCGGTTCGGCACATCATAGCTGTCACGTAACTCCAAGAGTTTTCTGGCGCAATTCATTTCTTCTTTATAAAACGAAACAGGATAGACCCTTTCTTCCTCTTTGTTTTTCTTTAGCATCACCTGATGCTCCATGGCAAGAGTCATCAATTGCACATCGACATTCTCTGATTCTATTCCCAGCAGTTCCTTGGTTCTTCGTAACAACAATTCCTTAGGATAATAACAATGTCCCTCCTGCGTCAGCTGAAGCAGCTCATATAGAATTCCACAACGGATCCGGTAGTCAGAATCTACCCGGATGCCTGCATGAGATGCAATGGTATCTGCGATTTTGAACCCTACGCCCTGGATATCTTCTACCAACCGGTACGGATTCTCCTTTATAATCCGGTACGTCTCACTTCCGTATTTCTGATATATTTTATCCGCAAGATTCTGTCCGATCCCATACTGCTGTAAAAATAAGGCGGCATTTCGTGCCTCTCTTTTCTCTACTATCTGATTGGTAATCTCCTGCGCCTTTCTGACGCTGATTCCCTTTACTTCAGCCAGCCGCTCCGGTTCCTCCTCAATAATCCGAAAGGTATCTTCTCCAAAATAATCTGCAATCCTCTGGGCCAGTGCGTTTCCGATTCCCTTAATTGCCCCGGAACCAAGATATCTCATAACAGCCAGCTTATCTTCAGGCGGAACCGCTTTGATACTTGTCACCTTCAACTGTTCAAGATATTTGGGGTGTACAACATACTCCCCCTCAACTTCCACGCTTTCACCTTCTGAAAATCCGCGCATCATTCCTACGCAGACATGTGTTTCTCCTTCTGCCACGATCTCTGCTACAGAATAACCACTATCCTCACTTTGAAAAATGAATCGACCGATATATCCCTTCAATTTTTCCATAATGAATAACCGTACCTTTTCCCAGTCTTAAAATTCCGGTCATTGCATTCCGGAGTTTTTACTGAAAAACGCCGCTTTGGGCGGCGTTTCTGTTTTTTCTATTCTTCATCCGGCTGCACTGTCTGACCTTGTGCCAGCAGTTCTTCCACGTTGATCGTCTGTGTTCGTTTCATCTGCTCATACATCTGCATTGCCAGACTGTTGGGTCCGAGATTCTGCTCTGTCAGATTTTTCGCCACATCACTAATCGCACTGTCCATGAACGTATCCACCATCTTGAAACTGCTGCTGTCCTCACCTGTTATATCAACCGTTGCCTTCATGGATTTCACCACCTGCTCCCACAGATAGTTTTCGAACTCCTTACACGCCTCCAAAAGCTCCTCATCTGTCTGGGCACCCTGTGCTTTTTCCGTTAATTTCTGTGATGTTGTTTTCTCGGCAAGCTGTGATGCATAATCTGTATATCCACTGATCGATGAAAAATCCATATTGTAACTCCTTCCCGATATGTAAACCACTTACTGATTACCAATTAGCGCTTCAGCTGATTGGCCTGAGACATCATTTCATCTGACGTTGTAATTGCCTTGGAATTCGCCTCATAAGCTCTCTGTGCAACAATCAGATTGACCATTTCATCAGCAAGCTGGACATTGGAGCCTTCCAGATATCCCTGTTTAATGGAACTTTTTACAATATTATTTGCTGTTGCCTCATTCAATGCATTACCACTGGCTGCTGTCTGACGGTACAGACTGCTATCCAGCTTTTCCAGTCCCTCCGGATTATTAAACTGGAATAATCCAATCTTGATTCCTAGAGATTCCAGATTGTTATTCTCATCATAAACACAGAACTCTCCATCAGCTGTTGCTATAATTTCACTTGAATTCAAATCAGAGGAAAAAGAAATCGGTTTTCCCTGTGTATCCAGCACAGGATTTCCATCTGAGGTTGTAAGCATCAGACCGTTTGTTCCCCTTGAAATAGTAAAATTACCGTTTCTGGTATAATAGATGCTTCCATCCTCTCCCCGGACGCCAAAAAAACCGTCACCATCAATCGCAAAATTATTATTTCCGTCTGCTTCATAAAAGCTTCCCTGGCGGAAAATGGTTGTTATAGATGCGCTTCTGACACCCAGACCCACCTGTGAATCAATCGGTTTGGTATCCCCGTTTGCCGTAGTCGTTTTCGTCTGAAGTTCCTGATAAAGGAGAGATTTAAACTCTGTCTGACTGGTCTTATAACCTGTTGTATTTACATTAGAAATATTGTGTGCAATCGTATCAACTGCTGTTTGTTGTGCAATCATACCGGTAGCGGCAGACCATAAAGAACGTACCATAATAAAGTCCTCTCTTTCTTCGCTTAAATCTTACCTATCTGGTTCACTGCAGCGTCCAGAGAAGAATCATACGTCTGAATCACTTTCTGATTGGCTTCATACTGGCGCGAAACGCTGATCATATTGACCATCTCTGATACAATACTGACATTAGATGTCTCCAGATATCCCTGCAATACTTTGCAATCCGTTGCATCTACCGGTTCCGCTCCTTCTACCGGCATATAATAACTTTCTCCATAATGTTCTAGATAATTATAATCTTCAAAATCCGTAATTTTCAGCTGCGCCAGCTGCCGGTCATTCTGAAAAATACGTCCCTGCTCATCAATGGTAACGGGCAGGTCCGGATTAACCTTGATCCGCTGCGTTGTATTATTATTGGCACGTCCAAGGACATAATCACCATCCGTTGTAACAAGATAACCTTCCCTTGTCAGCTGGAAGTTACCATCTCTGGTATACATGGTAGAAGTTTCCCCTGCCTTATTGGTAAATTCTATGGTAAAGAAGCCTTCCCCGCCAAGTGCCACATCATAGGAATTATCCGTTACCTGCAACGGCCCCTGAGAAAAATCCGTATAGCCTTCTCCGATCTTTACTCCGGGATTGGCAGCACCGATCCGTCTTGCCAGGTCAAGGCACTCCGAATCATCTCTGATCTTATCCACAAAAACAGAATTAAAAGACTGGCTGGTTGCACCCTCTTTTTTAAATCCGATGGTATCTGCATTAGCAAGATTGTTTGTTAATACGTCCATGCGGTTCTGTTCATTGATCATTCCTGTATAGGCTGTGTATAACCCCTTGAGCATAAAAATCCTTTCCGGAGGATTCTTTTAATCCTCCCCGTTATATCCTGTCAGGAATTCAATATATCTTCCTGTTCCGATCGCAACACATGTCATCGGCTCTTCTGCAGTCATGGTATTAATATGCGTCCGCTCTTCGATCAGCTCTTCCAGTCCACGAAGCATTGCTCCACCGCCCGTCAATACGATTCCTCTGTCAACAATATCTCCGGCAAGCTCAGGAGGCGTTTTTTCCAACACTGCACAGATGGTATCCAGAATCTGTGTTGTTGTCTCCTTCAATGCTTCCTGCGTTTCATCTGAGGATACACGGATGGTCTCCGGAAGACCGGTTACAAGATTCCTTCCCTTGACATCCATATATTCCACATCCACCGGTTTAAATGCAGTACCGATATTAATCTTGATATCCTCTGCAGTACGGTCACCGACAAGCAGATTATATTTCTTTCTCATATAACGCACAATTGCTTCGTCGAAATCATCTCCGGCAATTTTAATAGAAGCACTTTCTACAGTGCCGCCCAGAGAAATCACGGCAACGTCTGTCGTACCGCCTCCGATATCCACAATCATATTTCCCTGCGGTTTACCGATATCAATTCCTGCCCCGATCGCAGCTGCAATCGGCTCTTCAATAATAGCAACTTCTCTTGCACCTGCCTGATAGGTAGCATCCTCTACAGCCTTCTTCTCTACCTCTGTAACACCACTTGGTACACATACCGCAATTCTTGGCTTACGGAAGGTTCTCCTTCCCAATGCCTTGGCAATAAAATATTTCATCATTTTTTCAGTTACGGTATAATCTGAAATGACACCCTGCCGCAGCGGACGGATTGCCACAATATTACCCGGTGTACGTCCGATCATCAATCTTGCATCTTCACCGATCGCCTTAATCTTATTGGTATCACGGTCAAATGCAACTACTGACGGCTCCTTCAGGACAACACCCTTACCTCTGATATATACCAGAACACTTGCTGTCCCAAGATCAATTCCAATATCTGTATAATTCATATTTCAAACCCCTTTCTACGGTTCAACAGTCTCTCTCATTTTCATTTTACCCGAATCTTTCCAACCTATTATAACCGATAGAAATTCTTTTTCAAAGGGTTTTCTTATATCGTTAATAAAAATATCGGCAAATTCCGGCAAAAACTTTATGCCTTATTTCTTTTCAGCATCTTTTTTATATATTTTCCGGTATAGGATTGCGAATTTTCGGCCACTTCCTCCGGTGTTCCCGTAGCAATAACGGTTCCGCCGCCATCTCCACCTTCCGGACCCATATCAATAATATAATCTGCCGTTTTGATTACGTCAAGATTATGCTCTATCACCACAACCGTATTTCCGTTGTCCGTCAGCTTCTGCAGAATTTCAATCAGTTTGGCCACATCTGCGAAATGTAGTCCCGTGGTAGGCTCGTCCAGAATATAGATTGTCTTCCCTGTACTTCGTTTTGACAATTCCGTTGCCAGCTTAATCCGCTGTGCCTCACCACCGGAAAGCTGTGTGGATGGCTGTCCCAGACGGATATACGAAAGTCCTACTTCATTTAAGGTTTCAATCTTATTTCTGATGGAAGGAACTGCATCAAAAAAATCCAGTGCTTCCTCCACCGTCATGTTTAATACATCATAAATATTCTTCCCTTTATAATGCACATCCAACGTCTCCCTGTTATACCGCTTACCGCCACAGACTTCACAAGGGACATAAACATCCGGCAGGAAGTGCATTTCAATCTTGATGACACCATCACCGGAGCAGGCTTCACATCGCCCTCCTTTTACATTGAAACTGAAACGGCCTTTTTTATAGCCTTTTGCTTTGGCATCCACCGTGCTGGCAAATAAGTCTCTGATCTGATCAAATACCCCTGTATAGGTTGCCGGATTGGACCGGGGTGTACGTCCGATCGGTGACTGGTCAATATCAATGACCTTATCCAGCTGCTCCATCCCCTTGATTGCCTTATGCTTTCCGGGCACTGTGTAGGCGCGGTTCAGATTTTTTGCCAAAGCCTTGTATAAAATCTCGTTAATCAGTGAACTTTTACCGGAACCCGACACACCGGTCACACAGGTAAATACACCAAGCGGAATATCCACATTTACATTTTTCAGATTATTTTCTGATGCACCAATGACGGAAAGTTTTCCGGTTGGCCTTCTACGGCTCTTTGGCACTGCAATGTTAAGCTTTCCACTCAGATACTGCCCGGTAATGGATTCTTCCACTTTCATAATATCTGCTGCTTTACCGGTTGCAACAATCTGACCGCCATGCTCTCCGGCACCGGGGCCCACATCTACGATATAATCTGCTGCCAGCATCGTATCTTCATCGTGTTCTACCACGATCAGGGAATTCCCCAGATCCTTCAGTCCTTTAAGTGCTGCCAAAAGCTTGTCATTGTCCCGCTGATGGAGTCCGATACTTGGTTCATCCAGAATATAACATACTCCGACAAGACCGGAGCCAATCTGTGTAGCCAATCGGATTCTCTGTGCCTCACCACCTGACAATGTTGCTGTCGCACGGGCCAGTTCCAGATATTCCAAACCAACTTCTACCAAAAAGCCGATCCTTGCTTTAATTTCCTTAATGATCTGTGCACCAATCTTCAACTGCTGTTTTGAAAGCTTCATCTCCTCCAGGAATACCTGTAGTTTTCCAATTGACATAGACGTAATCTCATAGATATTTTTATCGCTGATTGTCACAGCCAGAGACTCTCTCCGAAGCCTCATACCATTACACAGCTTACAAGGTGTAATGGACATAAATTTCTCATATTCTGCTTTCTGCAGATCCGAAGCAGTTTCACGATATCTCCGCTCCACATTCCGTTTGATTCCCTCAAAGACAACCGGATAAACTCCATACCCCCTTTGTCCATGATAATGTACTTCAACCTCTTCCTCCGTTCCAAACATCAATATGTCCTGCACCTTTGGCGAAAGCTTCTCCCAGGGAGTATCCAGACTAAATTTGAAACGTTCTGCAAGTGCAACCAGAATAGCATTGGTAAAGCTTCCCTCTGTTGTAGCAGACTGCCAGCCCGTCGCTTTGATACAGCCTTCCTTAATGGATTCTGATTTATCCGGAATGATACGTTCCGGGTCAAACTCCATCTTAATACCAAGTCCCGCACAGTCCGGACAGGCTCCAAACGGATTATTAAAGGAAAAACTCCTCGGCTCAATCTCAGAAATTGCAATGCCGCAATCCGGACAGGAAAAGCTTTGGCTGAAATTAATCCGTTCTCCGCCTATCACATCCACAACCATTAGCCCGTCTGCAAGATCCAGAACATTTTCAATGGAATCTGTCAGACGGCTTTCTATTCCCTGTCTTACCACAAGGCGGTCAACAATAATACTAATATCATGCTTAATATTTTTATCCAGCTTGATTTCTTCTGTCAGTTCATAGAGATTTCCGTCAATTTCCACCCTGACATATCCGCTTCGCTTTGCCTGATCCAGAACCTTTTCATGGCGTCCTTTCTTTCCGCGGACAATAGGAGCCATCAGCTGAAGCTTCGTTCCCTCCGGAAGCTCCATAATCTGATCTGCCATCTGGTCAACCGTCTGCCTGCTGATTGGTTTGCCGCACTCCGGGCAGTGGGGGATTCCGGCTCTGGCATATAACAATCTGAAATAATCGTAGATTTCCGTGACTGTTCCCACCGTGGAACGCGGATTCTTATTGGTTGATTTCTGGTCAATACTGATTGCAGGACTTAGGCCTGAGATCTTATCTACATCCGGCTTTTCCATCTGTCCCAGGAACTGCCTTGCATAAGAAGATAACGATTCCATATATCTTCTCTGTCCCTCCGCATAAATGGTATCAAAAGCAAGTGAAGACTTGCCGGAACCGGAGAGGCCGGTAAATACAACAAACTGATTTCTCGGGATCTCCAGATTTACATTTTTCAGATTATGTTCTCTTGCCCCCTCAATACGGATAACTTCTCCCGGGGACAGGATTTTTTTCGGTGCCATGATTGCGCTCCTTTCATTGGAATTCTTATTTTATTTAAGGTACTTTCTCAGTTCTATCATCTTATCACGAAGTTCTGCGGCAGTTTCAAAGTCAAGTTCTGCAGCCGCCTTGCGCATCTGCTTTTCTGTGGCAGCAAGCAGCTTTTGAAGTTCCTTCTCATTCATGGATTCCGGATCTTTGGCAAGTACACTTTCCTGCTTTGCAATTGATTTGCTGATCGTGATCACATCACGAACAGCCTTGCGGATCGTTGTCGGTGTGATGCCATGTTCTTCGTTATACTTCTGCTGGATCTTCCGGCGTCGGTTTGTCTCCGTAATGGCATAATTCATGGAATCCGTCATATGATCCGCATACATAATAACATGTCCATCCGAATTACGTGCAGCACGTCCAATGGTCTGAATCAACGATGTTGCCGAACGCAGGAATCCTTCCTTGTCCGCATCCATGATTGCCACAAGGGTTACCTCAGGAATATCCAGACCTTCCCGCAAAAGATTGATACCAACCAGTACGTCAAACACATCCAGTCTGAGATCCCTGATAATTTCCGCTCTTTCCAGGGTATCAATATCCGAATGCAGATAGCGTACCCTGATACCGACCTGTTCCAGATAATCTGTCAGGTCCTCCGCCATCCGCTTGGTCAGGGTTGTGATCATGACCTTATTCTTTTTCTCCGTCTCTTTTCTGATCTCGCCGATCAGATGATCAATCTGCCCTTCCACCGGATGCACTGTAATCTCCGGATCAAGAAGTCCTGTTGGCCGGATAATCTGCTCAGCCCGCAAAAGCTCATGGGTTTCCTCATATTCTGACGGTGTAGCAGATACAAACATCATCTGATCAATACGGCCTTCAAATTCCTCAAAATTTAAGGGCCGGTTATCTAATGCCGATGGCAGGCGGAATCCATAATCAACAAGTGTCTGTTTTCTGGAACGGTCTCCTGCATACATCCCCCTGACCTGCGGAATCGTAATATGCGACTCATCCACAATCAACAGAAACTCTCCCTTAAAAAAGTCTAAAAGACAGTGAGGCGGTGATCCTGCCGGCATTCCGGTCAGATGTCTTGAATAATTCTCAATGCCGGAACAGACCCCTGTCTCCCGCAGCATCTCCACATCAAAGTTGGTCCGTTCATAGATTCTCTGTGCCTCGATCAGCTTATCTTCCTGTTTGAAATAGGCAACCCGTTCCTTTGCCTCCTCCTCAATGGCTTTACATGCCATCTCCATTTTTTCCGGTGCCACAACGTAATGGGAAGCAGGAAAAATGCTGATATGTTCCAGGGTTGCCAGAAGTCTTCCGGTTACCGGTTCTACCTGTACAATCCTGTCAATCTCATCTCCGAAAAATTCCACCCGGATAATCACATCCCCGCCTTCTGCAGGATTGATCTCCAGCACATCCCCCCGGACCCGGAAACATCCACGATTCAGGTCCATGTCATTTCTGTCATACTGTATCCCAATCAGCTCCCTGATCACATCATCCCGGTCCTTTTGCATTCCGGGGCGCAGAGATACAATCATCTCCATATAATCCTCCGGGCTTCCCAGACCATAGATACAGGAAACACTGGATACCACAATAACATCTTTCCGTTCTGTCAGAGCTGCAGTAGCAGAAAGACGTAACTTATCAATTTCATCATTCACGGAGGAATCCTTTTCAATATAAGTATCTGACTGCGGAACATATGCCTCCGGCTGGTAATAATCATAATAACTTACAAAATACTCAACTGCATTTTCAGGAAAAAATTCCTTAAATTCCGCATACAGCTGACCTGCCAGCGTTTTATTATGCGCAAGAATCAGTGTCGGCTTATTCAGGGCAGCAATGACATTGGCCATGGTGAAGGTCTTTCCGGAGCCGGTTACGCCAAGAAGTGTTTCAAACTGATTGCCCTTCTGAAAGCCATCCACCAGTGCCTTGATCGCCTGTGGCTGATCTCCTGTCGGCTGATATTCACTGTGTAAAACAAAATGATCCATATTCTCTCCTCGGGGACGTTCCTTTTGTCACAAGGAGTGTCCCTCTGTCTCGATAGTATAACCGCGTACACATCATTATATCAGAAGTAATAAAAAAAGTACAGCAAAAATCGAATGTTTGTTCTGTTTTCAAAGAAAAAGGATGTATACCTACTACTTTCGTTAAACATAAAAATACCACAGAATAGATTTCTCCATCCTGTGGCCTTCCAATAATCACTTAAGCTTTCACTTTTCAAGCTTTTCCAATTGTTTTTTCTTTTTCTCTAATTCCTTCTGTCTCTCTTGCTTTATTCTTTCACGAATTTGTTCATGTGACAGTTTTAGCAAATCTTCCGGAAGATCAAAACGATCTTCTTGTACATATACGATTCTTTCCATACTACTGCACCTCCTATTTCCTTATTGGGGCATATGATACACAGCCACTACTGTTCCATCAAGATACCCCAGATTAACAACATCTGCTCTTCCTTTTGTAATTACAGAACTTATAATATCTCCAGATGCTCCAGGAGAATATTCATGCCAAGAAGGACCAGAATAACACCTCCGGCAATTTCTGCCTTCTTTTCGAATTTATTTCCGAAAACACTTCCTATTTTTACTCCGATGGCTGATAAAATAAATGTGGTACAGCCGATCAGAAGTACAGCCATCCAGATATCGACATTACCTGTCATTGCCAGTGAAATACCGACTGCCAGTGCATCAATCGAGGTTGCTACAGCCATGGTAAACATTACCTTAACCGACAGGTCTGCATTTTTCTCATTATCATCATCATCGCCGGAGAACGCTTCTTTTATCATATTCAGGCCAATCAGGGCCAGCAATGCAAATGCCACCCAGTGATCCACTGATACAATTGCAGTTGCAAATAAATTACCCAGCCAGTAACCTAAAAGAGGCATCAGCGCCTGAAATCCGCCAAACCATACACCGCAGATCGCCATGCCTTTCACATCTGCCTTCTTCATAGAAAGCCCTTTACATACCGACACTGCAAATGCATCCATACTAAGTCCTACTGCCAGAAGAAACAGTTCCAAAAATCCCATAAAAAAACCTCCAGATTCTTATTTTTATAAGCCAACCCGGAGATCTATTTTCTTTCGAAGAGCGTAGTCCGAGCCTGCTGATGCAAGTCTCGTCAATTAAGGATGACCAGAGATGAACTCAGTATGTTGATCACCCCCGCAACTGCGGCGACTACTCCCTCGACTTCCCACATTATATGGGGCATATCTTACTT
>JBJELZ010000183.1:0-1539 GCA_051879415.1 Lachnospiraceae bacterium
GAAATGCTGCAGCGTATGCTGACCGGCTTTGCAGCAGGCGTTATGGTGGCCGCATCCGTATGGAGTCTTCTGATTCCTTCCATGGAGCAGGCAGAAAGCATGGGAAAATGGGCATTTGTCCCTGCGGCAGCAGGCTTCTGGCTGGGGATCCTGTTCCTTCTGCTTCTGGATCATGTCATTCCGCATCTGCACATAGGAAGTGAAAATGCAGAAGGTCCAAGGTCAAAGCTGCAAAGAGCAACCATGCTGGTACTGGCGGTTACTATACATAATATTCCGGAAGGCATGGCAGTAGGAGTGGTGTATGCCGGGTATCTGACGGGAAACAGCAATATTACGGCAATGGGCGCCCTGACGCTGGCACTTGGAATTGCCATCCAGAACTTCCCGGAAGGTGCCATTATTTCCATGCCTCTGAAAGCAGAGAACATGAGCCGGGGAAAAGCATTTTTGTACGGGGCACTTTCCGGAATTGTTGAGCCTGTCGGCGCACTTTTGACGATTCTGGCAGCCGGATTTATTGTTCCGGCACTGCCCTATCTTTTAAGTTTTGCTGCCGGAGCAATGCTTTATGTGGTAGTGGAAGAATTGATTCCTGAGATGTCACAGGGCAGACATTCCAATATCGGAACGGTATTTTTTGCAGTTGGATTCAGTGTCATGATGATTCTGGATGTTGCATTGGGATAAATCTCAGAATCCATTTTTTTAATCTTTATAATTGCTTTTTTTGTATAAATAATATATAATAACAATTAGGAATCAATCCTATTAAGGGGAACCGATGGTAAGACGAAATACGATTCAGAAAGAATTGATCCTTCATGCTGTACAGTGCCTTCAAAATCATGCTACTGCGAATGACATTTACAACATGATTACGAAAGAGCATCCTTCAATTGGTAAAGGAACGGTATACAGAAATCTTAATATTCTGGCAGAAGAGGGTAAAATACGGAAAATAGAAGTAACCGGAGGACCGGATTGTTTTGATCATATTTGTGAAAAGCATTGTCATGTCCGCTGTATCAGATGTGGAAGACTTTTTGATGTTGATGTGGAGCCTTTTCCGGAGATACGACCTAAAATCAATCAACCTGCCGATATGGAGTTTTTGGACTATGACATATTATTCAAAGGAATCTGTTCGGATTGCCGGAATGCCAAATAAAGATGGGACTGATCCGGGCAGGAAAATACATAGAGCAGGGCTTGCAGATTGATTAAAGAATCAATGCAAACATAAAATATTTTATTTAGGAGGTAGGGCTATGAGAAGTATCACAACATTTGATTTGCAGTATGCACACAGATTCTATGGCTTTCAGGGAGAGGCACAGTATCTGCATGGACATACGGGGGTACTTACAATTGAAGTGGAAGATTCTGTTAATGCGGGAGTTAACATGGTTTATCCCTGCAATGAGATTCAGAAGGTTGCATGGGATGTTTTGAAGAACTTTGATCATGCTCTGGTTTTAAGAGAAGATGATCCACTGCTCCCGGCCATACTTGATGTGTATGAGAAACAAGGAATTA
>JBJELZ010000184.1:0-7155 GCA_051879415.1 Lachnospiraceae bacterium
TGACAATCCGGGACATCAATAATAAAGAAACCGGATACCAGCTTTGTTCCCGGTGCAGTTCGAAGAATCTGCAGGGAGGGTCTTAATACATCGGCTGTTGCATGACAGCAGCCGGCTACCATACCATCTGCATCTCCTGCCTTAACCATGACTACACCAAAAGTCAGATTATCAGATAACAGAATCTCTCTTGCTTTTTCCGGTGTCATACCCTTTTCTTTTCTGGTTTCGTACAAAAGTTCTATGTAATCATCCAGACGGTCTGTTGTTTCAGGATCTATCACCTTTACATTACTTAAATCAATCTCCAGCCATCCGGCGCCATCCCGGATCTTCTCTTCCTTTCCAACCATAATGATGTTGGCAATACCTTCTTCAATCACATGTGCTGCTGCAATCAGCGTCCTTTTATCTGTTGTTTCAGGAAGGACAATTGTCTTCTTATCCGCTCTGGCTTTATCCTTAATAATATCAATGTATGACATACCCTTCTCTCCTTTCCTACCCCCATATCAGCACAATCCATTCTTACGGCTGACACTATTGTTATTATATAACTTTTTTTGATTTCATTCAATAACGAAACCATAGAGAATCAACTTATTTTTTACCTTGTACATTTTCCTTCCTTATGCTAGAGTATTTTCTAAACAGAGACAAATAAAGGAGAAAAAACGATCCATGACTGTATGCGGTATTATTGCAGAATTTAATCCCCTTCATAACGGCCATGCCCACCTGTTGGAACAAGCACGCATCCTTACCGGTGCCGACTATCTTGTCGTCGTAATGAGCGGAGACTTCATGCAGCGTGGTGAGCCAGCCTGTATGGATAAGTACTGCCGTACAAAACTTGCTATTGCTGCAGGTGCTGATGCTGTCTTTGAATTACCTTCCTGTATTGCAACAGGAAGTGCACAATATTTTGCCCGTGGTGCCATTGCTGCACTGGATTCCCTCGGCATCGTCGATTATCTCTGCTTTGGCAGTGAATCGGGCAATCTGGAGGAATTAAAGCAAAAAGCGGATTCTTCAGTTTTTTTCCCGGATGATAAACTCTTAAATACACACAGCAGAATATCCGGTAACAGAACCTCCTTGGAGCTTTCCAACAATATTCTGGCAATGGAATATCTGAAAGCACTTCAATATTTCAATTCAAAGATCATACCCGTTACCATCCGGCGTGAAACCGGTTACTATGAACAATGCAGTGCCTTTGGTCTTAGAAATCGCATGAAACAGGACACTTCAGGCACTTTTTCCTCTGTCTTATCCGGAATGGTACCTGAATATACGTTACCCTTTATTGATGAATATTATGAAACACACCGTTTTATGGATTTTGATGATCTGTCAGATATTCTATTTTACCGTCTTCTGGAATCTGACAAAGAAGATCTGGTTCAATATTTTGATATTTACCCTGATCTTGCAGCTAAAATCTGTAATGGGTTTCATACCATAAGACCTGCCTTGGCTTCCGCCTTCCGGGAGCAATTAAAATCCAGGGAAATTGCCTTCAGTCATATCAGCCGGGCCCTGCTTCATATTGTCCTTTCACTCAAGACAAGTGATATAGAATTATTAAGGGCTTATAACTACTGTGCCTATCTTAGGCTTCTTGGATTTTGTGAAAGTTCCCGCCCTTTAATGCAGGAAATAAAAAAGAAGGCAACGAAGCAGATTGTTACCAAACTGGCTGATGCCGGAAACGTTTTGTCAGAAGAACAGTTATATTTATTCAATAAGGATCTTTTTGCTTCTGATCTCTATGAGCAGCTTTCCGCCAAAAATAAAAAGACTGCCAAGATTCCGGGAGAATACAGGCAGCCTGTAATTATTTCTTCACATAATTTCTATTAATTCTTAAAGCTGTGAATCGGTGCAGGAATACGGCCCTTCCGTTCTATAAATGCATCGCAGGAATACCGGTTCACAGGCATGATCGGTGCATGCCCAAGCAGTCCGCCAAACTCTACCGTTTCACCAACACCCTTACCGATTACCGGAATCAGACGCACTGCGGTAGTCTTTTGATTTACCATACCGATTGCCATTTCATCTGCAATAATACCGGAAATGGTGGAAGCCTTGGTATCTCCGGGAACAGCAATCATATCAAGTCCAACGGAACATACACAGGTCATTGCTTCCAGTTTTTCCAGTGTCAATGCACCCGCTTCTACTGCATCAATCATCCCCTGATCCTCACTGACCGGAATAAATGCTCCACTCAGTCCGCCTACATAGGAGGATGCCATGATACCGCCCTTCTTTACCTGATCATTTAATAAAGCCAGTGCTGCAGTTGTACCCGGTGCTCCGGCATATTCCAGTCCGATTTCACACAATATGTCTGCTACACTGTCTCCGACAGCAGGTGTCGGTGCCAGGGATAGATCGATAATACCAAAGGGAATTCCAAGCATTTCGGAAGCTTCCTTTGCAACCAGCTGACCTACTCTGGTTACTTTAAATGCAGTCTTTTTAATCGTCTCACACAAAACCTCAAAGCTTTCACCACGAACCTTTTCCAATGCGGTCTTTACAACGCCCGGTCCGCTGACGCCGACATTAATGACAGCATCTGCTTCCGTCACACCATGAAAAGCCCCTGCCATAAATGGGTTATCATCCGGCGCATTACAGAACACAACCAGCTTTGCACAACCGAGAGAATCCTGATCTTTGGTCAGTTCTGCCGTTTTCTTTATCACCTGTCCCATCAGTCTGACTGCATCCATATTGATTCCGGTTTTTGTTGACCCAAGATTGACGGAACTGCAGACTCTTTCCGTCTTAGATAATGCCAGCGGAATGGAGCGGATTAACAATTCATCTGCCTTTGTCATTCCCTTGGAAACCAATGCAGAATAACCACCAATAAAGTTAACTCCTACTTCCTTTGCTACCCGGTCCAGCAGTTCTGCAATGGATGCAAAATCTTCTTCTGTCTTACATGCAGCTCCGCCAACCAGGGCAATCGGCGTTACGGAAATACGCTTATTAACAATGGGAATTGCGTATTTCTTTTCAATTTCCTTACCGGTCATTACAAGATCCTTTGCCGTACTTGTAATTTTCTGATATATTTTCTCTTTGAGCCGTTCGAGATCTGAATCAATGCAGTCTAACAGGCTAATCCCCAACGTAATCGTACGTACATCGAGATTTTCCTTTTCAATCATCTGATTTGTTTCAGCCACTTCATATATATTGATCATCTTATGCTGTTCTCCTTACTTCAAATACGATGCATGGAATCAAAGATTTCTTCTCTCTGACATTTCACAATCACACCAATTTCCTCACCGATCTGTGCAAGTTCATCAGCAATGTCATCAAACGGCTTTGCAGATTCATTCAGATCTGCAATCATCATCATATTAAAATAATCCTGTACAATTGTCTGGGAAATATCAAGAATATTTACCCTGTTATCTGCAAGATATGTACAAACCTTTGCAATGATACCTACCGTATCCTTTCCTACTACAGTAATAATTGTTTTTTTCATTTTTTCTCCGTGCCTTCCGTTATTTAGTTTTTTATTATCTTAAATAATAAACCTTCTCATCGCTGTTTCCAGCTGATCAGCAATATTCTTTAAGGAATGTGCATTTTCAGATACCTGCTTCATAATATCTCCGACTGCACTGACAGAAGCCGAGGTTTCCTCTGTGCCTGCTGCATTTTCCTCTGCGATTGCAGTAAGGTTCTGGACAACGTCCACAACACCTGTTCTTTCCTTATCCAGGCGGACTGTTCCGCTGGAAATCAGTTCAATCCGTTCAATGGAATTACTAATCTCATTCTGAAGATTTCGGAAAATATCTGCTGTTTCAGATACAAACCCGATCTGTTCATCCATAATCTGCTTCACTTCATCCATCGTTTCAACTGCCTGTTTGGAATCACCGATCAGATAAGTAACAATTTCCTCAATCTTTCTTGCTGATTCATTGGACTGTTCTGCCAGCTTCTGAATCTGGGATGCAACTACCGCAAATCCTCTTCCCTGTTCTCCGGCCCGTGCTGCCTCTATGGATGCATTTAATGACAGAAGGTTGGTTTCTTCTGCAATATCCGTAATAATTCCAATAACCTCCTGAATCTTAAGTGCAGACTGGTTGGTTGTATTGGTCTGTTCATAAATATCATCCAGGGAAGATTTTGCCCTGCCATTAATGGATTCCAGCTGCTGAAGCTTATCTGCAGCAGATTCACCGGCTTTTCCCATATCCTCCATGGCAATTTGCAATGTGTTAATCTCTCTGGAAGTATTTTCTACCATTTCGCCCATAACAATGACATGTTCTGTTGCCTGCTGTGTCTCATCTGCTTGGCTGGAAGCTCCTGTAGCAATCTCCTGTACGGCATTTCCCACCTGGTCAACGGTTTCTGCCGTCTCAGAAGCATTTCTGCTGAGTCCTTCCGATGCAGCATATAACTGGCTTGTCTGCTCCTGCAGTTCTCCGATAACCCCTGCAAGATTTCCCCGAAGTTCCCGGATTGCACGGCTCATCACACCTGATTCATCTTTACGTCTGATCAGTTTCGCTTCCTCATCTGCTTCACGGAAATCCATTTCTGCAATCTGATTAACAATCTTCGTTGTCTTTTTAATAGCTCCGGCAATTCTAGCCGCAATCAGAATTCCTATTGTAGAACAAAGAATCAGGGTAATGGTGGAACCCACAACAGCCTTAACCACCATCGAATTCATAGGCGCAAAAATTTCATCCCTGTCTGCAGTCAGAATCAAAATAAAATCACCGGAAGAATGCACATAATAGCCTGCATATTTTATCACGTTCTTAAATTCATACTCGACAACTTCGGCTTTTGGAATTTCTCCCTGTGCAAGACGTGCTACCACGCCCTTTACCACTTCATTTTCCACAGGCTGTCCAACCTTTTCCTCTGTGGGATGATACAGCATGGTGCCATCCTTTGCCACAATATAGACATAACTGGATTCTACGCCCTGCAGTCCCGCATCTCCAAACATTGCGGAAGTAATCGTATAATTCAGTGCCGCATCTCCAAGATCAGCATATTTCTCCGACATTTCGTTCCCATACATTCTTGTCATATCATACATATAATTATGGGTCTGTTCTTTAATGATATTTTCCACATTTGGTATAACAATTACCAGATTCACGACCGCAGTAAGAATAATGACTGCAACAACCGTGATAGAGATTTTTCCTAAGATGGATTGAAAAAATGGAATTTTATTTTTTCTCCGTTCTTCACCTATCTCCTTCAGATCATTAATCAGCTTCTGTCCTTCTGTCTCAATCATATACCTTCTCTCCCCCTGTTTTTAGTTGATTATAACCCTTTTTTAAGATCAGTTTTTCATCATATGATCCTATATTTCTTATCATAAAACATTTCTATGATTTTTGCAAATAAAGCAGCGTATTTTCTTTTTCAATTTTCATACTATGTTTTATTCTTAAATTTCAATCAGGCAGGACGGTTCATAACGGCTTGCCACGGCAATATCAAAATCATCTCCCCGGTATGGAGTATCCGATGCCGTAATCTCCAGCCGGACTGCCTCATAAGCAAGCTCCGGCAGATTATTTTCCTGGCTTAAATGACTTAAAACAATATGCTGCATCCGGTCATGAAGTATCCGGGACAAAAGCCTTCCGGATGCTTCATTGGATAAATGACCCTTTTTACCAAGAATACGCTGTTTTAGCGGATACGGATATCTGCCAAGCTGCAACATTCTCACATCATGATTGGCCTCCAAAAAAACTGCATCCATTCCCTGAAGGCTTCCCAAAATATAGTCATCATAAACCCCCAAATCCGTCATGATCGCAGTTTTACGGGTTCCATAAGCAAACTGATATGCCACCGGTTCCTTTGCATCATGCGATATTTTAAGCGGACGGATAGAAATATCCTTGATGGCAAACCTTTCATCTGCCTGAATTATCTGAAACAGGGACGAATCAATCTCTCCGACAGTTTTTTGATTACGTCCTTCACAAATACCTTCCAAAGTTCCTCCCGTAGCATAGATCGGGATACCATATCTTCTGCTGATTACCCCAAGTCCGGCGATATGATCACTGTGTTCATGGGTAAGAAGGATGCCGTCCAGGTCCCTGCAGCTGATTCCGATCTGATTTAATCCTTCTTCGATCCGTTTTCCACTGATTCCAACATCAATCAGCAGATGGGTTGTCTCCGACCCGACATAAATTGCATTGCCACTGCTGCCACTGGCAAGACTTTTCATACGCATATGATTTTTCTCCCTGTTATCCTCATTCCCAGTAAACTTCAATCACTGCACCATCATATAATGGTTCCATATATTCTGCCTTCCTGCCATCAATGGTAGTAACCAGATTCTGTCCCTTTACCGTATTCGTATCGAAATCTATGTAATCAAAAATATCGACAAATACATAAGAGGTCTTTCCCTGCAGAACAACCGGCTTGGAATTAACCAGAATTCCGATGCTGATCTTCTGTTCCTGCTTTTTTTCTTCCTGCTTTTCAGGCTCCGTCTCTGTCTGTTCTGCTGCCGGATGTTCCTCCGTCAAGCCGCTATCTGTTTCTGCAGCTTCTGTATCTATATTTTCTTCCTCTGTTTCCACTTTTTGGCTTCCATCCCCGATTGCCATACGCATACTGAAATTCTCATACACCTGCGTATCATCTCCTGCCGGTTCATTATTGACATAGACAGTCATTCCCGGCTCTAACGAAACATCCATAAAGTCAAGAATCTGCCGGACAGTATAATACTCCAGCATCTCGATCCGGTCTCCGTTTTTGATCTCATAATACTCATTTTCAAGTGTTCCGTTAACGGAAGCATACTTGGGAAGTGTCACCTTATTTCCATTGACCGTCAGACTAAGCTGTGACTTGAACTCCGGCAGTTTTCCCAACACCAGGCTTGCCGCAGCCCCCGCAGTTGATTCCTCTACCACAATTACATCATTGGCATGGATCATTGTATAAAGATCAGCTTCTTCTCCATTTAGTGTAATCCTTGCAGCTTCCCCCAGCTCTCCACGGCAGATCTTCTTTTTTCCATTTACGGTATAGGCAATCTCACGCCCCCGCTTAGGGAACAACCCGTCATTTGGGAAATCCGCCTGCATCGCCGCA
>JBJELZ010000185.1:0-35540 GCA_051879415.1 Lachnospiraceae bacterium
CGATATGTATATGAATTTCTATGAGCATCAGTCCACATACAATCCGAACATGCCTTTGCGTGATCTTATTTATTACGCCAATACCATGGAGCAAAAAATTAAGGATGAAAAAAGGGATCTATTCGGCAGACAATTAATTAAGATTCCTACACCTCGGTTTGCAGTATTTTACAACGGGACAGAAAAACGACCGGAACGGGAGATAATGAGACTGTCGGATGCTTTTGTACATCCGATGGAGGTTCCGGAGATGGAACTTACATGCACCGTCTATAACATTAATCCGGGGTACAACGGAGAACTTTTGGAAAAGTCAGAAGTGTTACGAGGGTATATGACCTTCGTGGAACTGGTTCGTCGGTTGGAGAGGGAATATAATTCCCTGGAGATTGCAATTGACCGGGCCATGGAAGAGTGTATCAGACAGCATATTTTTGAAGATTTTTTTCGTGGAAGAAAGGATGAGATAAGGAAAATGACACAACTGGATTTCACATGGGAACAGAGAGAAGAAATGATTCGAATAGCGGAACGTGCAGAAGGACGTGCCGAGGGATATAAGCAGGCTCATATTGATGCAATTGCAAAAATGATTTCCAAAGGATATTCCAAGGAGCAGATCCTGGAACTGGATTATTCAGAGGAGGAGTATCGGCAGGCAATGCAGAAAAACAGTTCAACAGGGCAGTGACTGCGGATTGATCAATTCAGTTGCCCTTAGGATAAAATAATGTTATAATCGTAGACAGCATAAATATCCATATTCTTGGAAAAAATAGAAATTATGTGAAAGATAAAGGAGGCAGTTTTTATGGCAGCAATTACGAAAGACACTACAATTGGACAGGCTCTTATGGAGAATCCCGATATTGCACCGATTCTTCTGGAGGCAGGAATGCATTGTCTGGGATGTCCTTCCGCACAGGGTGAGACCTTAGAAGAGGCAGCAATGGTACATGGATTTGATGTCAATGATCTTCTGGCAAAAATCAATGCAGATTCGGTTCAATAATTATAATTTTGAATAGGCGTAAGAACACCACCAACTGAATGCTATGTTGCATTTGGAAGGTGGTGTTTTCATATTGTTCCTGTAATTTAGTCTTTCTTAAATACTTGTAACAATTCCAATACTGCCTGCTTTTCTGCCGGAGTAAGTTGAAATATTTTGATAAGCAGCGGATCTTCTATTTTAACTTCTGATTCATCTGAAAAAAATTCCTGAAGAGAAATATCCAATGCCTGGCAAATCAGAGAAAGCATTTCTACTGTAGGATTTTTATTTTCTAATTCAATATCTCGTAGATAAGATTGTGAAATACCTGCGAGATTGGCTAATTTATTTACAGAAAAGCCTTTTAATGTTCGGAAATATGCAATTCTTTTTCCTGTTGGAAAAAGATACTTATTGGTATTTGTCATACAAGTAACACCTCTTTTTAGATATAAGATAACATAGATATAGAGATAGAATTATTGGTATAGAGATTGACAGTAATCTCTATAAGTATTATTATAAAAAGTAATTTTTTATGTTAATACTATTAAATGAGGAGGATTTTAAAATGCGAAAGAGATGGATGTGCATTGGTATTTCTTTGCTATTCTCTGTAGGAATGTTAATGGGATGTGGTGAAGAAACTGTTTCAACGGAAACTGATACAGCGGAGGCGGTCGTTTCTGAAGACGATATAAGGGTGGAGGATATATCAGATGAAACAGCAGATGAAGAGGAGATTGTAGAAGAAGTTTGCGACTATGAATTTCAAATAGACGGAGAGTATGTTATCTTTGGTTCTTATGAGCAGGATAATAACTTGGACAACGGACCCGAGCCGATTGAATGGATTGTACTTGCTGAACATGACGGAAAAGCATTGCTTCTTAGCCGGTATATACTGGATGGAGGAATTTATACAGAAAATGGAGAAGCAGATGTTGTTTCCTGGGAAAATAGTGATATCAGGACATGGCTGAATAATGATTTCTATAACGAAGCTTTTTCGGAAGAAGAGAAAACAGCTATGCTTTTGGGATATACGGAATATAATTATTATGATGCCGATTCTGAACATGATACAGTACAGGGGGAGAGTCAGGATTATGTGTTTTTGCTTTCTAATCTAGATGCATGGACACTCTGGAATGTTTTTGATGAAAATAGTCTTCTTCTGGAAGGGGTGGGAGATGTGTATATTACAGAGTATTTTTTTACACAACCAACGGAATATGCAAAAGCAAATGACGTAATTTATGTAACACAAGAGAACTTGGACAGGGTAATCAATGAGGGATTAGGAATTTTTCAATATAGTAACGACTTAGTTGGTATGGGTGGATATTATTTCCGAGATTGTTATTCATATTATAGAGATAGTCAACGAGTAGCTGCTTTCGATTTTCTTGATCCTTATGGTGCTATTCGGCACGAACCTGCAGATACGATGATGATGAACGATGGAAAATTTGTAAGCTATTTTAATAGTAATGGTGAGTGGATTGAGTTTACAAATGATTATTTGGGCATTCGACCTGCGATTATTGTTAATACAAATAATACATCTTTCCCTCAGGGAGTTACCGGAGATGATATAAACGAAGAATTGTTGATCAATAAATATGTTCCATCGGAATTGATGCTTCTTGGCAAAGATGAAGAATTGATAAATTTTGTAGAAGATAATTGTATGGAAAATGACCTTACCGCTATTTTGTGGCATTCCTATTCTGAAGAAAAAGAAATAATTCATGATGGGGACTGCGTAGCTATTCAAGAAGGAGATGTTTTAATCATTATAAAAGATGGAAACTATAAAATATCGGGATGTTCAGGTGGGCTTCCTACCCATATTGGAGGTGATAATGATAAAACAGATTATCTAAGTGGATGGGATAACCCTAATTACTCAAGTTCTACATATTTATTAGATAACTTTCATGAAGGACAAAGCATTCTATTTCAAATGCCTACTACTATTACACTTTATGCAGATGAAGAATGTAATAATGTTATTAGTAGCATTTCTTTTACTTTCACAATAGAGGAATAATAGATATGGCGGAAAATTTATAGATATTGATTTAACCGAACAAGTACAATAAAAAACCATTGCTTTTTGTAATTCTACTATAAGCAATGGTTTTTTGAATTTGAATAACGAAATTCAATTATTTATTTTGTTGCTTTCTTAGCAGGTGCCTTCTTAGCCGGAGCAGCCTTTTTTGCAGGTGCTTTAGCAGCAGCCTTAGCGGGCTCAGCTTTTTTAGCCGGAGCTTTTGCAGCGGGCTTAGCAGCAGCCTTCTTAGCCGGAGCAGCCTTCTTTACAGCAGGCTTAGCAGCGGGCTTCTTCTCAGCAGCCTTAACTTCTACCTTCTTCTCAGCAACCTTTGCTTCTGCTTTTACAGGCTCAGCCTTCTTAGCGGGTTCAGCTTTTTTCGCAGGCTCAGCTTTCTTTGCAGCGGGTTTAGCAGCAGCTTTCTTAGCCGGAGCAACCTTCTTTGTAGCAGGCTTAGCAGCAGCTTTTTTAGCCGGAGCAGCTTTCTTTGCTGCAGCAGCAGGAATCATTTCCTTTAAGCCTAACAGCTTTTCAATGTTGCCTTCAACTCGGATGCTTCCATCCTGATATGCCTTTACAACATCAAGTTTACCACCAAACAGATCAACGCAATCCTTAGCTGAGACAATAAGCTTAGCATCGTGGTCGTAATATTCATAGGGTTCAACATCAAGCTTACCATCATCGACTTTTACATAAAATGCGCCTTCACCTTCACCAACAATATCAACCTGAACTGCAACAGAGGTTTTTACTTTGCTGGCATCTGCTTTTGCAAGTGATTTCTTTACTGTGCTAACAATTTTTTCGTAAGTCATCGATTTCTCTCCCTTTCTAATAGGTATGTATGAATTTTAATTATGTTTAGTATATAATAAAAGAAAAATGCAATCTATTTCTATATTTAATAATAAATTACTGCAAAAAGTGCCGGATTGTTGTGCTTTTGTCTAAAAAATGGCAAAAATTTTCCATGTTTTGTTGGTTTCCCTCTATTGACATATATTTTTTTGCCCCTTATGTTATAGATAAAAAGTATGCAAAAAAGCAACTAACATGAAACGAATGAGAGGCAGCGTTCATCATTGAAAGTCTTATTGGCAGGTATTAATGCAAAATATATTCATTCCAATCCGGCAATTTACAGTTTGCGTGCATACGCAATGAAAAAACTTTCCGGGCAGACGGAAGTGGAAATTAAAATTGCTGAATACACGATCAATCAACCCATAGAACATATTATGCAACAGATCTATAAAGAAGAACCGGATGTTCTTTGTATTTCCTGTTATATCTGGAATATTACCATTGTTCAGAATGTGATTACCGAGCTGGTAAAACTTCTCCCGAAACTTCCAATCTGGCTGGGAGGGCCGGAAGTGAGCTATGATCTGGTCAGACAGCTGCAAAAATTTCCGATGGTAACAGGCATCATTTATGGCGAGGGTGAGAAAACATTTTACGAGCTTGTCAGATTATATTCCGGTATCGTCGAAGCAGATGACTTTTATAAGGAGATAGATGGAATTGCATATCAAAGAGCAGATGGCACACTGATTATTAATCAGCCTTCAGAACCACTGGCTTTGGATGAACTGCCGTTTCCCTATGAGGATTTGCAGGATTTTACCAATCGTATCATTTATTATGAAACATCAAGGGGATGTCCGTTTTCCTGCAGCTATTGTCTTTCGTCCATAGATAAGACACTGCGTTTCAGAAGCCTTGATAAGGTATTTGAAGAACTTTCTGTTTTTCTAAAGGCGAAGGTAAAGCAGGTGAAGTTTGTTGACCGTACCTTTAATTGCAATCATTCCCATGCAATGGCGATTTTGCAATTTATTGCTGCACATGACAATGGAATTACTAATTTTCATTTTGAAATCGCGGGTGATATTCTGACGGAAGAAGAAATCAGCCTGATCTGCAGTATGCGTCCGGGATTGATCCAGCTGGAAATCGGTGTGCAGAGTACCAATGAAAAAACGTTGCAGGCAATTCATCGTAAAACAGACATGAATCTGTTGAAGAAAAATGTTTGGCGATTGCTGCAGAATCATAATGTTCATCTGCACCTGGATCTGATTGCAGGATTACCCTATGAAGATCTTTCTTCCTTTATACATTCTTTTAATGAAGTATATCAGATGGGCGGGCATGAATTGCAGCTGGGATTCTTAAAGCTCTTACGTGGAACACCTATGATGGAAATGAAAAAGGAGCAGAATATCATCTGTACAGATTTTCCACCTTATGAAGTGCTGTGTACCAAAGAGCTTTCGTATCGGGATGTACTGCGTTTAAAAGCAGTGGAGGAAATGCTGGAGATCTATCACAACAGTGGTCAGTTCAGATACACGGAGCGTTTTCTGCTGTCCAAAGAAGGGAAATTATTTGCTTCTCCATTTGACTTCTATGATGGCTTGGCAAAGTTTTATGAAAGAAAGGATTATCCTGTTTTATGTTCGGCAAGAGAACGACGGTATGAAATTTTATTGGAATATATTACAGAAATTTTGAAAGATTCTTCATGCAGTAAAGACCTTCTGTTGGAGACTCTGACGGAATATATGACAGTAGATTATTATCTGCGTGAAAATGCAAAAGCAAGACCGGGATTTGCGATAGAAGAGAAACGCTGCTTTGAAGATATAATCAAACAACTGGAACCATCAGATCAGAATATCACGAAGAATAATTATTCGGAATGGAAAAGAGAAATTTATCAGAGGCAGGCAATGGACCGCGGTTGTGATTCCAAGCAGCTGGAACGGCAGATGCATTTGGAAATTCTGAAATATGCCGGGGTGATACCGGATCAAAAGTTGCCGCAGGTGGTGTTGTTTGATTATGGGAATCGCAGTCCGGTCACCAAAGAAGCAAATTTAGTGTCCGCCACATAAATCTCGGAGCGAGAGCGTGTTTTCAAAGCACTTCGCGTCTGAATGCATTTCAAAGAAAATCAAGTAGGAAGTTTGAATAGAGAAAAAAGGAGTACGTTACATGAGAAAAAAAGAAAAGATACAGGAAATATTAAAGCGGCTGGATCAGGAATACGGAACAGATGGTGTCTGCTATCTGGATCATGAAAATGCATGGCAGCTGCTGGTGGCAACGATCTTAAGTGCACAATGTACGGATGCCAGGGTCAATATGGTAACAAAAGAACTGTTTGTGAAATATCCTTCCGTGGAAGCATTTGCCAATGCAGATCTGAAGGAACTGGAGCAGGACATTCATTCAACAGGCTTTTATCATAATAAGGCAAAGAATATCATTGCCTGCTGCAGGTGCCTGATGGAACAGCATGGCGGAGAAGTTCCTAATGACCTGGAGGCACTGACGGCACTTCCCGGTGTAGGCAGAAAGACAGCCAATGTGATTCGTGGCAATATTTATCATGAACCGAGTATTGTGGTAGACACCCATGTAAAACGGATCTCCAAAAAGCTTGGTCTGACAAAGGAGGAAGACCCTGTAAAGGTGGAATTTGACTTGATGAAGGTACTTCCGAAGGATCACTGGATCTTATATAATATCCAGATCATTGCATTGGGAAGAAGTATCTGCAAGGCACCGACCCCTTCCTGCGAGAAATGTTTCTTAAAGGATTTGTGCAGCAGTTATAAAGGGTGAGGAAATATTATGCCTGCGGCCACAAGTTAGCAGGTTGTGAGAAGGGCATGGTTATTTTATGGTAAAGGATTATGTAGCAGTGGATCTTGAAACCACAGGTCTGGATCCCAAGAAGAATAAAATTATTGAGATTGCTGCCATACGTGTTGAGGATGGAGTCATTACAGACCGGTTTCAGACGCTGATCAATCCTCATTGGAAGCTGGAGGAAAGGATTGTTGAACTGACGGGGATTACAGATGAGGATGTCATGACAGCACCATCTATTGAAGAAAAAATAGGGGAATTTTTGGAGTTTGCAAAGGATCAGGTGTTGCTTGGTCATTCGGTTCTGTTTGATTATTCCTTTTTAAAAAGAGCAGCGGTCAACTGCAGATATTCTTATGAAGCGTCTGCTATTGATACTTTAAAGATTGCCAGAAAATATCTGGCAGATCTGCCCAGCAGAAATCTTCATGCCCTTTGTGAACACTATGGAATTGCCCATCAGGCACACCGGGCTATGGCAGATGCCGAGGCAACCCATGAACTTTATTGCAGATTACAGGAGTTTTATAAAGAAGAAACAGCGGCAGATTTTGAAGCGCAGGTTTTACATTATCAGGTAAAAAGGGAAGGACCTGCTACAAAAGCGCAGAAGGAACGATTAGTAAGACTGCTTGAGCAGCATAAGATCCATCCGGAGTACCGGGTGGAGAAGCTTACCAAAAATGAAGCAAGCCGGATGATTGACAGGATTATTCTGGAGTACGGGCGTCCGAATTAAGCTTACTTTTCAGATTTCTGATAATGGAAGGAACCATCAGGCTGTCCAGCGCAGAGACTTTTTCAATTAACACATTTATTTTTTCCGGCTGGTTGTCCTTTATATAAAGGTCTGCAAGGAGAAGATAAGAGGCACTGATATCAGTTTTTGTGGAAACGGCGTATTCCAGTACTTCTTTTGCTTCTTCCGTATAAGAATTTCCGGCAAGAGAGGCAGCAATCTGCTGTAAGGCATGTGCCAGTCTTGTGTAATTCTGATCGTACTTTGTAAGGACATTGATGTTGGCAGTGCCATAGGTTAACTTCAGATCCGTATTGGTAATTCCTGTCAGATTGACTATTTTTTCACCGCTTAAATGCTTTAGCATATCAAGTGCGTCCCGGGCCCGGCTGTCTTCCTCCGGAACCGGCAAAGAAAGGAAATGTTCCGGAATCGTCAGATATACAAGGTTGTCCAGGGGTTTTTTACGGACGAAGTTGGCATCATGCTCCCGTTTCCAGAAATTTTCATTTTCCTCTTCCATTGATTTATTAGAGCGTTTGATGCCTGTTTTCAGTATAATGACCAAAATGATTAGGCTTGCCAAAAAGGGGAATTTCATATATAATATCCTTTCAAGATAAAGTCAGTAAATGTATATTTTAAGCAAAGCGGAGGCGACATTTTTTATGTTCAATATGCATAATAATAAAACAAAAAGAGCAATTTCGACAGTGATTATTATTCTTCTGATACTTGCAATGATAGTTCCTACGATTGCAGCTGTTATAGGATAATCTTATTTTAGTTGTTTTTCTGTGGGAATGCAATCGAAAAGATGACAGGTGTTTTGTGTGGCATTGGCAATAATGCCGCCAGGAAGGAATATGGGTTGATATGAAGAAGCGGTTTCATATTTTCACAATGACAATAATGACAGTAGTAATGGTTGTTCTGGCAGCCTCGCTGGCTGGCGGAAGTCTTTCGGCAGAAGCAGAAAGGGGAACCATTTTTAATGGTGTAACAATTGATGGAATTGATCTGTCCGGTATGACAGTAGAGGAAGCAGAAGCGGCAGTGGAAGCTTATCTGAATGAGATGTTTGAGACAGAGATCAGTCTGATTGCTGCACAGGGTAATTCTGTTAATGTAAAGATTGAAGAATTTTCGCCTGAATGGACAAACAGGGCAGTGATTGATGATATTATCGGTCTGGCAGCAGGTGGTAATGTTGTCCAGCGATACAAGGTTTCAAGAGATATAGAGTATAATGGGGCATCCTATTCCATTGAACTTGCTTATGATACCGCCAAGATCAGGGCGATTTTAACAGAGCAGTGTTCTGTTTATGATGTTCCTGTGGAAAATGCTACATTGTCCAGGGAAAACGGGCAGTTTACCGTCAGTGGCGGTTCTGTCGGTGAAGTTCTGGATGTGGAGGCATCCATAGACAGTATTGAAACGAATTTATATTCCTGTTATCAAGAGGGAATTTTGGAGTTTCCGCTTATTATCACGGAAGAAGTACCGCAGGGAACGGAAGAGGAGCTTCTTGCAGTTAAGGATGTGCTTGGAACTTATACGACAAGCTACAGTACATCAGGCTCCAACAGAAGTGCCAATGTTGCCAATGGATGCCGTCTGGTTAATGGGGTTACGTTGTATCCCGGAGAAGAATTTTCCATGTATGACACGGTAAAACCGTTTAGTGTGGACAATGGATATTATATGGCAGGCTCCTATATGAACGGTCAGGTGGTAGACAGTCTTGGCGGTGGTATCTGTCAGGTATCCAGTACTTTGTATAATGCAGTTCTTTTGGCTGAACTTGAGGTAACGGAGCGTCATCCCCATTCCATGATCGTTTCTTATGTACCAAGATCATCGGATGCTGCCATTGCAGAGTCTTCAGGAAAAGACTTCCGTTTTATCAATAATACAGATCATCCGATTTATATTGAAGGAATTACAGAGAATAAAAATATTACCTTTACGATATATGGTGTAGAAACAAGGGATCCTGACAGAACAGTGGAATACGTCAGTGAGACAACAGCAGAAAATGTACCTACATATGAAAATATTATAGCGGATGCAGGACAGGGCGTGGGTTATATTTCCATTCAGTCTGCCCATATCGGTTATCGTGCACGACTTTGGAAAGTGGTTTATGAAAATGGTGTGGAAGTAAGCCGTGAAGAAGTAAACAACAGCAGTTACTCTATGTCTCCGAGAACAGCAGTTGTGGGAATTGCAACGGATAATCCGGATTATTATGCACGGATTACAGCAGCAGTTAACACAGGCAGTATTGATACTTGTGCGGCAGTTGCCAATCAGATCCTTGCGGAAATCAATGCCGCCGCAGCCGCTGCAGCAGCTGCAGCCGCCGGTGCCACACCGGGAGTTGATGTTACGCAATAGAGAATAGACTGGGAAATGAGAGAGCATGAGACTGGGAAGAATTCCTGATACAATATATCAGCGTTCCGTTTGGAAGGAACTGAAATGTAAAACGAATAAAATGTTAAATGGCGCAGACAGAGGGGAAGACTGCGCCATTTTCATGCCAAAGGACGGCCGGATGACCTGCATGGTTTCCGCATCAGGAGTGTTTACGGATGTGGGAAAACGTGTTGTACATATGGCGGTGAACAAGCTTGCTGCCAAGGGTACCTTGCCGGAAACAGTTATGGTTTCTGCTCTTTTGCCGGAAAATGCAGAGGAGATTGATCTGAAACAGTTAATGCGGCAGGTGGGAGAGACCTGTCAGGAATTCAATCTGTCGATTGTTGCTGGACCGGTAACCGTAGCATACGGTATGGAACAGCCGGTTCTTACCCTGACAGGAATCGGGAAGGTGGCACAGGAGCAGATTTATTCCGTAGCAGAGGCAAAACCGGGACAGGATGTTGTTGTCAGTAAATGGATTGGTCTGGAGGGAACATGGCTTCTTGCAAAGGAAAAGAAAGAGGAGTTGCTTAAGCGGTTCTCTGAAGAATACATAGAAGAAGCACTGAAATTTGACCGGTACCGGTCCATACTTCCGGAGGCCGCAGTCGCCGCGAAGTCCGGCGCAGGAGCAATGTGCAGTGTGGCAGAAGGCGGTATTTTCGGCGCACTTTGGAGAATGGCAGATGCTTCGGGCGTTGGACTGGAAATTGAATTAAAGAAAATTCCCATCAGACAGGAAACAGTAGAAATCTGTAATTTCCTTGATGTCAATCCTTATGAATTGTTTTCCATGGGAAGTCTTTTGATGACTGCAGATCATGGATATGCCCTGGTGCAGTGTCTGCAGCGGGAAGGCCTGGAGGCAGCAGTCATAGGTAAGACAACAGAAAGCAATGACAGGTTGATTGTGAATGAGGAAGAGAAGCGGTTTCTGACACCTGCAAAGATGGATGAGCTTTATAAAATTTTAGTGTGATAAAGGAGTGATTACAAAATGAGAGAACAGATTTTAAATATTATTGAGAAGAACAGCCGTGTTGATACACATGAGCTGGCGATCCGGCTGGGAGTAGAGGAAGCAGCTGTTGTAGAAGAAATGCAGAAGATGGAAACAGAAGGAATCATCTGTGGATATCATACAATGATTAACTGGGAGAAAACCA
The DNA here is from genome assembly GCA_051879415.1 of Lachnospiraceae bacterium. GTDB lineage: Bacteria > Bacillota > Clostridia > Lachnospirales > Lachnospiraceae > NK4A136. The sequence goes on from JBJELZ010000185.1 coordinate 11,055, forward strand.
CAGAGGAAAAGGTTACCGCATTGATTGAGGTCCGTGTGACACCGCAGAGAGGACAGGGCTTTGATAATATTGCCGAGCGTATTTATAAATATCCGGAAGTGCAGTCCGTCTATCTGATCAGTGGTGGATATGATCTTCTGGTTACCTTGGAAGGTAAGACACTGAAGGAGGTATCCTCCTTTGTTTCCGATAAGCTTTCCACGCTGGATACAGTGCTTAGTACGGCAACACACTTTATTTTAAAGAAGTACAAGGATCATGGCACAATCATGACAAGCAAATATGAAGATGAAAGGATGATGATTACACCGTGAGAAATCCGTTAGCAGATCATGTAGTTACAATAAAACCATCCGGCATCCGTAAATTTTTTGATATTGTCAGTGAGATGAAGGATGCAATCTCATTGGGCGTTGGCGAGCCGGATTTTGATACACCGTGGCATATCCGTGATGAGGGTATTTACTCTTTGGAAAAGGGAAGAACCTTTTATACCTCTAATTCCGGTCTGAAAGAATTGAGAATGGAAATATGCAATTATTTAAATCGCAGAATCGGTGTTTCCTATCATTTTAATGATGAGGTTATTATTACGGTTGGTGGTTCTGAAGGAATTGATATTGCGCTTCGTGCAATGCTGAATCCGGGAGATGAAGTCCTGATTCCCCAGCCAAGTTATGTATCTTATGAACCATGTACGATTCTGGCAGGCGGTAAGCCGGTTATTATCAACCTGAAGGCAGAAAATGAATTCCGTCTGACTGCAGAGGAGCTTCGCGAAGCTATTACAGATAAGACCAAGATCCTGATCTTGCCGTTCCCGAACAATCCTACCGGTGCGATTATGGAGAAGAAGGATTTGGAGGCGATTGCAGAGGTAATCAGAGAGAAGGATATCTTTGTTATTTCCGATGAAATTTATTCAGAGCTTTCCTATCGTGGGGATCATGTATCGATTACATCACTTCCGGGCATGAAGGAACGTACGATTCTGATCAATGGATTTTCCAAGGCATATGCCATGACAGGATGGCGTCTGGGATATGCTTGCGGACCTGCAGAAATTATTGGGCAGATGACGAAGATACATCAGTTTGCGATTATGTGTGCTCCGACGACCAGCCAGTATGCAGCAGTTGAGGCATTGAAAAACGGGGATGCTGATGTGGAGATGATGCGTGATGCATATAACCAGAGAAGACGTTTCCTGATGAATGCATTCCGGGAAATGGGCTTGGAGTGCTTTGAACCGTTTGGCGCATTTTATGTATTCCCCTGCATTAAGGAATTTGGCCTGACTTCAGAGGAATTTGCAACAAGATTCCTTCAGGAGGAAAAAGTAGCCGTAGTTCCGGGAACAGCCTTTGGCGACTGCGGAGAAGGATATCTTAGAATCTCTTATGCATATTCCATCGAAAACCTGAAGATTGCACTGGAGCGCATGAAACGGTTTATCGAAAAACTTCGTAGTGAGAAAAAATAAAATTTTACTGATTTTTCCAGTGCAGCCGGTGAAGTTCGCCGGCTGCCTGCATATTAATAAAGTTATTCTGGCGTAATGCTTCATAAAGAACGATATTGACGGCATTGGACAGATTCAGGGAACGGATATTACTAAGCATCGGGATACGGATACAATTTTCCTCATTTTCTACTAAGAGCTCCTCCGGAATCCCCGCACTTTCCTTGCCAAACATGATATAGTCATCTATCCCATATTCAACTTCCGTATACATCTTGTGGGCCTTGGTCGTTGCCATAAAAATCCTGACACCTGGATGTTTTTTCAAGAAATCTGCATAATCCTCATAACATTCATAATCCAGATGCTCCCAATAATCCAGCCCTGCACGTCGTAACTGCTTTTCATTAATCTGAAAGCCCAAAGGCTCGATCAGATGAAGCTTTGTTCCTGTGGCAACACAGCTGCGCCCGATATTTCCTGTATTTGCCGGAATCTCCGGCTCGTGAAGTATAATATTCATGGTAATCCTCCTGAGATGTTTTTTTATCCACGTATCTTTTCATACAAAAGTCCATGTTCATAATTGTTTATGCCAGGTTGTGCAAATAAGATTGTTTGATTTCCGATGTGCTAAACGCTTCAATGAGCCTCTAATCTTGTAAATCGTGTTCAGCAAAGGCTTCCACGATTTACAGAGTCTCATTTCCGCAGCACATAAGTCAATCAAACAGTCTTATTTGCACAACCTGACAATGAAGAAACATAACATGGACTTTTGTATGGAAAGATACTTCTGTCAAAAGCCTGTTTGCAATTTCCGATTTGGCAGAAGATACAGAATAAATTGTTTTTATGACATTTTGCGCTGTGAAGATGAGACTCTATAAATCGTGGAAGCCTTTGCTGAACACGATTTATGCCTTTTGAGGCTCATCGTAACGTTTAGCGCATAGGAATAAAAATAATTTATTCTGTATCTTCTGACATATAATGATTTTGAACAGGCTTTTGACAGAAGTATCTTAATAAGATACTCGTCCCCCTGTGTTATAGGATATCTTCCTTGCTGTCCATTTCTTCGGAAATCGGCAGGGAAAAAATAAATTCCGAGCCAACGCCTTCCGTACTGATGACATTGATATTTTCCCCATGTGCCCGTATGATTTCACGGGTGATGGAAAGACCCAGTCCGGTACCTTTTTTATCTTTGCCACGGGAAATGTCGGTCTTATAGAACCGGTCCCATACCAGATTGATACTTTCCTTGGGAATTCCAATTCCGCTGTCCTTGACGGAAACAAAGATTTTATTGTGTTTTTCCGTGGTTTCTATTTTGATTAAGGAATTGCGGTGGCTGAATTTGATTGCATTATCTAGCAGGTTGTAAAGGACCTGCTGGATCTTGGTCAGGTCAGCATGAACCCAAAGCTCCTCCCCGGTGAGCGTCAGCTCGATGCCGATTTTTTTATCCAGGCATTTGCCTTCAAAGGTTGATACTGTCCGCCGGATGACGGCATTAATATCGAAATCTGTTTTTTCCAAAAGCATACCCTGAGTATTGAGATTGTTCAGGGTTAACAGGTTGTTGGTCAGCTTGATCAGACGATCTGATTCATTGATGACAATATCAATATATTTCGGATACATTTCTACCGGAATGGTGCCATCCTGCATTGCTTCCAGATACCCTTTGATGGAAGTTAAGGGGGAACGGAAGTCATGGGAAACGTTGGCAACAATATGTTTCTGGTTGTCTTCCCCGCGGGCCAGTTCAGCAGCCATGTAGGAAAGAGAGGCAGCAAGATAACCGATTTCGTCCTCACTTTCTACCTGAAGCTCATAATGGAGATTGCCACCGGCGTATTCCTCTGTGGCAGTAATGATCTTTCGTAAGGGCAGGTATACCATCTCTGTAAAGAAGATCAGGATAATCAGGGATAAGAGCAGAATGATAACCAGCATCAGATAATCAATGTTCAGAAAGCTGTTGCTGCTGCTTTGTAACAGGTTCATGCTATAGTGCAGAATGACATAACCATGTACCGTAAAACCACTGGTAATGGGTGCAGAGACAGTAAGCTGATCTTCCTCAAAACAGCCGTAAAAATTACCGATGGAATAATAGGAACCGGACATGGTCGTAGGATCAAATCCTTCGATGACAGCCGGTGAATCGACATTGATCGGTGCATTGGAATCCAGTACGATCAGACCGGAAGGATTGACGATCCAGATGGTGGTATTGTTCATCTGGGCAATCATATCAATCTGATCTTTTAAAGAAACCAGAGAAGTCTGATTCTGGTAAAGATCAATACCATAGTTTTCGGCAATCATGGTAGCTGACCGGTAAAGCTCGCCCGCTTTTTGTCTGGTTAACTGATCCATTGTCATTTCCTGCATAAAAGTTGTGACAACAACAAATCCAAAGAAAGCAAAAATGACATATGCAATTAGAAATTTTAAATACAGGGTTTTCCGCATGGCTTCCTCGCTTTTGTTTCATTGCTCTGTTTAGTTCATCGTCTCAAATTTGTAACCAATGCCCCAGATGGTTGTGATTTTCCAGGAAGCATGATCCTTGATCTTTTCCCGGAGACGTTTGATATGAACATCAACGGTTCTGGTATCCCCGACATATTCATATCCCCAGATCTGATCCAGAAGCTGTTCTCTGGTAAATACATGGTTGGGTGACGAAGCAAGAAAATATAAAAGCTCCATTTCCTTCGGAGGCATATCGATTTTCTTACCCATATAAATTACAGTATAATTGGTCCGGTTGATGATAAGATCCGGATATCTTACTTCTTCTGAAGTGTCCGCAGCAGAGGAAGCAGCAGGTGCAGCCACCGGCTTATAGCGTCTTAATACAGCTTTGACTCTGGCAACCAGTTCTTTGGAATCAAAGGGTTTTTCCATATAATCGTCAGCACCGAGTTCCAGCCCGAGAACTTTATCAAATACCTCTCCCTTGGCAGAAAGCATGATAATGGGAATTGTGGATTTGGCACGGACCTCGCGGCAGACCTGATATCCGTCAATTCCCGGAAGCATCAGATCCAGAAGAATAATATTTGGCTCAAAAGAATCTACAGCAGCAATTGCAGCTTCGCCGTCTCCGACAATTTGTGTTTCAAAGCATTCTTTGGTCAGATAAAGACTGATCAGTTCTGCAATGTTGGCGTCATCATCAACAATTAATATTTTCTGTTTGGTACTCACTTGGTATCCTCCTGATTCAATTCTTAAAGATTAAAATTCTACAACGGTTACTCCGGCATCTCCTTCGCCCTGTCCGGCAAGATGATAGGTTCTGATATAAGGACAGCTGTCCAGATATGCATGGATGCCCTTACGCAGTGCTCCGGTTCCTTTGCCATGGATAATGCGTATGCCCGAAAGATGGCATAAATAAGCATTGTCAATATGTTTGTCTATGACTGCAACTGCTTCATCAACCGTCATTCCCAGTACGTTGATTTCTGTGGACATACTGGAGGCTCTGGAAAGATCCAGCTGACTGCCGCCCTGACGGGAATTTCCGGAGGAAAGGGGACTGTATTTCGATGTCTTTCCTGATTTTTTATTGGCCGGATTGGTTGCTGTCTCTTCCGGCACGGCTTTGACCAGATCGGAAAGATGTACCTTGGAGGTAATAATACCGCACTGGACGCTGACATATCCTCGATTGTCCGGCCGGACAGCAATCGTTCCGGTCAGATTCATGGATTTGATCCGTACGCTGGTTCCCGGAAGGGCTTCTTTTTCCGTAAGCGGCTGTCCAGACACCTCCGCCTGTTTCTGACTTGCAAGATCAGAATCTTTTTCCGATATTTTCTGGCGGAGATTCTGACGTTTCTTTTCCATGGTCTGGATGGTCATCTTTGTGCCCTGCTTCTGGAAAGCACGAATCGTTTCATCTGCCACATCCTTGGCATCCTTTAAGATTTCTCTGGCTTCTTCCCTGGCTTCCCTTAAAATGCGGTCACGCTGGGCGTCCAGCTTTTCCTGTCTGGATGCAAGTTCGGCCTTTAATGCTTCTATCTCTTTCTTGTGTGCCGTAATTTCTTCCTGTTCTTTATTGATTAAGATTCGCTGTGATTCCAGATCGGAAATTACATTTTCAAAATTTTCTTCTTCCTGACTGATGTGCTGTCTGGCATCTTCGATGATCTGATCCGACAGTCCAAGCTTTCTGGAAATAGCAAATGCATTACTTTTTCCCGGAATACCGATCAGCAGGCGGTAGGTGGGACGTAAGGATTCCACATCAAATTCGCAGCAGGCATTTTCCACATAATTGGTGGAAAGAGCGTAAATCTTCAATTCACTGTAATGCGTCGTTGCCATAGAACGGATTCCCCGGTCATGAAGATGATTTAGGATCGAAATAGCAAGTGCAGCACCCTCTGTGGGATCTGTACCGGCACCCAGCTCATCAAAAAGACATAGGCAGGAATCGTTGGCACATTTTAAGACATCAACGATATTTGTCATATGGGATGAAAATGTACTTAGGCTCTGTTCAATACTCTGTTCATCTCCAATATCCGCATAGACCTCCTGAAATACAGAAAGGGTGGAGCGGTCAAGTGCCGGAATGTGAAGGCCCGCCTGTCCCATCAGCGTTAAAAGTCCTACGGTTTTTAAGGTAACGGTCTTACCGCCGGTATTGGGACCGGTGATGATTAAAAGGTCAAAATCTTCTCCCAGCCGGACATCAATGGGGACTGCTGCCCCAGGATCCAATAACGGATGTCTCGCCTGACGAAGTTTGATGATATGATCTGTGTTAAATACAGGCCTTGTAGCATTTAATTTCATGGCATATCTTGCCTTGGCAAAGATAAAATCCAACAGGGTCAGTGTTTTCTGGTCTTCTGCAAGGGTATCGGCATATCCGGCACACATACCGCTTAAGGATGCAAGAATACGTTCTATCTCTTCCTGCTCTTTGAGTTCCAGCTCTTTCAACTGATTGTTCAGATTAACAACGGCTGCAGGCTCAATAAAAACTGTAGATCCGGTGGAAGACTGATCATGGATCATGCCGGGTACCTGGCTTTTATATTCTGCCTTGACGGGCAGACAGTAGCGGTTGTTTCGCATGGTAATGACCGCGTCCTGAAGATAGGAACGGTAGGTAGAGTTTACCATGGAATTAAGCTGGGTATGAATTCTGCCGCTGATGATACCGTAAGATTTCCGGATGGAAGCAAGCTCACTGCTGGCATTGCTGCTGATTTCATCTTCCGAAATGATACAGCGGAAGATGGATTTGGAAAGTGATGGAAGCGGGTCCAGCCGGAGGAAATAATCATCCAGTGCATCAGGAGGCGTATCTTCCCGTCCGCCGGTTCCATACTGGCTGATTGCAGCACAGCACTCTAAAAGTCTTGCAATGGATAACAGCTCGCCGGCAGATAAGGTTCTGCCAACCTTCAGTTCCTTTACAGTGCCACGAAGATCCCGGTTGGCACCAAAAGAAATGCGGTCATTTTTAAAAAGCCTGTTTAATGCCGCCTCTGTTTCACTTTGCGATTTCTCGATCCATTCCGGATTGGAAGACGGACACAGCCTGGTGCACATCAGCCTTCCCGGTTCACTGCCGGCAAAGCCGGCCAAAATATCAGTTATTTTATTAAATTCCAGTATCTGTAATGCCTTTGCGTTCATAATTCTCCCCGGGGACGTTCCTTTTGTCACAAGGAGTGTCCCTCTGTCCCATTGTGGGATGGTTTTTGTATGATCGTTTATCACAAGATATGACTGTGACAGAGGGACACTCCTTGTGACAAAAGGAACGTCCCTACTGTATTATAGCTTAATCACAAAGGGAATTCTATGATTTTTATAGAATTTTGCTCCGGTATCTGTTATAAGTAATTAATAACAACAAGTGATATGGGAAATAGGATAACCAATGAGGAGATCATCTATGTCTGACTGCAATACCAAGGAACGGAAAAACGGAACACCCATGCTTTCAAGAATCTCAGTAATTTTGTCTGTGACAGCAGGTCTGGTTTTGCTGGGTTATCTGATTATTTTGTGTGTTATGGAAAACATCCGGGTGGTGGAAAGCCGGACGGATGATGATTTTACACGCGTCAGGGATTACACCTGCCGGGAGGTGGAATGTGAGGATGCCCCGGTTGGAATTGTGAAGGAATATACGTTTACCGTTAGTGAGGTACTGCAGAATGATACCCATCTGGCTTTTTATGTTGTGCATCAATATGTTGATGTGTATCTGGATGAAGAAAAAGTATACAGCTTAAGACCTGTTGTGGATCACTGGATTGGCAGAACGGTAGGCAGTAACTGGGTCATGATACCGCTTTACCGGGAAGATGCAGGAAAGGAAATCCGTGTTGAGATTATTCCTGTATATCGAAACTTTATCAATAGGGAAGTGGAATTTTACATAGGTTCCCAATTGAATATCTATACAGATCGTCTGGTAAAAGATCTTCCGCAATTGGTATTGAGCGCAATGGCTGTTTTTGTAGGGTTCATTTTTCTGTGCATTGCCTTCATCAGACGATTCAAAAAACAGAAGAATGGAATAAATTTTGATCATGGCACAGCCGGTGATAATTTAGCCTGTCTGGGCCTTTTTTCTGTTATGATAGGACTCTGGAGGCTGACCGATACAAGATTTACCCCTTTTATGTTTCCTGAAAAGCCGTTGCTTCTTTTTTATGTTTCGATGACCATGATGATGCTGGGCATTATTCCGTTGATCAGATCCATAAGGGGAAGGAACGGAAAAAAGGGAAATCGTATTTTTGACATTTTCTGTATTGTAACTGCCCTGATCTGTCTTTTGCAGATTCTTCTTCAAATGTGTGACATTATGGATCTGCGTGAAAATCTAATTGTGACCCACTTCCTGCTTGTTGCAGGAGCTATTGTGATTATCTGCAATAATATTTCAGACCGGATCAGGCATCCGGAAGAATATCGGAAACGTGTAGGTAGAAATCTGCCCCTTATTTGTGTGGCGGGTGTGGTGGCGGATATCATCGTTTATTATGTAAGGGGAACTTCTTCAGGACTTTTGTTTTCCCTGCTGGGATTTCTGCTTTATATTGTGTTTATGGGAATCAGCATGATGTTTCTGTATGGGGAGCAGAAAACGCAGCTGGCAGAGAAAAACAGGCTGCTGGCGGAAAATGAGCGGCAGCTTACAGAAAGCCGTATTGCCACCATGATCAGCCAGATTCAGCCGCATTTTATCTATAACACATTGGGAACTATCGGACAGTTTTGTCTGGAGGATCCGGAGAAAGCAGCGGATTTGGTGCAGGAATTTTCCTTATACCTAAGAGGAAATTTTACAGAACTGGATAATTCCATGCCCATCCGTATTTCACAGGAGATTGAGCATGTACGGCATTATGTAGGAATTGAACAGATCCGGTTCCCGGATATGCAGGTGGAATATAATCTGCAGGCAGGGGAGTTTCTGATTCCTGCCCTGACGATTCAGCCTCTGGTGGAAAATGCCATCAAGCATGGACTGATGGGACTGGAAGAGGGCGGAAAGGTAGTAATATCCACCTATGAAACCAAAGAAGCCTATGTGGTATGTGTAAAGGATGATGGTGTGGGATTTGATCAGTCAGCACTTTCTGACGGGAAACCCCATGTCGGCATTAAAAATATAAGGGGAAGACTGGAAGCTATGTGTGGAGGCACTCTGACCATAGACAGTACGCCCGGTGCTGGAACAACGGCGCAGATTATGATTCCCAAGGAGGAAGAGCGATGAAAGTACTGGCAGTCGATGATGAAAGACCGATGTTAAAGGCTTTGACGGAGGCAGTGAAAGCATCTTCGGATGTTACGGAGGTAGTAGAATTCAGCAGTTGTTCGAAGGCTCTGGAATGGGCAAAGGACAATTGTGTGGATGCAGCCTTTCTGGATATCAGTATGCGTGGAATGGGAGGATTGGCGTTGGCAGAGAAACTGCTGGAACTGCAGCCGGACTGTAAGATTGTTTTCTGCACAGGGTATTCCCAGTATGCCGTAGATGCCTTCCGGATCCATGTATCGGGTTATCTGATGAAACCCATAACGGCGGACGCAGTGCAGAAAGAGATTGACCACATTAAGGGTCAGAAATCGACGCCAAAGGGATTAATCGTGAAATGTTTTGGCAATTTTGAAGTATATTTTGGCAAAAAGCCCTTATCCTTTAAACGGACGAAGACCAAAGAACTGTTAGCCTTCCTGATTGACCGTAATGGTGCCGGAGTTACCACCAGACAGATCTGTGCGAAGCTGTGGGAGGGCAAGCTTGATGATGCAAGAAATTTAAATTACCTTTACCAGCTTCTCAATGATCTTTCCGGGACTTTGAAGGAGGCGGGACTTGAAACCGTTCTGATCAAAACAAATGGTTCCTATGCCATCGACAGGGAGCAGGTGGATTGTGATTATTATCATTATCTGGAAAATGGAACTCCTGCATTCCGGGGAGAATATATGGCACAGTACAGCTGGGCGGAAGAGACCTGCGGAATGCTTCTGGAAAGTGGAAAGATTTTTCCTGTATAAACGGACAACGCTATAAATTCTATTATTTCAGGGTGGCACATGGTGCTGCCCTGATTTTTCTTTTTGCAGAAGATTTGTAAGAAATTTGTAAGTAGGTGTCTGTTATACTGAAAATCGCTCAGACTTTAACTTGAGGAAGAAGAGAATGAAGTGACAGGAACTACAGAAGCAAGACTTGTTTATATTGTGAAATGGTGATTGGAATGAGTAAGATTTGGGAATTTTTTGAAAACATGGATGCCCTTGTTTATGTCTCAGATATGGAAAGCAATGACCTGATTTACATGAACAAAAAGGCACTGGAGACATTCGGACTTCATGGTGCAGAGGAACTTGCAGGGAGAAAATGTTATGAGCTTCTCCATGGCAGCAGTACTCCCTGCGCCATTTGTAATAACCATGAATTGAAAGTGGGAAGCTTTAAAGAGTGGCGGTGTTACAATCCGCTTCTGGATAAACATTTAGAACTAAAAGATACCCTGATTGAAGAAGACGGCAGGCGGTACCGGATGGAGATTGCACTGGATTATACCGCTGTGGAGCGGCAGGACAAAATGATTCGTAAATATGAAAATCTGGAAGCTCTGGCCAATGAGGGATTTCGGCTTGCCCTGCAGGCACCTACCCCGGATAAATCCATAGATGTTCTGCTGGAGTATCTTGGGAAAGCACTTAAAGGGGAAAGAACCTATATTTTTGAAAAGAATGAAAGCGGCGGAGATGACAATACCTATGAATGGGTTGCCAGCGGTGTAACTCCCGAAAAGGATAATCTTCAGAATCTTCCCGCGGAGGTCTGTGCTAACTGGTATCGGAATTTCAGTGAAAACCGGAATATCATTATCCGGGATCTGGAGGATATCCGCGAGACGGATCCGTTGCAATATGACAATCTGAAACGCCAGAATATACATTCTTTGGTGGTTGTTCCACTATTTAATGAAAAGAGTGTCATAGGATTTTATGGAGTGGATAATCCGCCGGCAGAAGCTCTGGATTATGCCCAGAATATGCTTCAGATTACAGGACATTTTATCATTTCCTGCTTTAAGAGGCGGGAACTGGTAAAGGAGCTTCGCCAGATGAGTTTATGTGATCCGCTGACCTATCTGGGTAACCGATTTGCAATGAATGAATATGTATCACAGATCCGGTATGGTGACAGTATTGGTGTGGTATATTGCGATATTACAGGATTGAAACGGGTCAATGATTCAGAGGGGCATGATGCCGGGGACCGGCTGATCAAGGATGCCTGTGAAAGTTTAAAAAGAGTCTTTGGAGAGTTTGGACTGTTTCGTATCGGTGGAGATGAACTCCTAGCAATCTGTACGCAGATTACGGAAGAGGAATTGAAAGAACGGGAAACGGCATTCAGAAAAGATATGAAGGAACATGATGTTACGATGGCAGTAGGTACTGTCTGGAAGAAGGATGGAAAGATCGGTATCGAACGGCTGATGTCGGAATCGGAGAAAAAGATGTATGAGGACAAGGCTGCGTATTATGCGGCTTCCGGTATCGACAGGAGAACATAAAAAAGATCGAAATATGTGCAACGCTTTTGCAACACTGCGTTTCATATAATGGTATCAATATAGAACGAAAGAAATATAGAAAGGAACAGGTAAGGAAAAATGAGGCATCGTACAAACAGAGCAAAAAGAATTTTATCAATGTGTGTTGCAGCTGTGATGCTGGTGTTAAGTACGGCTACACCTATTATGGTTCATGCAATGAGCGCAGATGATAGCAAGACTGCAGAACAGCTGGTGGAAATGCTGCTGTCAGGGGGGATAGAGGTATCCAACTGTACCATGTCGGGAGATGTTCGTGCGTTTTCCGGAGGAAGTGACTTTGGCGGAACCAATCTTGGCATTGATTCCGGGGTTATGTTGAGTACTCATTGGGATGAGGAAGGAAAAGCCCAACTTCCGAAGGATGCGGATTTAGCCTCTTTAATGGAATATAATTATGGTGGAGATACAGCAACGCTTCAATTTACTATGACAGCAACAGGAACATTGTTAAACTTTAATTATGTATTTATGTCGTCTGAATTTAATCAGGGACCTTCATTTAATGATTGTTTCGGTTTGTTTGTTAAGGTCAATAATGGACCATATGAAAATATTGCTTTGTTGTCAAATGGAAAACCGGTTACTATTACAAATTTAAAGGCTGGTATAAGTGGAACGAATACATCATTGAGTAATGGTAGCTATGATTATTTTGAATACAATAGTAGTGGAGTGCTAAAAGGATCTGACTTGGGATTTAATAAAAATATGAATGGATATTCCCATGTATTTAATGCCCAAAAAGCTGTTTCCGTGGGAGATACTGTTACCATAAAATTTGTAATTGCGGATGTGACAGACAAGGGATATGAATCAGCCGTTTTGTTAGAAGGTGGTTCTCTGTCCTTTGATGCTCCGGGAGCAAAACCGGATTATCAGGGAGAAACCATTACCGGATTAGATCCGGGTACCTATGAGATTAAAACTGTCCCGGATGAAGGAGTAACTTATAAATTTATCCTGGATGAGGGAGAGGATATTCCTCTGGTTGGAACGGATGATAACGGCAACAATTACAATTTCCTCAACAAAAAATTATCCATTGTACAAAAGATTGGCGATGATACCAGTGATCCGGTAGAGGTGGATATTCCCCAAAGACCGGAAGCTCCGGCAAGCGTAGATACGGCAGATGTGACAACTTCTCTGTCAGAGAATAAGATTACCCTGGAAACCAGTGTGCCGGAACAGGAGTATATTCTGGTACCGAAAGGTACTTCAGTAACTGAAGAAATATGGAATCAAGCCAGCTCCAATGCAAATGGTGAAGCCATTACTTTTACAACAGATTCTCTTGGAAATGCCATTAATACAGATTTAAAATATGTGATGTATACCAGAGTTGCAGCAGGATCAGGCTTAAAATCCCCCAGCAGTGAAGCGTCCGGGGAATTAGGATTCCAGGATCCGGAAGAACCGAGCCCTAGCCCGGAACCGAGTCCCAGCCCAGAACCGAGCCCCAGCCCGCAACCGAGTTCAAGTCCGGAATCAGGCACTGGTCAGGGATCTGATTCCAATAATTCAGATTCGACTCCATCCCAGACGGTTACACCAACTGCAACACCGTCCACACCGAACAATATTACCAACAATACGGATACGACGGAGAATGCACAGGGTGCTTTGCTTGATGAGAGTGGAAGCCAGCTGGCAGAAAGTGTTTTAACACCGGCGGAGCAGGCAAGGGCAGCTTCCGGAGAAAATGTGAAAATATGGCTGGAGGCAACGGAAATTCAGGCAACAGAAGTCCAGGCAACAGACGAAGATCAGATACTGATAACGACAGTCATGAATACATCGCTTCCCGGATATTCCGTGGGAATGTATCTGGATTTTACTCTTTGGAAACAGTTTAATAATGAAGAACCTGTTCAGATTCATACGACTACAGAAGCAGTAACCATTAAGTTCCGGGTACCGGAGCCTTTGATCAATACGGATGCATCTGTTGTAAGAACTTATCAGATCATCCGCGTACATGAAGGAGTAACCGATGTTCTTCCTTGCTCGTACGATCCGGTTAGTCAGACTATCTCCTTTGAAACAGATAGATTTTCCTGTTATGCACTGGTCTATACGGATACAGTAGTTGTTCCCGGGGAATCAGTCAATCAGGGTTCGGGCCAGCTGGATGATGTGCCGAAAACCGGTGATACGGGAAGTACACCAATCTGGTTTGCACTGATGTTATTCAGTGGACTGGGTGTGGTATTTGTACAGAAAAAGGCAATCAGAAGACGTTAAATATCAGCAGTTTATATTTGAGATAAATCATTTTATGGTATATTATGATATAGGGGAATTGTTCTCAATTCCCCTGTTTTCTATTTTTAAGCAGGAAAATTCGAAGCTTGACCTTATGGGCAATTCATAGCATAGGATTTATTGTGATAATTCATATGCCGTAAGAGCGACTCACTGTGTCTGCGATATCGCTGTATAGATGGAGAAAAACGGATGGCAAGGAAAAGAAGACGGAAGTTTTTAAAACAGAATATAGTGAACTATGCAGTATGGGCAGTTTTTTTGTTTGCTTCATTTATGTTTCTCCTGAATCTGTATGGGGACTGGAAGGACAACCGGCAGCAGGTGCAGAAGAGGGAACGGGAGATTATTTCGTGGGCTGTCATTACGGGAGAGCCAGTCAGACTTCCCTTTGCAGGAGTGGAAGAGATCTTTCAGGATCCGTCTGTTGCAGCGGTAATGGCTGAGCATCAGAGCACTCCGGTGATTCTGCCGGAATATATTGATCTATATCATCAGAACAATGATCTGATTGGATGGCTGTCGATTGAAGATACGGTGATTGATTATCCGGTTATGCAGTGTATTGAAGATGAAAATTACTATCTGTCACATGATTTTTACAGGGAAGAAAATAAAAACGGCTGCCTGATCTTAGATAATGATTCCGTGGCAGGTGTGGGAACAAGGAGACAGAATTACGAAAATGGAACCAGACCTTCCACTAATTTGATCATCCACGGTCATACCATGAAGTCCGGGCAGATGTTTGGGAGCCTGAGACTTTATGAAGATGAGGAATATGGGATGTCGCATTCTACCATCTGTTTTGATTCCCTGTACGAAAGAAGGGAGTATGAGCTGATTGCAGTATTTTATTCCCAGATCTTTTATGAAAATGAAGACGTATTCAAATATTACAAGTTCTTTCAGGCAGATACCCGGGAAGCGTTTGATGACTGGTACAGCAATATTAAAGAACTGTCCTTATATGATACCGGTGTCACCGCAGAATTCGGAGATGAGTTTATTACGCTATCCTGTTGTGCTTATCATGTGGAGAATGGGCGTTTTGTGGTAGTGGGAAAACGCGTACGATAGAAACTTATATTTTATCATACAGGGTTATGACTTCCATTCGGTTAGAACATCCGGTCTTTTTCAAAATATTTCGTATGTGAAATTTGACGGTATTTTCAGAAATATAAAGTTTTGCTGCAATTTCATCGTTGGAATTGCCGTTTAGGATCAGCTTTACAACATGCTGTTCTCTTGCAGACAGACCATACTGTTCAATAAATTTTCTAAGACGCTCGTCCTCGGACAGAATTCTTTTGGTTGGTCCGGTATAAAGTGTTTCAAATATAGAGAAGAACAGAAGTATACAGATTACATAACCGATAGAAGATATGATTACCATAATCATATGGTTATGACTAAGGAGGATGCCGAGAATATTGCCAATAGCTTCTCCGAGGCGTCCAATCATCAGCCCGAATCCGGCCAGATAAGTGTATTGAATTTGGGAAGAAGCAATATCTGAGAAAACGACAATCCGGTAAACAGCATAGAATCCATAGAAAAGGTAGCCAAAAATCCAGAGTGCAATGCTGACTTTGAGTTCTCCGGACAAAGCAACCATGGCAAAAGGAAATGCCAGAGATAGAATGGTGGCGAAAGCACCGTATTTTCTTTTCTTATCACTTAATATTCCGGCAAGGATTAAGCCAAGAGCATAGAATACCCGGGAGAATTCCAAAGGGATTCCCTTGGATAAGTCTGCAGTGGGGAAAAAGAATCCAATGCAACGTACAATGCTCAGGAAAAAGATAGTTAAAAGCGCAATTAATATAAATTTGATAGGGAATTGCCGTCCATTATAGGATATTTCTTCGACAGAGAGTACAGCCAAAGATATCTTGTCCTCCGGGGCGGACATTGGAAGAAAAAGCAGAAGAATCGAAATTGCAACCAAAATTCCATAGACAATAAGAACGTAAGGGCTGCAAAGAAAATTATTTTCTCCCGGAAGGGATAGCAGCCAGGAAGCGATGCTTGCGATACCATATCCAACGCCAAAGGTCAGGGAACGGTGTTTCCAGTCTATAAGAAAGGCCAGATAGGTAAGGTAAAAGGCCGCAACCAGTCCATGAACGAAATTCATCAAATAGCCAAAGACAAGGATGGATGGCAGGTTCGTAGAAAAAACAGATGCCAGAATCAGCATATAATCACAGAGCATAATAAGAATAAAAGGTTTTCGAAGAAGAAAAGTGGCATTTTCTTCTTTTTTTATTTTGTGCTTAATAGTCATTCCAAATAGGAACAAGCCGGCGGCCTGAAAAAGATATCCAATTCCTTCGCTTAACCAGTCTGCCTGATTTGGAACATATTTTATTAATTGATACAGCCAGGAAAGATATCCGCAGGAGGTCCATAAGAAGCATAGGGCTATCAGACTACATACTTGTATTATTTTTCTGCTTTTGTTTTCCGGCATCGTTTGAGTCTCGCTTTCGTGCATTTTTCTTCATTTTAATGGAGAAATCCAATAAATACAACAAAAAATATGCCCATCTACCCCCTTCCTATACCAAAACTACCCCTAAAATTGCCCCCATGATGCAGTCCTATACCATAACTATTCTTCCAAGATGGAACATATGGGGCTATGCTATTCTTGAAAACTATGGTTTTACATAGGGAAAATGAAAGTATAGAGAAAGGGGAAACTATGGTTGCGGACTATCCAATTGGAAAATCAGTTGTTCTAAATGCGATTTACGATATGACAGAACGAATGGATCTCAGACTGGTTGAGTCCGATAGTCGAAAAGGACACATCCGGTTTCGGGAAAAATCGGGACAGTATGACGGAAGCATCGATGTAATCTCCGGTCAAAATGAGAAAGGATTGTATACAAGAGTAGAGCTGGAGAAAATATCCTCGGAAGAGGTTGGTTATGTTCTCATGGATGAAATTCATTCCGGAATGCGGTCTTATTTTAAAAACGTGAAGAGTAACCAAATGTAGGAAAGGAGTAGAAAAGCGAAAATGAAACAAACGAAACAAGCAAAAACGCTAAAAAGATTAGTGGGAATGCTATTGGTCCTTGTCATGGCATTTCAGATGCCCTTGGGAATGGTAAAGGCAGAAGGAGAAGATATTGGGGCAGGCGATTACGAGCGAGATGAAAATGGAGAAATGGTATGTTGTTTGGATGCCGGTGACTATAGAACGATTGAGGTGCCAACAGGATATCATCTTGTTATTGAGAAAGCAGTTACTGCCACAGCGGTAATTTTACATGAAGGTTCTTTCCTTGAAATCCTGAATCATATGGATGAAAATAATCCGGAAAATAATACCTATGGTAGTTTGATCTGTACAACGTTGGACGCGTCGCAAGATGCTATTTTATTTCTGCAAAATAGGACTAATGTACCGGAGGTAGCCGGAAATCCTTTGGAACTGCTCAGCTGGAGTGATGAAGTTAGCAGTTTTGTTGATGTAGCGAATACCGACTTTGAGTGGAAGAACTTTATATATGGAGAAAATGAGCAAGGAGAAGGTGCATGGTATGAACAGTCAAATGAAGACCCGGCAGATTTCTTTATAAGTTTTGAAGGCATGGAAGAAGGAATGGAAATTCGGGTGGCATATTCCTATGATGATGGAAGTAATTGGAACTATGCGATAGAAGGCACAAGCGCTCAGAGCTATCATCAGGTTACTTCAGGTGAATTAAGATATGAAGAAGATTTTGGCAATGTTTATGATTGTCCTTTCACCTTAGAAAATATTCCTCAGCAAGAGGGAGCAATTCGGGTTACCGTTAAAATTGAGGTGGATCCAGAGTCTACACAAAAAGTACTTAACGGACCATATGACATGGATCCTTGCGATAATTATCAGTTGTGGATGACCGATACTTCCTTTCAATATCAATATACAGATTATACCGATTTTGGATGTGGCTCTCACAATATGCACTTTGCCATGGCCTATAATAATTCTGGTAAAGGTGCTATTGTGGATGAGGTAAATGATTATCTTTATGCTTACAGCAATATTGATTGGAATGGTAATGGTTCTACCGATGCCGATGATATTAAATATGCATTAGCCAGTGAATTGTATGTACGCTTTATCAATCCGCCGTTGTATGAAAGCTTTGGCATTCCTCTTCCTCCAAACGGGGAACCGGGAGTCTTTAATAACGGAGTTGATGCTCTGGCAGACTTAATAACATTTGCAGGAAATACCGTTTCAGAAACCGCATACGACGGGGATAACAACGTAGTTGAACTTACACGATATACCGCAACTATTAACTGGGGTGTGGATGAAATCGATGGTTCCGATGTAACAAGTATAATTCCGGTATATGCAATACCATCTTCTTTTGGCGATTCCATTTTAGTCTGCACCAATTTTAACAAGTCAGATGGAACCTGTGCAACAGCCTCTCTGTATATCAGGGAAATAGGGGATATTAATGATAGTGACCCTAATAATAACGGAGATATGAAAGAATTTTCTGCTTCTGACATAATGGGTGACCAAAGCGAAATAAAAGATGTGGGTCTTCTTGTTTTAGCGAATTATAGCAATGTGGCTGCCGGAGGAAATGGTCTTCTGACAATGCCAATGAATACCGATGGTATGTATTCATTTAATGCTTCACACATGACATGGGCAGAATCGAAGGGATTCTCCGGTCAGGTTAATGTCCGTGTCATGAAACCGGGAAATGATTATGTGGTAATTCACGGTAGTGGTGAACCAAATAAGGTAGACGGAATGGGACTTAATGCAAGTGCAACGGATACCATCTGGGAAACCGGCAATAACTGCATGGCAAGAGTGTATGTGGGATATTCCACCCTTACCCTGATGCCGGTACAAACCGGAATTGTTTCAAATAATGCAAATGATACCAAGATTACCGGCGTTGAACTACTTGATTCAAGCATGAGGGATGGCGTTGAGATCATTCCTCCCGATAGTACGGGAAATAGTGGTACGGTAAATTCCAGCACGGAAAACTATTTAGTAAAATTTGAATCTAACTTCTATGATTCTGTGCCTTTAAAAATTACATATGCGAATGGAGATAGCAGAAACTTAACCATTGAGCGTATCGGTCTCGTTATCAATTATTTCTATTTAGAGGATCGTGGTCCCGGAGTGTTTGATGGAGAAATTGAATATGATTGCAAACCGGGGTCTCGTCTTACATTCAATTACGATTATGAAGCAGGAGAGCAGATTATCGTTTATGCAACCTATTATCATCCGACCATTGATCCGACTACCGGAAATTCGGGAAATGTTATTTTGCACTTGAAGTATGATGATGGCAGCGAGGTATATATGGAATCCAATGCAGGAAATGAATGGACAAATTACGGCGGATCCGGATATCTTGGTGCAAGTGGCGGCGGCGTAGCAACGACAACCTTCTTCATTGATTTTGTGGAAGCAGGAAATGGATCAAGCAATACAACAACTTCCATTCCGGGATTCTATGCAACGGTATTGAATGCCGATTACAATGATCCTACCAGTTACGGCGGAACCCAGATCGGTTCCGGGCTTGGAGTATACTGGGATGGCGAGATTACTTTTGTTACAAGATAGAATAAATAGATTGCTTTACTTAGAAGAACGATTATTTAAGAAGGGAAGATTTGATTCATAATGAAAATTTTGAAAAATAAATTAACAATTGCACTTTCTGCTTTTCTTTGTCTGGCAATGCTTTGGGGCAATGGCATGGTAAGTTATGCAGCCGGTGAAACGGTTACCATTACTTCTGTTAGCGGAACCACCACAACTGTTACGGTAGCCGGAACAACGGATGCGTCAGCCGTTATGGTGCAGATAAGGGATGCTTCGGGAACGACGATTCTTGCAATGCAATCCTTTGGAACATTGTCTGACAATTTTTCCGGAAGTATCACAGGACTTTCTCTGACAGCAGGGGCAACCTATACCGTTTATGTAGCGGATTATGAAGGCGGTCCATGGGCGACTTCGACGGTTACGCCGGTTCAGGCAGCGCCGGGAGGCGGCGGAACAGGCAGTGGCGGAACGGGTAGCGGGGAAACGGGTACTACTGCTGTTACAACACCTTCTGCCACACCAACCGATCCAACGCCGACAGAAGATCATGATAATAACGATACAGGTGTTACATTAAATCCGGATGATACAGCCGATCAGGATCCCGGACAACTGGATACAGTACCCCAAACCGGTGATGAGGGAAGTATTACAATCTGGTTTGCTCTTCTGCTGATCAGTGGACTGGGTGTGGTATTTATGCGGAAAAAGGTAAATTGAGAACACTATTTGGTAGTGGGAAAACGTATGAAATAAAAACTGGAAAGAGAAAAGTGATAGGTGTTTGCGGAACTCAAACTTCCATAAAAAAGGAATGCTTCGCAAACACCTATCTATTTATGTACAATAAAGCTTATTCAAACATTTGCCAAATCAAAACAAGAATAATCAATTCATTGACTGTTGAAATAGATTGTTGTAAAATAGTAGTGCTGAATTTTTGGGAAAATGTCAGAAATTGAAAAAAATTTAAGGAAGGTAACGCTGATGTTCAAGATTTTGAAAGCCGAAGAACTTACGGATAATATATATCTGATGGATATTGAGGCTCCGCGTGTTGCAAAGTCCTGCCAGCCGGGACAGTTTTTGATTGTCAGAACAGATGAGGAGGCAGAAAGAATTCCCCTGACCATCTGTGATTATGATGCTGAGAAAGGAACTGTTACAATCGTATTCCAGATTGTAGGTGCCGGAACACAGATCATGTCTACACTGAAGGCAGGAGATTCCTTTGCAGATGTGGTCGGACCGTTAGGAAGGGCATCTGAATTTGTGGATGAGCCGATTGAGGAGTTAAAGAAGAAGAAAATGCTGTTTGTTGCAGGCGGTGTAGGAACAGCACCGGTATATCCGCAGGTAAAATGGCTGCATGAGCATGGCATTGATGCAGATGTTATTGTGGGAGCAAAGACAAAGAGCATTCTGATTCTTGAAAAAGAGATGGAAGCCGTTGCAGGCAATCTTTATGTTACAACAGATGATGGTTCTTATGGAAGAAGCGGTATGGTAACACAGACAATTTCCGATCTGGTGGCAGAAGGTAAGCATTATGATGTCTGTGTGGCAATCGGACCGATGATCATGATGAAATTTGTCTGCAAACTGACAAAGGAATTAAATATTCCAACGATTGTCAGCCTGAATCCCATTATGGTAGATGGAACAGGAATGTGTGGTGCATGTCGTGTAACCGTTGGAGATGAAGTGAAATTTGCCTGCGTTGACGGACCTGAATTTGACGGTCATAAGGTGAACTTTGATGAGGCAATGAGACGTCAGCAGTTGTATAAGACAGAGGAAGGAAGAGCATTCCTTGCCGCAAAAGAGGGCAATACTCATCACGGCGGATGCGGACACTGTGAATAGGACAGAATTCGGAAAGATCAGAGAGGAGTATAGATCATGGAAGTGGATGTAATGAAGAAGATTCCTGTGCGGGAGCAGGATGCAAAGGAGAGAGCGGCCAATTTTAAAGAGGTTTGTCTCGGATATAATCAGGAAGAAGCACAGTGTGAAGCAAGCAGATGTATTAATTGTAAAAATGCGCAGTGTATCAAAGGATGCCCGGTATCAATCAATATTCCGGGATTTGTTGAGCAGGTTAAGCTTGGAAATATGGAAGAGGCTTATAAGATCATCAGTGAATCTTCAGCACTTCCTGCTGTCTGCGGACGTGTATGTCCCCAGGAAAGCCAGTGTGAGGGAAAATGTATCCGTGGTATCAAGGGAGAGGCGATTTCCATCGGTAAGCTGGAACGTTTTGTAGCAGACTGGGCAAGAGAAAATGGAATCAAGCCGGAAGCTGCCAAGGAAAAGAACGGGAAAAAGGTTGCAGTGATCGGTTCCGGTCCTGCAGGACTTACCTGTGCAGGCGATCTTGCGAAATTAGGATATGATGTAACGATTTTCGAAGCACTGCATAAGGCAGGCGGTGTACTGGTTTATGGTATTCCGGAATTCCGTCTTCCGAAGGATGCAGTTGTCCAGAAGGAAATTGACAATGTGAAATCTCTTGGTGTAAAGATTGAGACTGACGTTGTAGTCGGCAAATCAGTTACCATTGATGAGTTATTGGAAGAGGAAGGTTTTGATGCAATCTTTATCGGCTCCGGTGCAGGTCTTCCGAAGTTCATGGGAATTCCCGGTGAGAATGCCAATGGTGTATTCTCTGCCAATGAATATCTGACCAGAAGCAATTTGATGAAGGCATTTGATGAGAATTCCACAACCCCGATTATGAAGAGCAAGAAGGTTGCTGTAGTCGGTGGTGGAAATGTTGCCATGGATGCAGCAAGAACAGCACTTCGTCTGGGTGCAGAGGTTCATATTGTATATCGTAGAAGTGAGGAAGAGCTTCCTGCCAGAGTGGAGGAAGTACATCATGCGAAAGAGGAAGGAATTATTTTCGATCTTCTGACCAATCCGGTTGAGATCCTTTCTGATGAAAAGGGATGGGTCAATGGTATCAAGTGCATCCGTATGGAGCTTGGAGAGCCGGATGAATCCGGAAGAAGAAGACCGGTTGAGGTGGCAGGTTCTGAATTTGTCATCGATGTTGATACGGTCATCATGTCACTGGGAACATCACCCAATCCGTTGATTTCTTCTACGACAAAGGGACTTGAGATCAATAAGCGTAAGTGTATTGTTGCTGAAGAGGAAACAGGAAAAACTTCCAAGGAAGGCGTATATGCAGGCGGTGATGCGGTAACAGGTGCAGCAACCGTTATCCTGGCGATGGGTGCCGGTAAAGCTGGAGCAAAGGGAATTCACGAATTCTTATCTGCAAAATAATAATGAGAAGGCAGTTGCAGTATGAATGAGATATTGGTTCATAAGGCAGCTGCTTTTATGAAATAAATAAAAGCGTATAATAGGTGGATGTTCTTAGGGGGGAATACCGCTATATTATAAATAAATTGCGATTAGATCGCGAGAGACAAATTTTGAAAAATAATAAGGAGGAAAGAAAGATGTCTTACGTAGACGAGGTACTTGAACTGGTAAAGAAGAAAAATGCCAGCGAGCCGGAATTTTTGCAGGCTGTTGAGGAGGTTTTAAATTCTCTTCGTCCTGTCATTGATGCAAATGAAGAATTATACAGAAAAGAAGCTATTCTGGAAAGAATCACAGAGCCGGAGCGTCAGTTGAAATTCCGTGTTCCCTGGGTAGATGATAAGGGGCAGGTTCAGGTTAACACGGGTTATCGTATCCAGTTCAACTCAGCAATTGGACCGTACAAGGGAGGTCTCAGACTTCATCCTTCTGTAAATACAGGTATTATTAAATTCCTTGGATTTGAGCAGATCTTTAAGAATTCCCTGACAGGACTTCCGATCGGTGGTGGTAAGGGTGGTTCTGATTTCGATCCGAAGGGTAAATCAGACAGAGAAGTTATGGCATTCTGCCAGAGCTTTATGACAGAGCTGTACAGACATATCGGAGCTGACACAGACGTTCCTGCCGGTGATATCGGAACAGGTGCACGTGAGATCGGATATATGTATGGACAGTATAAGAGATTGACAGGTCTTTATGAAGGAGTATTAACAGGTAAGGGTCTTACTTACGGTGGATCTCTTGCAAGAACAGAAGCTACCGGTTATGGTCTTCTTTACTTCACAGATGAGATGCTGAAATCCAACGGCAAGTCCTTAGAGGGCAAGACAGTTGCTGTTTCCGGTGCAGGTAATGTTGCAATCTATGCAATCCAGAAGGCACAGCAGCTTGGTGCTAAGCCTGTAACATGTTCTGATTCTACAGGATGGATCTATGATCCGGAAGGAATCGACGTAGCACTTCTGAAAGAAATCAAGGAAGTAAAGCGTGCCCGCCTGACAGAGTATGCTGCTGCAAGACCTTCTGCACAGTATCATGACAAGAAGGCTGAGGGTACAAACCAGTGGTCTGTAAAATGTGATGTAGCACTTCCTTGTGCAACACAGAACGAGTTGAACCTTGAAGATGCAAAGACCTTGGTTGCTAACGGATGCTTCGCAGTAGCTGAAGGTGCTAACATGCCTACAACTTTAGATGCTACAAAGTATCTGCAGGAGAACGGAGTACTCTTCGCACCCGGTAAGGCTTCCAACGCAGGTGGTGTTGCTACTTCCGCACTGGAAATGAGCCAGAACTCCGAGAGACTTTCCTGGACCTTTGAAGAGGTTGACAGCAAGCTTAAGAACATCATGATCAACATCTTCCACAATGCTGATGATGCTGCTAAGAAGTATGGCGTTGCCGGAGACTATGTTGCCGGTGCCAACATCGCAGGATTTGAGAAGGTTGTAAATGCTATGTTAGCTCAGGGTGTATGTTAATCTGCGATTAACAGCTAATTAGTAGAAATCTAAAATAAAGATTATATGGAGAAGTCCTGGAAATGTTGAATTTCCGGGGCTTTTCTTTATGTGTTGAAAAAGACCAATTCATCATTTCATGATGAATGCGAATTGTCAGAATATTCATAAATAGAAGATAATTTACGTTGTTTTGAGGTC
>JBJELZ010000186.1:0-7024 GCA_051879415.1 Lachnospiraceae bacterium
CCTGTAATTTTACCCATTTCCGGTCGACCGTTACGTATCACATAGCATTTCTCTGCATCTGCCACCAGATCAATGGCACCTGTAATGGCTACAATGGTGTGAAACTTTGCAGCAAACTCCTTCGAAAATGCAACCATGCTGTCCAGATTTTCTTCCGTTACAGCATCTGCCACATCAGCATCCACGCCCTTGGTGGTACCTGTTCCAACTGCAAGAGTCTTGATTTCAGAAATATTTCCTCGAATAATATCAAACTTAATTTTGTCGATCAGTTCCAATGCAGTGTTGGTACGAAGTGCACTTGCACCGGCTCCTACCGGATCAAGAAGAACAACATGACCAAGTTCATTGGCCTTTTGTCCGGCAATAAACATTCCTTCAATACTGCGCTTATTTAATGTTCCGATATTAATATTCAGTCCGCCGCAAATGCTTGTAATATCAGCCACATCCTCCGGTTCATCTGACATAATCGGACTTCCTCCGCATGCCAGCAATACATTGGCAACATCATTTACCGTCACATAATTGGTAATGTTATGTACCAACGGCACATTTTTTCTTACATTTTCACTACAGGTTCCTAACATAGTTTCTTCCTCCGTCCTTGATTGATGATTGTTCCTGATTACAACCAATGTCGTGAGTATTCTGCGGTTAATCAAAAAAAACGCATACACCAAAATAAGGCATATGCGTTCAAAATACAGAAACACGATTCTTCCCTACGTTGGCATTATCCAAATCAGGTTATGGGTCTAAGCAAATCAGCTTACTCTCAGCCTGCTTCAGCAAGCTCCCCGTTGTTTGACACTATCTATTATAGACCAATTTTTAAGATTTGCAACTAAATCCCGACATTAAATTTGAAATTAAAAATTTCAAATTTCAAATTTCATAATTTCACAGTTCTTTACCCCAAAGGCAGCATACTCCTCGTTGGTCATCTCATAAAAGTAGGAATATACGACCCGCGCAATCCCATTGTGTGCTACCAGGATATATGTCCTATCATCTTCCTTCAGTTCATCTAGCAGGTTATAAATGCGCTGTGCCAGATGCAGCATAGACTCGCCGCCTTCATAGCGGTTTAAAAATTGTGTCTTTGCTGCCCTGAATTCTTCACCATTTCGGGGAGTTGCCTCATATTTTCCAAAGCATTGTTCCTTCAAACGACTCTCCTCTCTTGCCGGAATTCCGGTGATTTCGGAAATATGCATGGCAGTATCCTTTGCCCGGATCAACGGAGAATATAAGATTTCATCAGCTGTAATTCCCTGCTCCAGAAGCTTGTGGGCAGTCTGAATAGCCTGTTCGTGTCCAAGATCTGTCAGCGGAATATCAGTTGCCCCACAGATCTTATTTTCTACATTCCAGGTGGTCTGTCCGTGACGGACAAAGTAAATCTTTTTCATTGATGAAATCCTTTCTTGCATTAATGCATGCATGCTTTCCGCAGGAATTGTGCCGTAATGCCCTGATTGTTGTCAATCATATCCTGTACCGTGCCGGTGAAAACCACTTCACCGCCCGCACTTCCGCCATCCGGACCGATATCAATAATATAGTCGGCCTGTTTCATTACATCGATATTATGTTCAATCACAATAACTGTATTGCCCTTGTCGACCAGCATATCCAGTAATTCCATAATTTTACTCACGTCTGAAGCATGCAGTCCGGTGGTAGGCTCATCCAGAATATATAAATTTCCTTTTTTATCCAGATCCTTCGCCAATTTAAGACGCTGTCTTTCTCCACCGGATAAGGTCGAGGCAGGCTGTCCCAAAGACAGATAAGATAAGCCTACCGTCTCCATTGCCTTAAGAAACTTATAAATCTTTTTCTGTTCCTTAAAGAACTCCATGGCTTCCGCTACAGACATCGATAAAATCTCTTCGATATTCTTCCCCTGATAGGTATAGGATAATGCTTCTTTACTATATCGTTTTCCTTCACATTCCTCGCAGACCGTTACTACCGGGTCCATAAAAACAAGTTCTGTAACAATCACACCTTTGCCGCCGCATGCAGGGCATGCACCTTTGCTGTTAAACGAGAACAATCCTGCATCCACACCATTTTCCTTTGCCATTAATTTCCGAATGTCATCAAAGAAGCCCAAAAAGGTCGCAGGCGTAGATCGTCCTGTAGCGGTAATCGGTGACTGATCTACCATAACTACCTGTTCTTCGTATTCTTTTGCAAATACATCCCGGATCAAGCTGCTTTTTCCGGAACCGGCCACACCGGTCACTACCGTAAGTACGCCCAGTGGAATATCTACAGATACATTTTTCAGATTATGTACGGAAGCATTGCAGATAGGTAAAAAGTCCTTTGGAATACGGGGATTCTTCTTAAGGGGCATATTATATTTCATAGCTTTTCCGGTCAGTGTATCACTGCAGAGGAGTGCTTCATAGCTTCCCTGGAACAGGATCTGCCCGCCATTTCTGCCGGCCAAGGGTCCCACATCAATAACATGGTCTGCAACAGAAATAACATCCTTATCATGTTCCACCACCAATACGGTATTTCCTCTGTCACGCAGTTCCTTTAAAAGATTGGTCATACGGTAAACATCCCTGGGATGCATCCCGGTGCTGGGTTCATCAAAGATATAAGTCATCCCGGTCAGGGAACTTCCCATATAGCGGACCAGTTTCAGACGTTGTGCCTCACCGCCGGATAATGTGGAAGATTCCCGATTCATGGAAAGATAGGGAAGTCCTATGTCAATCATTCTGGTGAGGGATGCAATCAGCTTGTCCACAATGGATTCTGCCCGCGGATCATCAATTGTTTTTAACACCTCCACCAATTTGGCGAACTCCATTTCGCACATTTCATCAATGCTGTATCCTGCCACTTCACAGGATAAAGTCTTCGCATTCAGACGCTTTCCATGACAAACCGGACATGTCTTTTCACTGACAAGGGACATCAGCCGCTTTATGGAAGCTTCCTTCAATGTTGATGTATCCCTGTTCAATAATGTTTTATTCAGATAGTTTGCAATTCCCTCTGCCTTCTTGGAAATACGCTCGCCTCCCGGAGTATCTGCCCCATACAGGAGGCGATTCCGTTCGGTCTCAGTAAAATCTTTCCATTTTTTATCCAATGGAAAGATAGCAGCTTCCTTGTACTGCTTCCAATACCAGTTGTCCACATGAAATGCAGGAAGATCTACCATTCCCTCGTTCCATGTTTTCTCCGGATCAATGCGCGCTTCATAATCCACGGACATTACCTTGCCGATACCAAAACATTCCGGACACATGCCGTTAGGATCATTAAAGGAAAAATAAGAGGCAGTGCCAACATATGGGGTTCCTATCCTTGAAAAAAGCAGTCTGAGGACTGCATACATATCACTGATGGTTCCGACGGTTGAACGGGAGTTTCCGCCTAATCTGCTCTGATCCACAATCACGGAAGCAGAAAGATTCTCTATCTTATCCACCTTCGGTTTCTCATATTTATCCAGCCGGCCTCTGATCCACGCAGAATAGGTTTCATTCATCTGTCTCTGGCTTTCCGCTGCAATCGTATCAAAAACAATGCTGGATTTACCGGAACCTGAGACACCGGTAAACACTACAATTTTTTCTTTTGGAATTTCCAGGGAAATATTTTTAAGATTATTCTGTTTTAAACCTTCTATGATGATTTTGTCCTGATGTGCCATAATAACACCATACCTCCGATTGAATTATAAATGAAATATCTGTTTCTCCGGTACTTATAAACACCGTTTTCTTACCGGGATTTGGATTTCAGAGAGCCATTCCTCTTCTGAATCCTTATTCCAGACACCATCGATATAATTTTCACGGATAGGACCACAGATCTCGTAATCATTTCTCTCAATATATCTTAAAATCGTTTCATAAGTCCTCGGAAAATCGTTATATGAGCCTTTATGATAAATACATGCAGCCTCAACCTCCGGAAATTCCTTATAAATCAACTGTTCTACAGCCTGCGCTTTCTCAACAATTGCTTCACAGACTTCGACAAGAATCTGTTCCTCCTTATATCCGGATTCCAGATAATTCGTAAAACAATATTCCGGAAGCGCACATACACAGCCGGCCTTCTCCATTTTTGCACCCATTTCCGGCATCAAATCAAAGAGGGCATCATATGTTTCAATTCTGCGTTCCATGGTTGCGCAAATTACAGCAGGCAGTTTCTTCATCATTACCGGTGCATGCAGGGAACAATCGCTGCCTGACAGATAACCGTCAATTTGTGATAGCTGTAATGTTAATTTCGCAATTTTAGAGAGGATTTCATTTTTCTTCTGTAGAAGAAAATCATGCTCATCTGAGGATGTATTCAGCCTTTTGATATCTTCAATGGTAAATCCGGCTTCTTTTAGCGCAAGGATACGATGCAGGCCTGCCATCTGGTTCATCGTATAATAACGGTATCCATTCTCTTCATCAATCTTTGCAGGCAGAAGCAGTCCCTGCTCCTCGTAAAACCGGAGTGTCTTTACAGTGATGTGATTCATCTGCGCAAACATACCGATTCTGTACAAAGTAGCTTCTGTTTTCTCCTCACAATGATGCTTTTCCTTCATATTCATGTTAATCATATTGGTTTTCTCCTTTTTTAATAAAACAGGTAATTGTAAACCCCAAAAATGTTCTGCATAGGAACAATAATCGTCAATGTAATGTTCCTATCAGGGATTCTATATCCTCCCCTTAAGGGGAGAGTCAATACCTGTTTTCAAAAAAGGAAAATATTTAGGGGCTGCATTATACCAGTTCCAACATCTGTGCAGGGTTGTCCGCAGCTTTTACTTTATCAAAACCCTTCACAATGATTCCATCTTCATCAATCAGGTAGGTAGTACGGACAACGCCCATGGAAACCTTACCATAGTTTTTCTTCTCTTTCCATACATCATAAGCTTCGATAACAGTTCTGTCCGTATCTGATAAAAGCGTAAACGGAAGTCCGTATTTTTCCTCAAATTTCTTATGTGATGCAACAGAATCCTTGCTTACGCCAAGAATCACAGCGCCTTTTTTAGTAAACTGCGGATATAATTCCCCGAAATTGCACGCCTGCTTGGTACAGCCGGGTGTATTATCCTTCGGATAAAAATATAGAATTACTTTCTTTCCTTTGTATTCCTCCAGAGAATGCATCTCTCCGTTCTGATCCGGCAACGTAAATGCCGGTGCTTTTGTACCGATTGCTAACATAATAGAACCTGCCTTTCCTAATATTTTTTTATTTCATTTTTGTAACCAAGTATAAATGTAAGAACCAAACTTATCCATGCAGAGTATAAAACGTCCGATAATTGGTTTAATGATATGAAACGTCATAATCTTAAATTCCATTAATCAAATAGTCAAGCAGTGCCCGGCATCCCTCATTCACATCACGATAAGTAGCATCAAAGTCTCCTGTGTACCATGGATCTGCCACATTTCTTCCGCTTCCTGCAAATGACATAAGCTTATAAATCTTTCCATCCAGATCTCCACCGGAAATCCGATTCATATTGCGGATATTTTCTGTGTCCATGCCAATCAGATAGTCATACTCCCTGTAGTCCTCCGATGTCATCTGTACTGCACGGTGCGGAACTACGGGAATTCCAACACTTCTTAACTTATTCACTGTGCCGTAATGAGGTCCGTTTCCAATCTCTTCCCTGCTGGTTGCAGCCGAATTGATGTAGAACTTGTCCTCAAGACCTTTTTCTTTTACCAGGTATGTCATGACGCTTTCGGCCATTGTGGAACGACAGATGTTGCCGTGGCAGATGAATAAGACTTTTATCATTATAAAATTCCTCCTTGATTGCCGCAATTTGCCGCAGTTCGCGCACTTTTTCGGGCTTTCTGAAATTTAACATTTTTTTTGATAGTGTGTCACACTATGCAAAATAAGGCAAAATGAGGCAAAGTGTAACTTTCAAACGTTAACGAACCGTATACTAATTTAGGCCATTCGTATACGCTTATACTCTGGGGCTATCGTTAAAAAGTGAAGCTGCTTTATTGAATCTATTAGTTCTTCTCTCTCTTTAATTAACTCTTCGAAAGTATCATTTTTATTTTCCGCTTAGTAACTAACGACCAATTCAAGGTATCGCCTCCTCTACTCACTTCTTATTTCAGCCAAATATATGCCCCATTCCTTCAATTCCTCTGGCAAATCATATACCGACTTTCCATTACAATCACAACGTTCTGATTGTCCTGGAGTTTCTTTTGTAAATGTGTCCCATGCGGTAATAAGGTTATCAACCTTACTAATTTCATGAGGTTCATAAAAATCATCATATTCTGATAATTGCTGACTATAAATAATCACGACGTTATACTTATCAAGCATAATTTCATCTTGGCTCTCATGACCACCAAATCCAAACTTACTTATTCCATCGTTAATAAGCAACTCGCCATATCGTTCCATTAAAACCAAGCACTCTTCACTACTGCAGCCATCGATATAATAAATATCCTTGTGTAACTCCTGAACAATTCCTGGTGCTACAGGAGTTTCTCTATCACTCGTAACAGGCAATTCAAGAATAAAAAATAGAGGTTCTTCATGCATAACAATAAAATGTTGAAATACATCCAGTATCTTTTCAGCGTTTACGTTTGCTGTAATAGATATTTCACTTGATATCTCGTATCCCTCGTTTAGTTTCTCAGATGAGTTTATTTTGTAGCCCTTAACCAAATTTAGCATGTTACACCTCCTCCACTATTGTCATCCTATCATTCTTTATGTCCATTTTTACGGACTCGTCTTGGATCATCCGGTTTTTCCGCATTTTCCGGAATAAGTCATGTATTTCCTTTCAACATTGCGCCTTCAATGCGCCCCTGCGCACAAAGCGTTGTAACCCGTCTTCTTGATATATCCCATTTTTTAGCCATTTCGCTTGTTGTTAATAATTCCATCTCTTTGCCTCCATAATTATCCAGGTAGTGTCAAATTTACTACCTTTTTTTCTTTCTAAAACCTTTATTTTCGGGAG
>JBJELZ010000187.1:0-34771 GCA_051879415.1 Lachnospiraceae bacterium
CATCTCTTTAAGGGGTACCTTACTTATTTCCAACCAACAATAACTTTACGCTATCCTTGTCGCCTCCTTGTTTTGACACTTACACCATAGTAAGGTAAAATATTCTGAGAAACTTTGAAGGGAGTTATATCTATCGAATGGTAGAAATGAATGACCCTATCCTGTAAAAGAGCATATGAAGGAATAAAAAGGGGTATGATATATCTGTGCAAAGGAGTATGACAGGGAAACCGGTCAAGAGAAAGGAGTAGAGAATCATGAATCAGCATACGCGGTTTAATTTGCCATTGTGTCTTGCTGTGGAAGAGGACGCATTTTCTCATGCGGATGAAATCATTGCAAATTATCTTCCGGAAATCAGGGGACAGAAAACACTCATTATTTCTGAGCAGTTTTTGTTGGATACATTTAAGGAAAAGGTGGAAGCCTTAAAAGAAGATTTTAATGATGCCATGGTATATGCCATGGGGAATGCCGATTTTGATGAGGCAGTAGCCATTGCCAAAAAGGTATGTATCGAAGACTATAAGATCATTGTCGGATTCGGCGGAGGAAGAGTGCTGGATACGGCCAAGTATGCAGCCTTTGTCAGCAGAGCGGTCTATATCTGTCTTCCTACGACCTTAAGTAATGACTCCCTGGCATCTCCGTTTTCTGTACTGGGTACGGTTGGAAGCAGCCGAAAGACACTGCCATGTAAAATTCCTACGGCAATTGTGGTGGATACGGATATGATTATCAATGCACCGGTTGCGCAGACCATGTCCGGTATCGGGGATACGCTGGCAAAACATAGTGCACTTTATGACTGGAAACTGGCAGCGGAAAAAGCATCCTCCCACATTGATGACTTTGCTTATGCCATTGCCAGAATGAGCTTTGATTCTGTCTATCACTGCGATGACAAGAACATGAAGAGCCAGACCTTTATTCGCATTTTATCCCGAGCCCTGGTCATGGGAGGACTCGCAATGGAAATTGCAGGTTCTTCCAGACCCTGCAGTGGAAGTGAACATTTATTTGGGCATGCACTGGAGGAATATTATCCTGAACTTAAGATTTCCCATGGGATCGGTGTGGCACTGGGAAGTGTAGGAGCCTGTGTTTTTCAGGGAAGAGATGAGACAAGGCTGATGGAGACCATGAAGACATATGGTATTGACTTAAATCCTATGTCCTACGGAATTACAAAGGACATTTTTGCTGATGTATGGGCAAAAGCACCGGGCACCAGGCCTGGAAGAATTACCATTCTTGACAGTACAGAACTGAACCGGGAATGGCTGGATGAAATCTATGACAGGATGGTTGAAGCAGGTTAAAAAATGGCTGCGGAATGGAGAGTATAATGAAAAAAGGCTTGATTTTTGATATGGATGGTACGCTTTGGGATTCTTCAGCAAATGTTGCAAAATCCTGGACGCAGGCCGTAAAAAATATGGGTTATGATCGCCCGGATATTACAAAGGAAGATATCATGGGGGTTATGGGACTCACCATGGAAGCTATTGCAGACAATTTATTTTCTGATCTTACGAAAGAAAAAAGAATGGAGCTTCTGGAAGCCTGCTGTGCACTGGAAAATTCCTATCTGGAGGAACATGGCGGGGAACTTTATCCTGCATTGGAAGAAACATTAAAAATTTTGAAGGAGAAATATCATCTTTACATTGTGAGTAATTGCCAGAGCGGATATATTGAGGCATTTCTTGCTTTTTATGGATTTGGCAGATATTTTGATGATATTGAATGTTACGGCAATAACTTAAAGAGCAAGGGAGAGAACATTGCTCTCCTTGCGAAACGCAATCAATTGGATGATGCATATTATATTGGTGATATCCAGGGAGATTATGATGCTACGATGGAGGCAGGATTAAAATTCATTCATGCCGCTTACGGATTTGGTAAGATTAATGCATCGGTGCCTGAACTGGAGGCATTTTGCAGGCTTCCTGAGTTGATGGAACAATTGGGTTTTTAGAATCATCGGGGCCTATCATAGATAGATAAGCCCCGGTATTTTTATTTCCTTTTGGGATTGGTCAGGTAAAAGATACCGGAAAAGATGCCGGCTGTAAATAAGCAGGTAAGCAGTATATATAAGGATCTTCCAAAGCTCATATATTCTGTAGGTGCGGTAATCACCGGGATAAAGAAAAATAGGGAAAGCATGACACATACAAATAGCTGCGCCCATTTAAAATAATAAGCGCCCCCTTTGGCCTCATCCACTCTTTTGCTTACCTGATAAATGACAAACAGTAAGAACACAAGGATTACGATCATAATGAGGAGTGTTTTTGCAAAGTACATTAGATTGATATAGTCATAGTGAAGGATCCGTTCATCCGGGGTCCAAAAGTTTATCCTGGAGTCGAGCCGTGATATATTCCATAATAATTCCAGAGAATAATCTGAGATAAATATGTAGCAGAAGGGGCCTGAAAGGAAGAAGAGAAAGCCCCAGAAGATGGTACGGGCAACAATTTTTCCAAGGACCAGTGTGGTATAAATGATTGCGGAACCGATCATGCTATTTATAACCGCTAACAGGAAATACCATAACTCATTTATGATGATTCTCTGTTCTAAGCTTTTGGAGCATAACGATGCATCCATATTTCTTATGAGCAGATATTCTGTCAGAAGGCTGAGTAAAAGAAGACAACCATAGAGAATATGAACTGTAATGATGGCGCGGAATCCTGTTCGAAGATCATAAGTGAGCTTGTTTTTTTTCGTGACCGGTAATGAAAGATTGCCATAACGAAAGGAAGCATTTTCATAATTCCACCAACGTATAAGCTGCATTACAATTAGTGAAAAAAGGAAGATCGGAGTGCAAAAATCTTCAAAAAAACTACATAAAGAATAGGAATAATGAATCATCACCGATAGTTTTTGATTTCTGTAAGGAAGATAATTTAAATATATTCCCATGAAGATTAGGAAAGCAAAATAGAGCACAGGAGCAAGTAAAACCAGATAGAAAAAAAGATTGAATATCTTATCCCGTTGTTTCAGGGCTTTCAGCTGTTTATTATCGTTCATAATTTACCTCCTTTTTTAATATCAGATATGCATCGGAAAGACTTGTTTTTTCCGGGCTGATGATGGAAGCACCTTCTGCTTCCAGTTGTTTCTTCACTTCTTCCCGCTGCCCCCAGGTTACTACAGTAAGAACGTCATCGCATTCTTCCAATACGATCGTATGGGAAAGGTTCCTGTTTTTTGATTTCACAAGCCATTTATTGACCTGTTCAAATAATCGGTCGATGGTATCGTAGAATATGATTTTCCCGGCATCCATAAAGATAATCTCATCACATAAATCTTCAATATTGGATAAATCATGTGACGAAAGTAAGATGCAGGCTCCGTTGTCGGCGGCTTCCCTGATTAATTTTCTGAACTCTATTCTGGATTCATTGTCCAACCCGTTTTCCGGTTCATCCAATAAGATGTATTTGGGATTTCTTGCCAGTGCAAGGGCCAGGGAGAGCTTCTTCTTTTGCCCAAGGGACAAATTGTGCGCATTGGATTTTACATCAAGATTAAATTCCAGAGCAAGCTTTTCAAATAATTCATACGAAAAATTCTCATAAAATGCACCATAATAGTTTGCCTGTTTTTGAACGGAATACAGCGGATTATATTCCGGCATATCATCAATATAGGCTATTTCGCTTTTGGCTTCCGCATTATCATATACTTCGTTTTCATCCATCAGTACTGTTCCTGTATCAGGTCTGTAGATGCCGGCCAGACATCTGATCATTGTGGTCTTGCCGGAACCGTTGGAACCAATCAATCCATAAATGGTGCCGCAGGAAAGATTGATGGAAATATCATGGATGACATTTCCGCTGTTATATCCTTTTGACAAATTTGTGGTTTGTATCATGATCCTTTCCCCTTTCCTTAAATAGAGTCATATAGTTCATTTATAATTTTCTGGATATCCTGTAAGCTGTATCCGCTATGTTTTAATTCAATGATTTCACTGCGCAGTTTTTTCTTTGCTTTTTCCGGAATGATTTCAGACGGCTGCGTCGAATGGCAGGCAATGTAGGCCCCTTTTGCCCGGATGGTCTCAATGACTCCCTGACGTTCCAATTCCGCATAAGCCTTGGCAACAGTGGAAGGAGTAATATCCAGCATTGCAGCCATTTTTCTAACGCTGATCACTTTATCTCCCTCTTTAAAATTACCTTTCATGATATTAAGCTTGAATTGCTCAATGATCTGTTCATAGATGGGCAGATCGCTCTTGTAATCAATCTCAATCAACTGGTTATGCACCTCCGTAATTACGTTTTACTTCATAAGATTCCATATAGAATAAATTGCCTGTAATAACTGTATTGCTTCGCGTAATACAGTTGTAGCAAAGAAAAGAGTTAATGTCAAGTAGTATTTCAAAAATAAATAATTCTGTTGCAGAGAAAAAATATTGTCTGAAAAATTAAGATGTGTCATAATATAGATTGAAAATTACATCAGAGATGTGCGTAGTGCATCTGCCAACGCGACATTCAGAAGGAGGAACTTATGGCAAACAAATACGAAGGAACACAGACAGAGAAGAATCTCCAGGCAGCATTTGCAGGAGAATCACAGGCAAGAAATAAGTATACTTATTTTGCATCTGTAGCAAAGAAGGAAGGATTTGAACAGATTTCATCAATCTTCTTAAAGACGGCAGACAATGAAAAAGAACATGCAAAGATGTGGTTCAAGGAATTAAGCGGTATCGGTGATACTTCTGCCAATCTTGCTGCAGCAGCAGAGGGCGAGAATTATGAATGGACAGATATGTATGAGGGATTTGCAAAGACAGCAGAGGAAGAAGGATTTCCGGAGCTGGCAAAGAAGTTCCGTCTGGTAGCTGCCATTGAGAAGCATCATGAGGAACGTTATCGTGCACTGCTTAAGAATATTGAGATGCAGGAAGTATTTGCCAAGAGTGAAGTAAAGGTATGGGAATGCCGTAACTGCGGTCATATCGTAGTAGGCACCAATGCCCCCGAGGTATGTCCGACCTGTAATCATCCGCAGAGCTATTTTGAGATCAGTGCAGAGAATTTTTAATCGGAAGTTGAATCAGATGATATATAAATCATAAAATGAAGCACCAGATATTAGCTTTTGAAGTACAGACAAAGTGATATCTGGTGTTATCTGTTTATGGAATCCGGGAGGAACGCATGAAGATCATAACGGTAATGGAAGATACCTGTGGAAATGCAGCCTGTGCCTTTGAACATGGATTGTCTGTCTATGTTGAGACGAAAAAGCATAAGATTTTACTGGATACCGGAGCAACAGGGGCGTTTGCGGAGAATGCCAAAAAGCTGGGAATTGATCTGAAAACAATTGATAAAGTGGTGTTGAGTCACGGGCATTATGACCATTCCGGCGGCATCCTGACATTTGCAGAATATAACCGGTCTGCAGCCATCTATGTGTCATCAGGGGCGGATGGAGCATATTACCATGGCAGCCGCTATATTGGGATTGACCGGAGAATATTGGACTTGCCTCAGCTTGTCAGGGTAAATGGAGAATATAGGATCGATGAGGAGCTTTCCTTGTTTACGGGAATTACGGGAAGGCGGTACTGGCCGCAGAGTAATATTCTTCTGGAAGAGGAAGTGGATGGAAAACGGCAGCAGGACGAGTTTAAGCATGAACAGTGTCTGGTGATCCGGCAGAAAGAGCGGAATGTTTTATTATCCGGTTGCGCACACAACGGCATTCTGAATATTTTAGACAGGTATCATGAGATCTATGGAGGGACACCGGATGTGGTAATCAGTGGATTTCATATGATGAAAAAAGGCGATTATACACAAGAGGAAGAAGCAGTCATTAGAAAGACGGCAGAAGAACTGGCTGCATACGATACGGTGTTTTATACGGGACACTGTACAGGACAGCGTGCGTATGATTTGATGAAGCCGGTGATGGGAGAAAAACTGCAACCGATGCATAGTGGTCTGGTATTGATGAATGAAGAGGAAATCTAAGAAATAAGGAATGCCACAGAAGAATATAATGAAATGAATATTTTATTGATTGGCACAATAGAATTGTATATGACGTAAGATTCTGTTGTGTGGAGAGTGTATGTTAAATTATTTCTGGGCAGTTATGCTGATCATTGGAATTGTTTATGGGGCATTTACCGGAAGTATTGCAGAGGTAGGAGAAGCTGCCTTTTCTTCCGCAGGGGAGGCGGTAGAGTTATGCTTTACGATGTGCGGAATCATGGCATTCTGGGTAGGACTGATGAAGGTGGCGGAACGGTCCGGAATGGTTGCGGGACTGACAAAGGCAATACGACCGTTTGTACATTTTATGTTTCCAAAGATCCCGGAAAACCACAGGGCGCTGCAGCCGATTTCGGTAAATATCATTGCCAACATTTTAGGCCTTGGCTGGGCGGCAACTCCCGCCGGGCTGGAGGCAATGAAAGAACTTTCGAAGCTGGAAGAGGAACGCAGGGGGAAGACAACAGGCGGAAGCGATGATGATAGAAAGGGGGCTGGTGGAACAGATATTGCCAGCGATGAAATGTGTGATTTTCTGATTCTCAATATTTCTTCCCTGCAGCTGATTCCGGTTACGATGATTGCATACCGTCTCCAGTATGGAAGTGAAGATCCTGCGGCAATCATCGCACCGGCAATTCTTGCAACCACGTGCAGTACATTGGCTGCAATTGTATTTTGTAAGCTGGTGAAATGGAAAAAAACGGATTGATATTATAAAGTGCAGAGAAATTGTAAATCGGCAGATGCCAGTAAATACATATCGTTGATACCCCGGTAAACCGCTTCACAGAAAGGTATGTGATTTTCCTGCAGCTTCACTTTGATACATTTTACGGTATTCTTTTCTCCATAACGCTCATAATCATCCAATATGATACAAAAACTGCTATTCAGACATTCCGGGAGGAAATTTAGGATATCAATCCGTGAAAAACCGTCCGGTTCATTTGTTCCATAAGGACCGTCCAAGGAAATGAAATCGAACTTCTTCCCCTGAATCATTTCTCCAAGATTCTGATAAACATAAGTTTTACTTTGCGGATTTATTTCTATCGGAGTAAGATTTCTTTGTATGATCCTGGTCGATGTTCCGTGTGGGAAATCATTTTCAAATATTTTAATCCAGTCAGCGTCGTGTTCGATAACCAGATGACTGCATTCCTGCCTTGTCTCTAACCATTTCACATAACTGCCGATCAGACGGGTGCTTTGTCCCAAACCGGTTTCCAATATGCTCTTGGGTTGTACTTCATTGAGGTATCGTGAAACAACATACATATATTGATAGCAAACGCCCCAACGGCCGGGCCATAATGCAAGATTATTGTCCAACCATGGAAATGCACATCTGGCACTGTTAAATACTTGTGCCCATAAAAGCTCATTCAGCATTCTGTCATTGTATGTAACATTTTGATTAATTTCATTTAGTTTTTGATCTAACTGATCCATTCTATCGTAAAGCTGTTTTAGTTCCATAGGGGATACCTCCTTTTCTTTCTTGTAAGATTCTGAATTTACTGTTGCTATTCCAAGCATCTGTTTCTTTTGAAGAATATCCGCTTTTGTAAAGTAGCCATGCTTTTCTAGCTGCGAAAATATTTCATTGAGATAATCATCGGAATCGGGATATTGATTTCTATAATCCTTCATATTATCAAAAAATTCTAAGGAGATTTTTTGATAGGCAAGGCGGCTGGTATGAACAATATCATGGAGTTCAAAAACGTACAAAACGGTATCCAGCCATCCTCTTGTATTTTTTGAGATACAGTCATCCAACAGATAAGAATGAATCAATACATCCTGTACAAGAGAAAAGTGATATTGTTTTGCAATGCGTAGAAATAATTCCCAATCCTGCAGTCGTTTCAAATTTTCATTAAAGTATCCGCAATGCTCAAATACATCTTTTCTGATCAGTGCAGAAGGAAGGTCAATAAACATATTACGCAGCATAAATAAATAGGTGTTTCCTACCATGGCTTCACTTAATTCCTGATCATCCGGCAAAATTCTTAACAGTTTATTTCCTTCGTATTTTGCCATGCGGCAATAAATAACACCGATTTTATTTCCCTGTCGTTTTTCTTCAAGCTTCATCAGTTTCATCTGTTTTTCAAGCTTTTCCGGTAACCATTCTACATCACTGTCGTTAAATGCAATATAGGATCCGTTAGAAGACTGAATACCAATGTTTCGTGCATGATTGGCACCACTGTTTTGTTCCAGTTTGATATAGCGGATGCGATTGTCGTTGATGCTCTTGATGACTTCTTCGGTATTATCTGTAGAAGCATCATCAACGATAATTAATTCAAAATTTTGATATGTCTGATTCAGGACACTCTTTATGGCACGTTCAATAAAATATCCCCGGTTATAGGATGGCATAACAACACTGACCAGAGCTTCCGGCTGTGATGAGGCAGGCTGATAAGGTTCGACTCCAATTCCGATATCGGTTTTTGTTGCGGCATAGAGATAGTGGATATCGGATAGACCTGCCTGGTTCCATGCATCTTCGTCGAAATATTCTTTCCCTAAAATGTGCACCAGGTAACCGGCGTCTGAAAGGCGGTTTAGAAAATCTTCTGTGGCATACAGACGTTTCTGTTCCTCATTGTCCCAATATTGCAAAGCTTCCTCTTTGCTAAGTGAGGTTCGTTCTATTGTTTTGTCAAGACCAAGGAGCAGAGGAACAAGAAAAAGGCATATTCCGTCCGGTTTCAGAATCCGATGGAGTGTATGAAGGAATGCTTTGTCGTCTTCAATCTGATCTAAAACATAGGAGCAGATAATGATGTCATAGGTTGCATCATTGATGCTGTCCGGGCTAAGATCTCCATTTTGGGAAGTGATTTTGGACAGTAAAGGATCTGAAGTATCACATTGTATGTATTCTTTTTTCAATAACCATTTATGGAGTTCTTCAGAAGGTGCGATATGTAATAGGTTTAAGCACTGATTTCCTTCCGGTTGTAACAGATCAATAAACAAAGCAATCATACGTTCTCTGTCTATGGCCTGACATTCCGGGCACTTACATTTCTGCCAGCTTTCAGATTCGTAGATTCTGTTTGCATATAAACACTTGTGTATTTCCTGCTCGTTCTGATCAGGCCTGGGACGGAACAAATAGATGACATCTTTTCCGCACAGATTACATCTACCGGAGGAGGACATTAGATAAGAAATAAAACAATTGACATCATCTTCCCATTTTACAATTTGGTCGTCCAACATGTCAGAATAAATACCATGACAAAGGTCATTGAATATTTGCTCAGCTTCAGGAAGGGCATAAACAGAAGCAAGCATTTCGGTAATTGTATGAATGGAATTTCCTAAGACATTCATTACATTATTATCCGGAATGATACCATTTTTGTATTGTTCGGAAATCATACGACGTATGTTATCGATTCTTTGAATGAGATTCTCTACATCCATTAGATTATATAAGAAATTATCCTCAGTTGCCATGCTGCCCTCCTGTGTATTAGATTGTCATGGAGTGATAAAAAATAATCACTGATATGAAAATTATAATATACTGTACCGGATTGTGCAATTACGGAGATTTTACAGGAATGAAAAGAACTGGCAAAAAATAAAGACATTTGCAGATTGTTTTGTTATAATAAAATAAAAGTATGTAAACTAAGGTTGCAAATGGATGAACTACAAAAGAATTGGGGGGATCTTTATGAAGTGTATCAGAACAGCATTGGAATCTGAAG
The DNA here is from genome assembly GCA_051879415.1 of Lachnospiraceae bacterium. Classification (GTDB taxonomy): domain Bacteria; phylum Bacillota; class Clostridia; order Lachnospirales; family Lachnospiraceae; genus NK4A136. The sequence goes on from JBJELZ010000187.1 coordinate 9,803, forward strand.
TGGAAAAATATGAAGTTGGAAAGAATATGGAAGACGGCTTTGAACTATGGTCTGATGTAGTTACAAAGGGATGGATTGTGACAGATTCGCTGGTTCGTATTACCCGCGATAACGGAACGGTAGTGTGCCCTTATATCAGAACGCGAAGAGGCAGGACTTTTATTGCGGAAGGGGATTATATTATCCGCGACAGCGACGGGACAAAGCTGGTATGTGGTGAGGACAAGGTATTCAATCGTTATCAGAAAATTGAGTAATGTGCGTTTGAAAGGAAATTATGGTATGAAGACAAAAGTATTTATTGACGGAAGTGAAGGAACAACAGGACTGCGGATTTATGAAAGATTTGCAGGGCGGGATGATGTGGAACTGATTAAGATTGATCCGGAGCTTCGAAAAGATCCGGCAGAGAGGAAACGATTGATCAATCAGGCAGATATTGCATTCCTTTGCCTTCCTGATGTGGCAGCAGAAGAATCGGTCAGTCTTGTGGAAAATGATCATGTGACCGTTATTGATACGTCCACAGCACATCGTACCATGGAAGGATGGGCATATGGATTTCCGGAACTTTCTGAAAAACACCGTGAAGCAATCCGCACAGGCAAACGAATTGCCGTGCCGGGCTGCTATGCATCGGGCTTTATTTCACTGGTGTATCCGCTGGTGGCAGGCGGGATTCTGCCTAAGGATTATCCGGTAAGCAGCTTTGCAATCTCCGGTTACAGTGGTGCAGGTAAGAAGACCATTGCAGTCTATGAGAGCGAGGACAGACCGAAGGAATTTTCTTCCGGAAGAGAATATGCACTGGCACAGAAGCATAAGCATTTAAAGGAAATGCAGAAGATTACAGGGCTGGACAGAACACCTCTGTTTTCCCCGATTATTGATGATTATTACAGTGGAATGGTAGTTTCTGTTCCGTTGTTTGCTGATATGTTAAATGGTAATCAGACACCGGAGACATTGCTTTCGTATTATGCTGAGTATTATCATGGCGAACCGTTTATCCGCGTCAGCACTCCGGAGGATGAGACCGCAGCCAGTGGTTTCCTGGCAGGCAATGCATTATCCGGATGGGATGGACTGAAGATTTATGTGACAGGCAATGAGGAACGTATTGTTCTTTCCGCCCAGTTTGATAATCTTGGCAAGGGTGCTTCCGGTGCAGCGATTCAGTGTATGAATCTGGTGCTGGGCTGCGAGGAGACAAAAGGCTTAAATTTATAATTTTAATTTTTTCCATAAATTAGAGCAGTCTGATACGTATCATGATCAGAAGGAAATTGGCAGTCGTTTCCGGCTGCTTTTTCTGTCATTACTGTTTTATGTAGAAAACAGGCGACTGAGAATAATCTTACTGGGAATAAGCGTATTTCAGCTGACCAGGAAGGAAGAAAAGGGAGGAAATACTATGAAGAAAATGACAAGAAAGAAAAAATGTGCAGGAATACTGGCATTGGCACTGGCGGGAGCGGTTGCTTTGACAGCCTGCGGAGAGCAGGATAGAGATTCTGACCGTGACGAGGAAAGACAGGTGGTGCAGCAGGAGGTTGATCCGGAGCAGGAGGAAGCACTGCAGGAAGAGATCGAGCAGGAACTGGAGGAGTATGACGCGGAAACAATTGAAAAGGGATATCTGGATTATTCCATGGAATTATTCCGCGGTTCTGTGGAAGAAGGAACCAATTGTATGGTTTCGCCGACTTCTGTTATGATGGCACTTGAACTGGCGGCTGCCGGAGCGGAAGGGGAGACACAGGCGCAGATCACGGGTCTGTTTTGTGAAGGTGTAAGCCAGGCGCAGATGGAGCATTATTGTAAGGATCTCATGGAGAGGTATGAGAGCAGTGAGGATGTAGAACTGCATCTGGCCAATTCCATCTGGATCAATGATATGATTGCGGAGAGAATGGAGGAAGATTATCTGGTGCGATCGTCATATATTTTTGACGCAGAAGCGTCAATTCTTCCATTCGATGAGGAAGCGACAGATCTCATTAATGAATGGTGTGATGATAATACGGACGGTATGATTTCAAAGCTGTTTAATGAGATTGATCCGATGGCACAGCTTTATCTGATCAATGCAACAGCAATTGATGCACCATGGCAGGATCCTTATGATGAATATCAGGTAAAGGATGAAACCTTTACCAATGCATCCGGTGATGAGGAAGATGTAAAGATGATGCATGAAGTTGGCTGTGATTATTTTGAGACAGAGGATGCTGTTGGCTTTTTGAAATATTATGAAGGATATGAGTATGCCTTCCTGGCTATCCTTCCGGAAGAGGGAATGACTGTGGACGAATATGTAGCGGGACTTACCGGAGAAAAATATCAGGAATTCTGGGACAGCTGGACAGAAGAATATGATGTTTATACGAGACTGCCGGAATTTACCTACGATTACGATCTGGAGTTGAATGATGTTCTGCAGGACATGGGAATGACGCAGGCATTTGATGATGGTGCTGATTTTAGCGGGATTGCTGATGCAGACTTGTATATCAGCCGTGTGCTTCATAAGACCTTTATTGAAGTGGGGCCGGTAAGAACGCGTGCAGCTGCAGTTACGGCAGTGGAAGTATGTGAAACTGCAGCGCTGGAAGAACCGCGCGAAACCAGGGAAGTTTATCTGGATCGTCCGTTTGTCTATGCCATCGTTGAGGCAGATACCGGAATGCCGATCTTTATAGGAACCGTGCAAAGTGTAAACAACTAATATTCCATTACAAAATGAAGATACGATGATAAGCTTTTGACTGTTTGTAGGCAGCCAAAAGGAAAAAACCACTTATAAGTCGCGGGTAGTCGATATAAGTGGTTTTTTTAGACCTGCAGGAATCTGAAAAGAAGAAAAATACCACTTGAAAGATACAGGTAGCCGATATAGGTGGTATTTTCAAGACCTGCAGGAATCTGAAAAGAAGAAAAATACCACTTGAAAGATACAGGTGGTCAATATAAGTGGTATTTTCAAGATTTGCAGGAATCTGAAAAGAAGAAAAATACCACTTGAAAGATACAGGTGGTTGATATAAGTGGTATTTTCAAGATTTACAGTCATCTGAAAGAAGATAATTACCACTTAGAAGTTGCAGACTGCCGTTATGAGTGGTTTTCAGTGCTTAAAAGAGTTACATTTACGGATTTGTAATCCATCCTTGATGTCTATATATTCTGCCTTTTGCATAGAATGTTATAAAGTTACACCATGTGGTTTTGCTATGCTTACAGTGCTGACAAAAATTTTAGGACTTCTGGTTCCGATCATTATATTTATTGTGGTTGCTTATGGGATTTCAAAGCAGCAGCCGGTTTATGATGATTTTGTGGAAGGTGCCATGGATGGCATCAGAACGGTTGTCAGGATTATGCCTACGCTGATTGGTCTGATGGTAGCCGTGGGAGTTCTGCGCGCATCCGGATTTTTGGATTTTATCGGACTTATTTTCGCAAAGATGCTTGGAGGAATTGGGTTCCCTGCAGAGGCAGTGCCGGTAACTATTGTAAAAATGTTTTCTTCTTCCGCAGCAACAGGTCTGGCACTGGATATCTTTAAGCGGTTTGGCACAGATTCCTTTCTTGGAAAATTTGTCAGCATTTCCATGAGTTCCACAGAGACAATTTTTTATACCATGTCAGTTTATTTTATGACAGCCAAAGTATCAAAGACAAGGTATACACTTGCGGGAGCTCTGGTTTCGACAATGGCGGGTCTGATTGCAAGTTATCTGCTTGCCGGAATATAAAGACTATAGAGTCTGGGTAAGGCAGAATGTTAAGTAAGACAGAATCATCAAGAAAATACCAAGAAATACTTTTATAGATCAGAAAACTGTGGTAAAATAACATAGTATGATAAATAACAGGAAGGTTTTGTGATAGAGATGAAAGATAAAAATGTATTTAAAAATATTGTTCGTTGGGTTTTAATTCTGGCAGTAGGTGTGTTACTGGGATTTGGTTGGTCAGGAATAAAGTTCGGACAGGCTGTAGCTGTGGTAGAGGAAGTTCAGGCACAGGAAATGCAGACAGCGGAAACAACCCAGACGGAAGAAACGGCACAGACGGAAGAAACAGCCGATGCAACAGATGAGGAAAGTGCAGTGCTGTTTCTTGTTATGGGAGGTGGCTTGATTATTATTCTTGGAGTGGTAATTACCGTAGTTTCTTCCGTGACCGGCACAATCGGAGCTGTTTCTGATGAGATTTAGAAGAGATTAAGAAATGGTGCTTCCCAAAGAATAGCGTTTTGGTGTCCTTGGGAGAATTATTTTGGATACAGTGCAGATACAGTCATCGGCAATCTGGCTAACGGGCAAGGGGTTACTGCTCTGTCAGATGGTACGGATGACTGTTTTTATCTGCGAAAAGGAAAAACAAGCGACTGAGGAATGGATCTCAGACATAATTCATATATCGGAGAAGAAACAGCCAGAAGGTCATGGTAATAGAACTTAGAAAAGTGGTAGCAACCACAACGCTGGAGGTAAGCACCCCTTCGTGATTCATATTTTTTGCCATGATGTGGCTGCTTACAGTTGTGGGAGCACCGAGCATTACAAGCAGTGCTACCAGCTGCTCATTACGAAATCCCAGCATAACGGCAGGAAGCAGGAATAATGCCGGTTGTACCATCAGCTTGATGAAAGAAGCTGCAATGGTGGGTTTGATCTTGGCAAGTGCTTTTCTACCTTCAAATCCTGCTCCGAGAGTCAGCAGGGCAAGCGGAGTTGCCAGCTGAGAGATCATGTGGAGAGACTTGTTGATGACAAACGGCAGTCGGAGTCTTAACAGGGAAAAAAGAAGTCCCAATAAAATACTGATAATGATGGGATTGGTCAGAATTCCAAGCAGTGTTTTTTTCAGCTGTGCTTTCCCTAGTCCCTGATTGTCCGGAGAGGTAAAGGAAAGGACGATCACTGCCATAATATTATAGAGGGGAACCGTTCCCAGAATCATCAGAGGACCAATCACAGAAGTGCCATAGATATTTTCAATAAAGGCAATGCCTAAAACAGCAGCACTTCCCCGGTAGGATGCCTGTACAAATTCTCCGACAATGGCTTTGTTGTCTGCGTGGTTGTGTTTTCCTAACAGGTGAAATACAATGCCGGCAATCAGCCAGATTGCAAGAACACAGAAAAGCGTAACAAAAAAGCAATATAATACATAAGTGGTATCCCAGACGCTGTAAAAGTCTGCGGTGGAAATATCCATGAATAGCAAAACCGGTAAAGTAAGTGTATAATTAAACTGGTTCAGTGATTTTACAAAATCCGGAGTAATCAGTCTGGTGTGTTTCAGGCAATAACCAATTACCATTACCAGAAAGATTGGGATGGTGGCGTTCAGGCTGAAGATAAGACTATCCATAATGATCTATGTTACCTTTCGTATATTTTTCCGGGGAACAGTATAGCACAGAATCAGAAGAAATCAAATAGAGAGGGGAATGCTTTTTGATTTGTATTTTCAAATGTCCGGGTTGTGACAGTAACATGACCTTTAGTGTGGAAAAGCAAAAGCTGGTATGTGATGTCTGCGGAAAAGAGATTTCCGTAGATGAGTATGATGCCGGTGAGATTACGCTGGATGGCGGAACCAAATGCGGTAGTGATACCAGCAGTTATGTCTGCCCGACCTGTGGTGCTGAAATGCTGACAGGGGCGGAACAGGCAACGTGTACCTGTAGTTATTGCGGAACCGGAATGGCTGTATTTGGAAGTGGGGAAGGGAAGCTGTCACCTGAGAAAATTATACCGTTTTCTATCAGAAAAGAGCAGGCAGAAGCCCATTTTAAACAGTGGTGGATGGAGCATGATACCATGCCGGAATTTGACATGAATAAGATGAAATTGGAACTGCATCCGGTCTATCTTCCGGTCTGGCTGTTAAATGCTACAGCACATACCGATATGAGTGCAGTTGTAAACCGTACGGAAAACATTGATGAAATTAAGTATGATTTTAATGTGGGAGATATGCCGCTCCTGCCGGGTGGGGAATATAAAGGAGCAATCGGTCGACTCAGTGATAAACAGCGGGTTGAAAAACGTTATCTGATCAGAAAGGCTGTGGATTCCAAGTTTGATAAGGTGCCCAACAATGCTTCCTATCATTTTTCCAGTACGAGGTTTGAGGGAATCGAGCCATATAATTATGATTTTCTGGAAGATTTTACACCGGCGTATCTTTCCGGATTTCCTGCAGAACAGTATTCTATTAAAGTGGGAGATGTTGTTCCAAGGACCATCAGCCGTGTAAAGAGATTTGGAGAGGAGCAGTGCAGAACTTATATCTTAGGAAGCGGTGCAGGTGTTTCCCGGATTGAAACAGATATGGGATGTATCGGAACGGTGGAACTGCAGGAAGCCTGTTATGCACTGGTACCGGTATGGATCTGTTCCTATGTATATCAGAAGAAACGTCATTCCGTGTATGTAAATGGACAGACCGGCAAGACTGACGGGGAAGTGCTGGTGATTGAAAAGAGGACGCTTACGGACTATCTTGTGTTGATGCTTGCCACGTTTTGGTTATATTTTTCTGTATTGTTACTTCTGTATCCGTTCCTTGCCCTTAGCGGAAGATTACTGCCAATGGTGGTAACAACCATTTTGCTTATGATCGCGGAAACTATTTCATTTGGAAAGGGATCACCTTTGAGACAGCAGGAGAACAATATGAAGGGATTTGAATTGTTTTCTGATATTGAGTATGTTAAAAAGGACAGTAAGGATCCGAAAAAAGTTCTATGGAGAAGTCTGATCATCGGAACAGTTGCTTTTGTTCTTGCCATGGGTTCTTACAGCGTATTTCATAGTGCTTTGAGGTATAAGATGTCAGGTGTTCTGCCGGAGTTACTGGGTGTGAGTGCCGTAGCTGCGGCAGTATGGAGTGTATTTTTCATGAGCCGTCATGTGAAGGAACAGGCACAGCAGGAAAAAGCGGAATATACTGATTATCTGAGGGCTTCACAGTCAATCATCAAAGAATCCTCGGAACAGCGTTTGTAAAATCGTGGATGAAACATTTCTTCCGGTCTGGTCTGAAAAGATTTTACAATGTGTTCTTTTCAAATGCTTTATGATGTGGTAAACTAGTATCGGTTGTGTCCGCGTCACATTCACAACTGCATTGATTATAGCGACGCAGAAAGAGGAGAATTATGGAGAATCTGGAACTTCAGATTATCGCTAATGAGGTACGAAAAGGTATTATTGAATCGACACATAGTGCAAAGGCAGGTCACCCGGGAGGTTCCCTGTCGGCAGCAGATATATTTACTTTTTTGTATTTTGAGGAGATGAAGGTAGATCCGAAAAATCCGTCTGATCCGGACAGAGACCGCTTTGTTCTTTCCAAGGGGCACACAGCACCGGGACTCTATTCCGTACTTGCGTTAAAAGGATTTTTCCCCAGAGAGGATCTTCTGACATTAAGAAAAGTCGGTTCTCATCTTCAGGGGCATCCCAGCATGAAGCATACTCCGGGAATTGATATGTCGACAGGTTCCCTGGGACAGGGGCTTTCTGCTGCAGTTGGTATGGCACTGGCGGCTAAGTTGGACGAAAAAGATTACAGAACTTATGCACTTTTGGGAGATGGAGAGATTCAGGAAGGTCAGATCTGGGAAGCTGCAATGTTTGCAGGTGCTCGTAATTTGGACAATCTTTGCGTCATTGTAGATAATAATGGCCTTCAGATTGACGGCGATATTAAGGATGTATGTTCTCCCTATCCAATTGATAAGAAGTTTGAAGCATTTAATTTTCATGTATTAGAAATGGATGCCCATGATTTTGATTCGATCCGCGCAGCCTTTCAGGCAGCACGGAAGGTAAAGGGACAGCCTACCGCTATTATAGCCCACAGTATCAAGGGAAAAGGAGTATCCTATATGGAGAATAATGCTTCATGGCACGGTAAGGCACCGAACGATGAAGAATTTGCCATTGCCATGGAAGAACTTATGAAAGCAGGTGAAGCATTATGTCAGAAATAAAAAAAGTAGCAACCAGAGACAGTTATGGACAGACCCTTGTGGAGCTTGGAGCAGAAAATAAAGATATCGTAGTTATGGATGCAGACCTTGCAGCGGCAACAAAGACGGCATTGTTTGGTAAAGCGTATCCGGATCGTTTCTTTGATGTCGGAATTGCGGAAGCAAACATGGTTGGAATTGCAGCAGGACTTGCAGCCTGCGGAAAGACGGTATTTGCCAGCTCTTTTGCAATGTTTGCTACGGGACGTGCTTACGAGCAGATCCGTAATTCCATCGGATATCCCAAATTAAATGTTAAGATTTGTGCATCCCATGCAGGCATTACCGTTGGAGAAGACGGCGCCTCCCATCAGTGTATTGAAGATCTGCTTCTGATGAGAGCGATTCCCGGAATGGTAGTGATCTGCCCGGCAGATGATGTGGAAGCCAGAGCTGCAGTCCGCGCAGCAGCAGCATACAATGGTCCGGTATATATCCGCCTGGGAAGAAGTGCAGTTCCGGTGATCAATGATAGACCGGATTATAAATTTGAATGGGGTAAGGGAATTAAAGTACGTGAAGGAAAAGATATTACCCTGATTGCAACCGGTATCATGGTAAATAGTGCCATGGAAGCGGCAGAAGAGCTTGCAAAGGAGGGTATTGATGCTGAAATCATTGATATTCATACCATTAAGCCGATAGATGAAGAGATTATTGTAGAAAGTGCCAAGAAGACAGGCAAAATTGTTACACTGGAGGAGCATTCTGTAATCGGTGGTCTGGGTAGTGCAGTTTGTGATGTGCTTTGCGAGAAATATCCCTGCAAGGTAAAGAAAATCGGTATCAACGATAAATACGGGGAATCCGGTTCTGCCGCAGCACTGATGGAGAAATACCGGCTGGATGGAAAAGGTGTTTATCAGCAGATCAAGGAATATCTGGGATAAAGACGAGAAAATAAGGAAAAAATAAAGAGCATAAATGAGAATGCAATGACGGAAAGAGTAGGTATTTCGAACCTCTACAGAGAAGTCCTGAACTGTAATGATTATTACAGCTGCTGAGACGGGACGCAGGAAGAAGGATACCGAACATGGCTCCTGAGCAGCGCACCGAACCATTTCTACTGAAATGGCAAGACTGCGATGGGATCTGCCCATTACAGCAGAAGGATTTTCTGCGGAAATGTCCACTGACATTTCTGTGAAAACCCATGAAGGTAATCTTCGTGAGAAGATTATGAAGAGAAGTGGTAACACGGACATAAGGTTCGTCTTCTGAATACAGGAGGCGGACCTTTTTTATTTGATACTAGGGGCAAAAGCCCGTCTACAATTATAATTTGGCAAAATGCACAAAACAAATTACTTGGATTCCTATGCGCTAAACGTTACGATGAGCCTCAAAAGGCATAAATCGTGTTCAGCAAAGGCTTCCACGATTTATAGAGTCTCATCTTCACAGCGCAAAATGTCATTCAAGCAATTTGTTTTGTGCGTTCTGCCATTCCAAAGTTTTTGATCGGGCTTTTGCCCCCGGTATCTTATATTTGCGACCTTAGGTCGAGAAATATCTTTGACAAATGGAAGATTCCGTAATTGTCTAAATAATTAAAGAATGAAAAGGAGAGAACATTATGACAAACAAAGGAAAGTATTACATTACCACGGCGATTGCCTATACCTCAGGCAAGCCGCATATTGGTAACAGCTATGAGATCGTGCTTGCAGATGCGATTGCACGGTATAAGAGAAAGGATGGCTATGATGTATGGTTCCAGACCGGAACGGATGAGCATGGCCAGAAGATCGAGGAAAAGGCGAAAGCAGCTGGTGTCACACCGAAGGAGTATGTAGATCAGGTATCAGGTACCATCAAGGAGCTCTGGAATCTGATGGATACGTCCTATGATCACTTTATCCGCACTACAGATGAGTATCATGAGAAGCAGGTGCAGAAGATTTTTAAGAAATTTTATGATCAGGGAGATATTTATAAAGGTGCTTATGAAGGTCTGTATTGCACTCCCTGTGAATCTTTCTGGACTGAGTCACAGTTAGTAGACGGCAAATGTCCGGATTGCGGACGTGAAGTTGTTCCTGCAAAGGAAGAGGCTTATTTCTTCAAAATGAGTAAATATGCTGACCGCCTGATAGAACATATTAATACACATCCGGAATTTATTCAGCCGGTATCCAGAAAAAATGAGATGATGAACAATTTCCTGCTTCCGGGGCTTCAGGATCTCTGCGTATCAAGAACTTCCTTCAAATGGGGAATCCCGGTTGATTTTGATGATAAGCATGTGGTCTATGTATGGCTGGATGCATTAACCAACTATATTACCGGTATTGGTTATGATGCAGATGGCAACAGCTCTGAACAGTATCAGAAATTGTGGCCGGCAGATCTTCATCTGATCGGTAAGGATATTATCCGTTTCCATACAATTTACTGGCCCATCTTCTTAATGGCAATGGGAGAGGAACTCCCTAAACAGGTATTCGGACATCCGTGGCTGTTACAGGGTGACGGTAAAATGAGTAAGTCTAAGGGAAATGTCATTTATGCGGATGATCTGGTATCTTTCTTTGGCGTGGATGCCGTCCGTTACTTTGTTCTGCATGAGATGCCGTTTGAAAATGACGGAACGATTTCATGGGAACTTATGGTAGAACGGAGCAATTCTGATCTTGCCAATGTACTGGGAAATCTGGTCAACAGAACCATTTCCATGAGCAATAAGTATTTTGGCGGAGTCCTTGAGGATAAGGGTGTAGAAGATATTATGGATGCCGACCTGAAAGCCGTTGTTACAGAAGGCTATCAGAAGGTGGAAAAGAAGATGGAATCCCTGCATGTGGCAGATGCACTGACGGAGATCTTTGCAATCTTCAAACGCTGCAATAAATATATTGATGAGACGGAGCCCTGGGCAATTGCCAAGGATGAGGCTAAGAAGGATAGACTGTCAACAGTGCTTTATAACCTTGCAGAAGGTATCCTGACCGGTGCTTCCCTTTTAGAGCCGTTTATGCCTGCTACAGCAAAGAAAATCGCAGAGCAGTTCAATACTGCATTATCTGAATTTGATGAACTGGGTACCTTTGGACATCTGCCAAACGGTACAAAAGTAACAGAGAAGCCGGAAATTTTATTTGCCCGTCTGGATGTGAAGGAAGTAACGGAAAAAGTAGATGCTATGTTTGCAGAAAGAAAAAAAGCCCAGGAAGGTGAAGCGACACAGGAAACTGCAGAAGATGATGGCATTGTAGTAGAACCCAAGGCAGAGATTACCTTTGAGGATTTTGAGAAAATGCAGTTTGTGGTTGGTGAGATCATAAAGTGCGAAGAGGTGCCGAAGTCTAAGAAGCTTCTCTGCTCCCAGGTAAAAGTAGGCAATCAGGTCAAGCAGATTGTATCCGGTATCAAACAACATTACAGTGCTGAGGAAATGGTTGGTAAGAAGGTAATGGTGCTTTTAAATCTGAAACCGGCAAAGCTGGCAGGCGTTTTATCGGAAGGTATGTTGCTGTGTGCAGAAGATGAACAGGGAAATCTTGCATTGATGACACCGGAGAAGGAGATGCCGGCAGGTGCAGAGATCTGTTAAATGGAATAACTGATCTTGTAAGATCAAATTGTGGTTTGGCATGGGCAATATGTCCCATGCCAATTGCTTACAGAGTAAGAGAGGTGACAGTTTCATGGATATTAATCAGGTATTGACAGAATATGACAATATGTTTGGTAGAAAAGATTTAAGTGAGATCGAGGCGTATCTTGCAGGTAAGATCGATGAGGCATATGCAGAGCAGGATTATGCTTCAGCAGTCACTCTTTTAAATGAGATTATCGGCTTCTGTCGTGATACCACCCAGAAAGAGAAGGGTATGGCATATTGCGAGCAGAATCTGAAGCTGATGCTTGATCTGGGTCTGGAAGGTACGGTGGAGTATGCTACCAGCCTGATCAATATTGCCAATGCATGCCGTGCATTTGGAAGATGGGAAGAAGCATTGGCACTGTTTCGGAAAGTAGAGGAAATCTATGAGGAGAAACTGCCCGGGGGAGAATTTAATTATGCCAGTCTATATAATAACTGGAGTCTTTTATATCAGGAAATGCAGGACTTTTCTAATGCAAGGCTGATGCTGGAGAAAGCACTGAAAGTTGTGGAAGGCTATCCGGATAAGGTATTTCAGCTTGCGACAACCTACAGTAATCTGGCATTATCACTTCTGCATCTTTGCAGACAAAGGGAGCCACAGGAACAGAAAACAGATGGACAGGAAGAGACGCCGGAGCAGCTTTATGCGTTGGCAATCACATATTTAAAAAAGGCACTGGCAATTCATGAAAAAGACGGAGGAAGGGATTTTCATTACGGTGCCGTCCTTTCGGCAATGGGAGATGCACTGTTCTTTCATCAGGAATATACTGAGGCAGCAATCTATTATAAAAAGACATTAAAGGAATTGGAAAAACATGTAGGTCATACAAAGAACTATGAAAGGGTTGCGGAAAATCTTATTCTGGCAAGAAAGCTTGCAGGCGGAAGAACAAAGAATCTGGATCGTTGCCGGACCTTTTACATGGAGGCCGGGGCAGCAATGATCAGAGATAAATTTCCGGAATATGAACAGCGGATTGCTGTTGGTATGGTCGGGGAAGGTTCGGACTGCTTTGGTTATGATGATGAGATATCAGCAGACCATGATTATGGAATTGGTTTTTGCATGTGGCTTCTGCCGGAGGATTATCAAAAGATAGGTGTGGCACTGCAAAAGGAGTATGAGAAGCTGGTTTTAGAATACAGAAAACAAAATCATGAGGATGACTCTCTGGATTTATTTCTGGGGCAGCGGAGAGGTGTTTTTGAGATAGATCATTTTTATGAGATGCTTCTTGGAATCAGGATGCCGCAGGAAAAGGAAAATGCATGGCAGCAGCTGCCGGAGGAACGGCTTGCGACAGCGGTTAATGGAGAGGTGTTCAGGGATGATTCCGGGTATTTTACGGCAGTCAGAAGCAGACTGCTCGGCTATTATTCGGATGAGGTCTGGAAACAACGGCTCGCGGTAAAGCTACACGAATTTTCCCAGTATGCACAGAGTAATTATGCACGCATGATGGCAAGGAGGGATTATGTCACAGCTGAGATCTGCATTGCGGAAGGAATGAAGACTGCGATGGAGCTTTGTTATCTTTTGAACCGAACCTATGCACCTTATTATAAATGGATGCGTGAAGGGCTGAAGGAACTGTCACGTTTACAGACCGTTGGAGAAAAGCTTGACCGGATCAGCAGTATGAAGTGTCAGGTACATGCATGGGAAAATGTTGCCTACAACTCCGCAGTGGTGAATGAAAATGATGAGGTAATTGTTTTATTTGACCAGATTGCAGGTGAGATAGCAGAAGAACTGGTATTTCTTGGGCTGGTATCTGCAGATAATATTCCGAAGAATCATACAGACAACAGTGCTCCGTTTTTGGAAAATTACTGCAGGGAACTATTAACACAGGAAACAGAATCAGTCCGGGAACAGGAAGAAACGGCCGAAAGAAAGGAACAGATTATGACGAAGGAAGAATATGTAGAAAAAATTGTTTCTCTGGAATGGAAACAGTTTGATAAAGTGGAAAATGAAGGCGGAAGGGCAGACTGCCAGGATGACTGGAACACTTTTTCCATCATGCGCAAAAGCCAGTATCTGACATGGAATGAGGAACTGCTGGCAAGCTATTATCAGGATCTTGTCGAAGCAGAAGAGAAAGGCTGGAATCTGATTATGGAAAAATATGCCCGTATGATGAAGTCGACAGCACCCGAAAAATATGCTGCATTAGAGAAAGATCTTCCGGTAAGAAGTGAAGAAAGAATTGCCATTCAGGAGGAAATTATTAAGTTGCAGGTTGGCTGGATGGAAGCATTTGCGGAAAAATACCCTAAGATGGCAGGTAATGCAAGAAGTATCCATACTAGTGAGGATACGCCCTACAATACTTCTTATGAAACCTATCTTCGAGGAGAGCTTGGAACATATTCCGAGGAGACACTGGTTTTGTATGGAAGATTTGTTGTTGCACTGCAGCAGACCGGAAAAAATCTTGCTTATGAGATCATGAGTAACACAGCCCGCCTTTATGGATATGAATCCGTCGAGGATGCAGAGAGACGTTTATAATGTAAAGATACTTGGGTCAAAAGCCGATCGAAAAACTTCGAATGACGGAATGCACAAAATAAATTGCTTGAATGACATTTTGCGCTGTGAAGATGAGACTCTATAAATCGTGGAAGCCTTTGCTGAACACGATTTATGCCTTTTGAGGCTCATCGTAACGTTTAGCGCATAGGAATTCAAGGAATTTATTTTGTGCATTCTGTCAATATATAAATCGTAAACGGGCTTTTGACCCGGTATCATTTAAAATTTACAGGAAGTTTAAGTGTAAGTGGTATAAAATCGATTTCATTTCAGCAACCTAAATAACAAATAATGTTGCAGGAGAGAGAATATGAAAATTGCATTTTATAGCACAAAACCTTATGACAGGATATGGTTTGAACCAATGGCAGAGACCTATGGTCATGAAATACACTTTATTGAACTTCCGTTTATGGAGGATACGGTATCGCTGGCCCGTGGATATGATGCCATCTGCATCTTTGTAAATGATGAGACAAATGCTTCCATGATTGCTCAGCTGGTGGAAATGAACGTAAAGGCAATTCTTTTGCGCTGTGCCGGTTATAATCATGTGGATATGAAGGCGGCGGCAGGAAAAATCAAGGTGCTCAGGGTGCCGGCATATTCGCCGGATGCAGTAGCGGAGTTTGCCATGGGCTTACTGTTAAGCTGTAACCGTATGATTCACAAGGCATATGGACGCACCAGAGAATTTAACATGAATATCAATGGACTGTTAGGAGTTGATTTCCATGGTAAGACGGCAGGTGTAATCGGAACCGGAAAGATCGGTCAGTCCATGATCAAGATTCTGCAGGGATTTTCCATGCAGATTGTTGCTTATGATACCTATCCCAATCCGAATCTGCCGGTAGAATATATGTCATTAAAAGATCTTTTGAGCCGGGCAGATGTGATTTCACTTCATTGCCCGTTGACAAAGGATACTTATCATATCATAGATGAAGAAAGCATCGGATATATGAAAGAGGGAGTCTATATCGTTAATACTTCAAGAGGTGCATTGATTGATGCTCCGGCATTGATTGACGGACTTCTTTCCAAGAAAATTGCAGGTGTTGGGCTGGATGTTTACGAAGAAGAGGAAGGACTTTATTATGAGGATAACTCCAATAAGCTGATGCGGGATGCGAATCTTGCCAGACTTAGTACGTTCCCAAATGTTATTCTCACTTCCCATATGGGATTTTTTACCAGAGAAGCAATGCAGGCAATTGCAAAAGTTACTTTGGAAAATGCAACTGCATTGGAAAAGGGAGAGGAACTTGTCAATGAAGTAAAATAAGTGCGTCTTGTAATTTCCACAAAGCAGAATTATAATGAGAAAGTATCAAAATTATGGAACAGAGGGACGGCGTATGGAAATCAGACCTGCAAAACGTGAAGAATGGGAGTCTTCCATGTCATTGGCATGGAGGACTTTTCTGCATTTTGAAGCATCGGATTATACGCAGCAGGGCGTTGACAGCTTTCTTGATTTTATTTCAGATACCACATTGTACAGGATGTTTCTTCTGGGAAATTACCAGTTATTTGTTGCACTGGAGGAAGAACGAATTGTCGGAATCATTTCCCTGCGGGAGATTAATCACATTTCCCTTTTGTTTGTGGATGAAAAATACCACAAGAGGGGAATTGGAAGGGCACTGTTAGAATATGCGGCAATGTTTCTTCAGGAGGAAAAAGGGAAGAACAATTGCACGGTAAATGCTGCTCCCTATGCAGTAGAATTCTATCATAAGATTGGATTTGAAAACTTAAGACCGGAAGAAACCAGGGATGGCATCCGTTATACACCGATGATATGGAATTTTGAATCACGGCTTTAATGAATGACATTCGTCAGATTGGACATAAAAATCAAAAAAATATTGTTAAGATGACGAAACGGGAAGAAAAAAAACAGAACGATTAGTATTTGTCACAAGGAAAAACCGAAAATTTTGGCAACTGGACAATAGAAATAAAAGAGGAAAACAGGTATACTCGTACTTGGATGTACAGTTGCGTACATACATATTAAACTATAAATTTAGGAGGCAGGCAAATGGCAAGTTTATCATTGAAAAACATCTGCAAGGTATATCCTAACGGATTTGAAGCAGTAAAGAATTTCAATCTTGAGATTGCAGATCAGGAATTCATTATTTTCGTTGGACCTTCAGGATGTGGTAAATCAACAACACTTCGTATGATCGCAGGTTTGGAGGACATCAGTTCCGGTGAGTTAAGAATCGGTGACAGACTGGTAAATGACGTAGAACCGAAGGATAGAGATATCGCCATGGTATTCCAGAACTACGCATTGTATCCTCATATGACAGTATATGATAATATGGCATTCGGATTGAAACTGAGAAAGGTTCCTTCCGATGAAATCGACAAGATGGTTAAGGAAGCAGCTAAGATCCTGGATCTGGTTTCCCTTCTTGATCGTAAGCCGAAGGCTCTTTCCGGTGGTCAGAGACAGCGAGTTGCAATGGGTCGTGCAATCGTTCGTAATCCTAAGGTATTCCTTATGGACGAGCCTCTTTCCAACTTGGATGCAAAGCTTCGTGTACAGATGCGTATTGAGATCGCTAAGTTGCATCAGAGACTGGGCACAACCATCATCTATGTAACACATGACCAGACAGAGGCTATGACACTGGGAACAAGAATCGTCGTTATGAAGGATGGTATCATCCAGCAGGTTGATACACCTCAGAACCTTTATGAGAAACCTCAGAACCTGTTTGTAGCAGGATTCATGGGATCTCCGCAGATGAACTTCCTGGATGCTGTTGTAGAAGTACAGGGTGAAGTAGCATACTTAAAGATTGCTGATCGTTCTATCCCTCTTCCTCCTGCAAAATCCAAGAAGCTGATCGAGGGTGGTTATGACGGACAGACAGTTACATTTGGTATCCGTCCGGAAGATGTATATGACAGTGAGATGATGGTAGAAGCTTCTCCGCTCAGCGTATTTGAAGCAACTATCAAAGTTTACGAGTTGCTTGGTGCAGAAGTTTACCTGTACTTTGATCTTGAAGAGTTCCCGATGACAGCAAGAGTTGATCCGAGAACTACAGCAAGACCTGGTGATGTTGTTAAGTTTGCTTTCGATGTTGATAAGATTCATGTATTCGATAAGGAAACAGAGCAGACAATTACTAACTAGTCTTTTTTGGAGTTGTTTACAAGCGCGTCCGCAATGCGGGCGCGTTTTTGATATTGCATTCCGAGGGGGGATGATTTATCATAATAGTGAAAGCTACAGAGCTTCATCGGATGGAGGAAATATATGTTATCATCAAAAGTTATTCAAAGCAGTATCGATGATCTGAAAAATATTACGAAGGCTGATTTCTGCGTAACGGATGAGTGTGGCAGGGAACTGGTAACGACATTTGAATATCTTGATCTGTCACCGCAGATTATTTCCGGTTTCGCACAGTCCCCGGCAGACAGCCAGAATATTTCTGAATATTATCTCTTAAAAATTGTGGATGAGGATGGTATTATCTATGTTCTGATTGTACATGCTGGTGGCAGTGAAGGCTATCAGCTGGGGCGGATTGCAGTGAGTGAGATTACACATCTTATGTCTGCGTATAAAGAGAGAATTGATTATAACGGATTTTATCAGAGTCTGCTGATGGATAATCTTCTTACGGTTGATATTTATAATAAGGCAAATAAGCTGAATATCCGTGCGGTATTAAGCAGGATCATCTACCTCATTGAGATTGACAGCGATTTGTCAGACTCCGGTAAGGAGCTGTTGACGAATCTGTTTTCGGAAAATACAGATGATTTCGTTACGGCAGTTGACGAAAAGAACCTGATTCTGATCAAATCTCTTCCGGAGGAGAAAGATAAGAATTGCCTTGATGAATTTGCAAGGCAGATTGTCAGTACAATGAATACGGAACTGATGGTTAAAGTCCGGGTTTCCTATGGAACCGTTGTAGAAGAATTAAAGGAATTATCAAAATCCTATAAAGAGGCAAAGGTAGCGATGGAGGTGGCAGGGATTTTTTATGAGGGCTGTGCAATTGCAGCTTATTCTGCACTTGGAATCGGCCGCCTGATTCATCAGCTCCCAACTTCTTTATGTGAGATGTATCTGGATGAAATCTTTGAAGGAAAAGATATTTTGAATCTGAGTGAAGAAGAACTGGGCACGATTAATATGTTTTTTGAAAATAACCTGAATGTCTCGGAAACAGCAAGAGAATTGTTTGTCCACAGAAATACTCTGGTTTACCGTCTGGAGAAATTGCAGAAGCAGACAGGACTTGATATCCGGCGCTTTGATGATGCATTAACATTTAAAATTGCTTTAATGGTGGCACGGTATATGAAGTATTTGGAGCAGCAGGAATCTTAAAAGGAAAGTACAAAAATAGAACAAGCAGTCATATTTGGACTTCATCCCTCATATAATGTATTATATGGCAGGAGGGATGAAGTTGTTTTATTTTGATAAGAAGATATATTACATAGACTATTATGAAAATGGTAACAGGACATCTAATGCGGGATTTATCAGCCTGACATTCAAGGACGATGAATGTCTTGTTCATATTGGCATCAGAAATCTGCCGGGGATGGATAGCCGGGTATGCAGATGGTTTGGTCTGGTCAATAGCGAACAGGTTTTTCTGGAAGAATTCAGGGTGGAAAAGGGAAAGGCTGATTTTGTGCATTGCTACAGGTCTGATCGTATGGGAAAAACAGAAGTGGATTTTTCGGCTCTGGATGGATTTTATTTTGCATTAGGGAAAAAAAGATGGGGAAGCTGTTTTTTTAATAAAATAATGCAGAATACAGAACCGGATTTTGAACGTATATCGGATTCGCCGGCTATAGTATCTGCTGCCGGGAAAAGAGAAAACATAGAAAGGGAGGTGGAAACAGAGGAAGACAGGGAATCGGAAGATACAGAAAATATGGAAAATTCGGTCGGGCAGGGTGCGGTCTGGGAAGAAGAAAAGGAGGAAAAAAATGATACCGCACCTGCTCACCGGACAACATGGGAAGAGCTGACAAGAACGCATCAGCTGGTACATCCATTTGATGACCAGGGAGATTATATCAGTATTAATCCTTTTACCTTGAAGACGTTGGCACCGGAATACCGCAAGCTGGCCAATAACAGTTTTCTGCTGCATGGATTTTATAACTACAGACATATTATTCTGGGATATTATCAGGATGAGAAAAGGCAGGGATATTATGTTGGTGTGCCGGGAAATTTTGATGAACGGGAACAGATGGTAGCAGAAATGTTTGGGTTTGAGGGGTATGAACCGGCAGGTGGTGTAGGATATTATATGCGCAGGGTAGAGTTTTAAGAATCCCTTAAATACCGCGAAGTGACGCGGTGGGGATGGTTGTCTGCGCAATATGAAGGAAGGATTCCAACTCGTCTTTGGAAAAGGCATCGAAGGAAGGGAATGACCTGTTATTCGGATTACATTTTGCGATAACCAGATCATTATCCTCATAGGATTGCAGATAATATTTCTTAGCTCCTTTGATCCATTGGGCGATAGATGACATATCATCATAAGTATGCAGCCCCTTTACGAGGGTAGTGCGGAATTCGTAGGCAATACCGGAATGCATAAGAAATTCCACGGATTCTTCTATGGAAGAAAGAAAATCCGAAGAAGTTAAGGATGCATCTGTCTGTTCGGAGATACCGCTGACGAAAGCATAATGTTCTTTGGAAGATTTGATATCCATTGCTACGTAATCAATTAGATGTTCCTGATATAGGGAGCTAATCATATGGGGGTGACTGCCGTTGGTATCCAGTTTGACGAGCAGCCCCATTTTTTTGATTTCTAATAGAAATTCCGGAAGATCATTTTGCAGGGTGGGTTCTCCGCCTGTGACACATACTCCCTCCAAAAGATGTTTCCTCTTTTCAATTTTTGCAAGAATATCATCTTTCTTATAGCATGCAGAAGGCTCCTGCAGACTGTTTAATACAAGGGAACCATTTTGGCAGAAGGGACAGCGAAAATTGCAGCCGCAGGTAAAAACCGTACAGGCTAGTTTTTCGGGATAATCCAGTAAAGTTGTAGGAAGGAAGCCACCGATGCGCATATTGATTTCATCTCCATAATCATTTATCATAAGTATATCATGAGATATATCCCAAAAACAATATTATAAATATCACTGTACAATATGTATAAAATGCTCCGTACCTGCTTCACGATAATGCCGCATTATTATACATATTGCACAGTGATGCAATAAGCATTCTATGTTTCGCAATTATTTATATAAGAAAGTAATCTATGAGGAATGGACTATGGGTGGAGAGAAAAGTGCTAAGCGGGCAGCCAACCGGCTGCTGAGAAAACAACGTATGGAAGAGGAAGCTGAGGCGGCACGGATTTTGCAGGAGAAGAAGGATCAGAAGTATATGCGTGCCGCCATAAAACAGGCTCAAAAGGCAGCAGCAATCGGTGAGGTTCCTATTGGCTGTGTGATTGTATATCAGGATCAGATCATCGGACGCGGTTATAATCGTAGAAATACAGATAAAAGCACACTGTCCCATGCAGAAATTACTGCAATCAGGAAGGCAAGTAAGAAGCTGCAGGACTGGCGGCTGGAGGAGTGTACTTTATATGTTACGCTGGAGCCTTGCCAGATGTGTGCCGGAGCTATTGTGCAGGCAAGGGTTGAAAGAGTGGTTATGGGCTGTATGAATCTGAAAGCAGGTTGCGGCGGTTCTGTCTTGAATATATTGGAAATGCAGGAATTTAATCATCAGGTAAAAGTTACGCGAGGCATTCTGGAGGAAGACTGCAGCAAAATCTTATCGGACTTTTTCAAACAACTTCGTTTACATAACAAATCTCAAAAAGAAAATTTATGAGAATTGATAAAATGAAGTAGGTGCCAAAAGTCCATTTTCAAAATCCCTCATGTCAGATTGTATTAAATAGATTGCCTGCATGACATTTTGCGTTGTGGAGATGAGACTCTAAAAATCGTGGAAGCTAATGCTGAACACGATTTTTGCTCTTTGAGGCTCATCGTAACGCTTAATGCAAAGGAATGAAAACATTCTGTTTCAGCAATCTATTTTATACAATCTGACAAGAAAGAACCTCAAATGGACTTTTGACACTTGTTTCATAAAATATATTCTAAGAAATATGCCCAGTTCGTTGACAAAAAGCCTAAAAAGAGGATATACTTATTACACCGTGCAACCGGGGCGGTAGCGGTGCCCTGTATCTGCAATCCGCTTTAGCAGGGGTCATGGTCTGCCTAGGGCGTATGCTGGTATGGCTGCCCTATATAAGTGGTGTTGAAATCTGGGTCTTGCGCAATACGTGCCTGTGAACCGTGTCAGGGTGGGAACGCAGCAGCACTAAGCGGGAATTCGTATGTGCCGTGAGGCTGCCTGGGTGGAGCTAACTGTATAGGTAACGCATGTTGGCGCTGTTCGAAGCAGACCGCACGGTTTTAATATTAATATATAGTCGATGCGAAAAGGAGGGGTTATATTGGGGGAATTTAAGAAAAACAAGATGGGAATATCAGCAAGGATTCTTTCTTCTATTCTGGTTATGGTATTGGCATTCGCAGTTGTATTGCCGGTACAGGCAGCAACAGTAAAAGCATCTGATTATGCGGCGGTATTTGATGCAGCATATTATGCGGCACGATATCCGGATCTTCAGGCTGCATTTGGAAACAATGAAGCAGCACTTCTGAATCATTTCCTTACCTGCGGAATGGCAGAGGGACGTCAGGGTAATGCAGAATTTAATGTGCAGTATTATAAGGCAGCTTATGCCGATTTGCAGGCGGTATTCGGAGACAATCTGGTCGCTTATTATATGCACTATATCACCTGCGGGAAAGCAGAGGGACGTATTGCCAATGGAACAGCACCAGCCGGTGCAACGCCTACCACACCCGCAACAACGACTCCACAGTCCGGCATCATCACAGGTCCTACGGCTGCAGGAGCAACTGCTGAGGAATCTGAATATGCATACAGAGTACTTGCTATTATGAATGAGATTCGTACGGCAAATGGATTAGGTACACTTTCTACAACACAGGAACTGATGAATACAGCACAGCTTCGTGCAGATGAGACAGTAACATTATTCAGTCATACAAGACCGGATGGCACTTCCTGCTTTACCGCGTATGCTCAGAACGGGGTTTCCTATCGTACGGCAGGAGAAAATATTGCAGCCGGTCAGAATAGTCCGGAATATGTGATGGAATGCTGGATGAATTCTCCGGGACACAGGGCAAATATTTTAAACGGCTCTTTTGGTCATGTAGGCATCGGATGCAGCATGGCAGGCGGATATTACGGCATTTACTGGTCGCAGAATTTTACAAATTAATTAAAATATGAAAAGGAGACAAAGAGATGAGACTTTGCAGAAGAATGAAAAATTCAGCAGTAACCGGTTTAATTGCAGCAATGCTGGTAGTGATTGTTGCTTCGATGGCAGTACTTCCTACAAGTGCAGCGTCAGCAGCTGATTATGCAGCAGTATTCGATGCGGCTTACTATGCGGAGAAATATGCTGATTTGAAAGCAGCTTTCGGAAATGATGAAGCAGCACTTTTCAATCACTTTATTACCTGCGGAATGGCAGAAGGCCGTCAGGGCAATGCAGAATTTAATGTGCAGGTATACAAAGATAGATATCCTGATCTTCAGGCGGTATATGGAGATGATCTTGTTTCTTATTACATGCACTATATCATCTGCGGAAAGGCAGAAGGGCGTACAGCAGTTGCCAAGACAGCACAGAATAATGGTCCGGCCAATGAAGGGGGAAGTTCCGATACTTCTATTCGAAATGGCTGGGATGTGGGAATGGCATACCAGATTTTTGCCTGTGAAAATATGCAGCGTGAGAATGCCGGTATGAAGCTTCTCCTCTGGATGGATAATATGACAATTCCTGCCCAGTTAAGAGCCCGTGAACTGGCAACCAATTATACCAATAACAGCAGTGAGGACGGATACAAAGAAAATATTGCAAGAAACTGTAATGATGTGGCAGAAGTTCTGGATGGAAGCAATGCGGTTGGACCGGGATGGATGGCAACAACTGCAACAAGAATGAATATCATGGATGAACGTTACCGCTATACAGCAGTAGGTGTATATGTAGATGCCAATGGTGTAAAATATACAGTTCAGTTGTTTGATATTCCGGCAGATATGAAATAGGAAAAGAGGAACGTATATGAGGAAAGAGAAAAGTAGGGTACAGTCAATAGCGAAGCGGATCTTTGCCGGAATTACGGTAATGATGCTTTCTCTGGTGATGGTGTTGCCTGCACAGGCAGCAGAAGGAGAGCCTGATTATTCAGCAGTATTTGATGCAGTATATTATGCAGAGCATTATAAAGATCTGCAGGACGCTTTTGGTAATGATGAAGCAGCATTATTAAATCATTTTATTGCCTGCGGAATGGCAGAAGGTCGTCAGGGCAATGCTGAGTTCAATGTACAGGCCTATCGGGACAGATATCCCGATCTGCAGGCTGCATACGGAGATGATCTTGTTTCTTATTATATGCATTATATAATCTGTGGAAAGGCAGAAGGTCGAAACGGAGCTGCGGCATCTGCTGCAAAACCCGGTAATCCGGGAACTGGCGCACCGGTTCTGCATTTCTGTACCTATTGGGATCATTATGAGGCTTCTCAGTCCACATCTGCAGTGCGTAACGGATGGGATCCCGGAATGGGAATGACAATTTACTCTTATGTGAATTTGGAGCGTGAAAGAGCAGGTTATCATACCTATGCGTGGAATTCAGACTTGGTTATCAATGCCCAGATCAGAGCAAGAGAACTGGTAACAAATTATTCCCATGAAAGTGTATCTGATCGTAATAAAAACTGTGCAGAGAGTATCAGTTGTTATTGTGTAGACAGTCTGGATGCATTATATCAAACTACAGGACGTATGCCGGGATGGATGAAGACATCTGTTGACAGAATGTATATTTTTAATCCGGGATATACAGATATGGGTGCCGGGGTATATGTTGATGAAAATGGCGTCGCATATTATGTTGTACTGTACAGATAGGGAATTATGAAATGAAGAGTTGAATTTCTCTTTATATACCAATTACAGAATGGTTTATAACAAATGGAAAAGCGTTCAGGGGAGTTTTACCGGGACGCTTTTTTTATCCCCGGCATCTTTTTAAATAAAATTGATATCTTTCCGATAATTTGATATGATGTACTGTGAAAGAAATTCGATAGGAAAAGAACGCGGAGATTAATATGAAAAATAATAAATCAGGATTATTCTTTATTATCCTTCTGGTTTCGGTCCTTCTGACAATTATCGTATGTGTTATTGCGGCTAAAAAAGATGTAGATGAGTATAAACAGATGGAAGAGACCATTCAGACAACACAGGAAAATGTTGATGAGATGGAAGATGCGATGCAGGATATCCGCAATCAGACGGAAGAAGGATATCAGGAACTGGATCAGCAGATTGAGGACTATTAATTTTTGTAAGCAGAAAGGAGCAGCCCTGTAATGAAACTATGGGTAACTGCAGGTGGAACAGGTTCTGCCTGGCATATTGCATCCATTGTAAAACAATATTATGCAGATGAAATAGAATTATATATCAGTGATATTAATGAACCGGAAATGGTTGCATCGTCCGTACTTGCAGATCACTTTTTTAAAGTTCCGCCTGTTAAGGAACCGGGGTATGCCGGATA
>JBJELZ010000188.1:0-84 GCA_051879415.1 Lachnospiraceae bacterium
AAGAAGAACGCAAGCGTGCTGAAGAAGAGGCAGCCCGCAAGGCGGAAGAAGAACGCAAGCGTGCTGAAGAAGAGGCAGCCCGCA
>JBJELZ010000188.1:184-34698 GCA_051879415.1 Lachnospiraceae bacterium
AGGCGGAAGAAGAACGTAAACGTGCTGAAGAAGAAGCAGCCCGTAAGGCGGAGGAAGAACGTAGAAGAGCGGAAGAAGAAGCCCGTAAGGCAGAGGAAGAGCGTAGAAGAGCTGAGGAAGAAGCCCGTAAGGCAGAAGAAGAGCGTAAGAGAGCTGAGGAAGAAGCAGCCCGCAGAGCCGAAGAAGAACGTAAGAGAGCGGAAGAAGAAGCGGCTCGTAGGGCAGAGGAAGAGCGTAGAAGAGCGGAAGAAGAAGCAGCTCGTAAGGCAGAGGAAGAGCGTAGAAGAGCGGAAGAAGAAGCGGCTCGTAAGGCAGAGGAAGAGCGTAGGAAAGCAGAAGAGGCAGCCCGTAAGGCGGAAGAAGAGCGCAGGAAAAAAGAAATTGAGGCATTACGGACAGATGCTGTGAATGCGGGAAAGAAGGCTATCAGTAAGGATTCCCGGGTAGATTTGGAAGCTGCTTTGGACAAATTTCATGTTTATTATGATAAAGCAGGCAAGAAGAACGGAAGCAAGGATGTAACAGATATCTATTGCTCGATTGAAGAGATTCTTGGAATTACATATTATCAGGAAAAGTCATATAAGCTGGCAACACCGTTGCTTCAGGATGCCTATGAGCATGGAAAAGGCAGAGCCGGAATATATATGGCAGACTGGTGTCTGCGAAACAGAAAAGATATTTCCGAGCAGGCAGAGAAGCTTCGTGAGAGTTTGGAGACGGCTTTGGCAGAGGAAAGTCTGATGGAGAAATATCCGGAAGACCGGAAGATGGCAATCATGGCACTGGCTCGTATTTATGAAGAGGGAATTGGTGTTGATAAGAACCCGGCAGAAGCTTTTAAGAATTACTTAAAGTGTGCCGAACTTGGGGATGTTGAAGCCATGGCGCTGGTTGGCAACTGTTATTTATATGGCGAAGGTGTAAAGAAAGATACCAAGGAAGCATTTGGCTGGAATGAAAAGGCTGCTATGGAAGGTAATGAACGTGCAATCCGTAATGTAGCCGTCAGCTATGATTTTGGTACCGGTGTAAAGAGAAACGCCCAGAACGCAATTGAGTGGTATAAAAAATTGCTGGAGAAGATCGGTAATGACCGTTTTGCAAAATATCGAATTGCAATGTGCCTTAGCGATCCGGATAAGGATTTTGGTATTAAGCCGACTCAGGAAATGTATGATGAAGCAATTTCCTATGCTAATCAGGCAATTAATGAAGGGGAAGACAATGCTAATTATGTATTGGGATATTGCTATACCTTTGGTAAGGGTGTAGAGGCTGATTATGCAAAGGCTTATCAGTGTTATTCCAAGGCAGCTACCTATGGTAATCAGAAGGCAAAGCAGAAGTTGAATGATTTTACAAAAAATGGCATGGGAATGTATGTTTATAAAAAGAAATAAAACATTGATCAAAACTCACGGAAAGTGCTTGACTTTTTAGGCTGAGGTATATATAATAAGCTTCGTGAGTTTTGATCGCGACGGGGTGTGGCTCAGTTTGGCTAGAGCGCCGTGTTAGGGACGCGGAGGTCGCAAGTTCGAATCTTGTCACTCCGATTGACTCAAATGAGGAAGCCTTGTATGATCGCAAGGCTTCTTTTCGCAGAAAGACATATTTGCAAAAGACTGCAAAGATAAGAGGGTATTTGAAATATGATTAATAGTATGACGGGGTTTGGTCGCTGCGAGATTGAAGAGGGGAATCGTAAGATCACTGTAGAAATGAAAGCAGTGAACCATAGATATCTTGATGAAAATATCAAGATGCCCAAGAAACTGAATTTTTTTGAAGCAGCAATCCGTAACCTGATGAAGGAATATATCCAAAGAGGTAAAGTTGATATCTTTATTACCTATGAGGATTTTACGGAAGAGAACGTTAATATTAAATATAACCATGATATTGCAGCAGAGTATCTTACTTATCTTAGGCAGATGAAGGAAGACTTTGGGCTTGAGGATGATATCAGGGTTTCAACACTTTCCAGGTATCCTGAAGTCTTTACCATGGAAGAACAGACAATCGATGAAGAAAAATTGTGGGAGCTTTTGGAGAAAGCACTTTGTGGTGCCGCACAGGCATTTGTAGAAGCAAGACAGCGCGAGGGAGAGAATCTTAAAGAGGATCTGATTGGTAAACTGGACGGCATGTTAAGGCTGGTCGATGAGATTGCTGTAAGATCTCCGGAAATTATTAAGGAATATCAGGAGCGTCTGAAAACAAAGATTCAGGAAATGCTTGCTGATGTACAGATTGATGAGAACCGGCTGTTAACAGAGGTAACCATTTTTGCGGATAAAGTTTGTGTGGATGAGGAAATGGTTCGTCTGCGCAGTCATATTGAGACAACAAAGAAGACATTGCAGGAAGGCGGAAGCGTTGGACGTAAACTGGATTTTATTGCCCAGGAGATGAATCGTGAAGCCAATACGATTCTTTCTAAAGCCAATGATCTTGCAATCTCAGGATATGCAATTGAATTAAAGACAGAGATAGAAAAGGTTCGTGAACAGATTCAGAATATAGAATAGTTGAGGATACTTGGTTGAGTAAGCTGATTCATATCGGATATGGTAATGTGGTAAATGTTGAAAAGATTATTTCCATAGTGAGTCCGGATGCGGCACCGATCAAACGTCTGGTACAGCATGCCAAGGAAAATGGACTGGCCATTGATGCGACACAGGGAAGAAAGACAAAGGCAGTCATTGTAATGGAAAATCAGCAGATTGTTCTTTCTGCACTTTTACCGGAGACGATTATGGGTAGGGCACAGACGGAGGATAGTGAAAATGATGAAGCATGAAGGTATTCTGGTTGTAATCTCCGGATTTGCCGGAACAGGCAAAGGAAGTGTTGTACGAGGACTGATGGAACGATATGACAGATATGCCTTATCGGTATCCATGACGACAAGAGCTCCGCGGCCGGGAGAGCAGGAGGGAATATCCTATTTCTTTGTCAGCAAGGAGCGGTTTGAAGAGGAAATTGCAAATCAGGGGCTGGTTGAATATGCTTCCTATTGCGACAACTATTACGGAACTCCTAAGAAATATGTTCAGGACAGATTGGCAGAAGGAAAAGATGTGATTCTCGAGATCGAGATTCAGGGAGCCTTGAAAATTAAGGAGCAGTTTCCTTCCGCATTGCTATTGTTTTTGATGCCGCCTTCCGCAGCAGAGTTAAAGAAACGGCTGGTGGGAAGAGGGACAGAAACGCCTGAAGTGATAGAAAAACGTATGCGCAGGGCTGCCGAAGAGGCAGAGGGAATTGAACAGTATGATTATATTGTAATCAATGATTCATTAGAAGAGTGTATCAGTCATACCAATCAGATTATTGAAGCGGCTCATTGGAAACCGATTCGTAATGAAAAATTTATCCGGGAAATTCGCAGTGATCTTTCCCAAATGGCGAATGAATAGATAAAAAGAGAAAATAATTATAGAAGACAAGGAGAAATGATTATGTTACATCCATCTTACACAGACCTTATGGAAGTTGTAAACAGTGACGTTGAAGCAGGAGAAGCACCAGTAGTTGCAAGCCGCTATTCTATTGTTATGGCAACGGCAAAGAGAGCCAGACAGATTATTGCAGGCGATGAACCGCTGGTAAACGGTAAAGGGAAAAAGCCGCTTTCCATTGCAGTAGAAGAACTGAATGAAGGAAAAATAAAAATTCTTGGTGATGACGAGGAATAAAACAGCCATCATAGCGTGTTCGGTGGAAAATCACCAGAACGCGCTATTTTTGTTTCTGAAATAAGCAAAGAACCATAGGAGACGAAATATGAATGCAATGCTGGTATCTTTAGGATGCGATAAAAATCTTGTGGATAGCGAAATGATGTTGGGCATGCTTTCTGATGCCGGTTATACCATTACCAATGAGGAAGAAGAGGCAGAAGTTATTATTGTAAATTCCTGCTGTTTTATTATGGATGCCAAGGAAGAGAGTATTAACACACTGATTGAACTGGGCACTTTGAAAAAAACAGGAAAACTGAAGGTGCTGATTGCTACCGGATGCCTGGCACAGCGGTATGAAAAGGAGATTCATGAAGACCTGCCCGAGGTAGATGCAGTGATTGGTACCACAGGGATTGACCAGTTGGTTTCTGTGATTGAAAGTGTACTGAATCATCAAAAGAAGGATGCAGTGAAAAGTGTGGATCTTCCCCCAATCTGCGGAAAAAGGAGAATTCTGTCAAACGGCGGGTATTATGCATATCTTAAGATTGCAGAGGGCTGCGATAAATGTTGCACCTATTGCATTATTCCTAAAATCAGAGGACATTACCGTTCCATTCCCATGGAGGTTCTGGTAGAGGAAGCCAAAACCCTGGCAAAGCAGGGCGTAAAGGAACTGATTCTGGTAGCACAGGAAACAACATTATACGGCAAAGATCTTTATGGAAAGAAATCCTTATCCGTACTGCTGAAACAGTTGTGTCAGGTGGATGGAATTGAATGGATCCGCATCATGTATTGTTATCCGGAAGAGATTGATGATGAACTGATCCGGACAATCAAGGAAGAAGAGAAGATATGCCATTATCTGGATCTTCCGATACAGCATGCAAATGACTATATTCTTCAGCGGATGGGAAGAAGAACGAATAAGGAATTCCTTACGCAACTGATTGCCAAATTACGTAAGGAAATCCCGGATATATGCCTGAGAACAACACTGATTGTCGGCTTCCCCGGAGAAACGGAGGAAATGTTCCGGGAACTGGCGACTTTTGTGAATGAGATAGAATTTGACCGTCTGGGAGTATTTACGTACTCGCCTGAGGAGGATACCATTGCAGCAGATATGCCGGAGCAGATACCGGAGGAAGTAAAGGAATACCGCCGGGATGAGATCATGCAGCTGCAACAGGAAATAGCATTTGAAAAGGCAGAAGCAATGATTGGCAGGACGGTGCCTGTTATCATTGACGGAAGACTTCCGGAGGAGGGAATTCTGGTAGCCAGAACGTATATGGATGCACCGGGTGTGGATGGTAATGTTTTTATTGAGACAGACCGGGAGCTTTACAGTGGCACAATAGAAAAGGTGCGGATTACGGAAAGTAGTGAATATGATCTGATTGGAGGACTGGAAGATGAATTTACCAAATAAACTAACTTTGTTCAGAGTGATTCTGATCCCCTTTTTCCTGCTGTTTCTATTAACAGATCTGGCAGGGGGATACAGCAGATGGATTGCACTTGGCATTTTTGTGGTTGCAAGTCTGACGGATCTGCTGGATGGAAAGATTGCCAGAAAATATCATCTGGTAACGAACTTTGGGAAGTTTATGGATCCGCTGGCAGATAAGCTTTTGGTTTCCAGTGCAATGATTGCATTTGTGGAATTGGGACAGATGCCGGCCTGGGTGGTGATTATTATTATCAGTAGGGAATTTGCCATCAGCGGATTCCGCTTGATTGCCTCAGACAATCATGTGGTCATTGCTGCAAGCTGGTGGGGCAAATTTAAGACAGCAACACAGATGATCATGGTAATACTTATGATTGTCAATATTGCACAGCTGGCACTGGTAACAGAGATTGTGATGTGGGTCGCACTGGCACTGACTTTGATATCAATGATTGATTATTTTATCAAGAACAGAGAAGTTATGAAGGGTTCCATGTAGTAGCTGTATTACCTATCTGTAATATTAAAATGCGGACGTAAGGATAAAAGGAGAGTGACTGGAATGACTGCAGAAACCATTTTTGTTGGAACAGAACTTTTATTGGGAAATATTGTGAATACCAATGCCGCTTATCTTGCAGAGCAGCTGGCAATGCTTGGATTTCCAAGCTATTATCAGACTACGGTTGGGGATAATGCAACGCGTCTGGAAAGCTGTATACGACAGTCCCTGGAGCGTTCTGACCTTGTCATTCTGAGTGGAGGGCTTGGACCGACGCAGGATGATATTACAAAGGAGACTGCTGCAAAAGTTATGGGAAGAAAACTGGTTCTTAATGAAACAGCCAAAGCCCGGATAGAGGAATATTTTGCCAAAAAAGGAAAAAAGATGGCAGAGAACAATCTTAAGCAGGCAATGATGCCGGAAGGGTCACTGATGCTTGAGAACAGAAATGGAACGGCACCTGGAGTCATTATGGAAGAAAATGGAAAGATTTTAATTCTCCTTCCCGGACCGCCTGAAGAATTAACCCTTATGTTTGAACAATCGGTTCTGCCATATCTGCAGTCAAAAACATCCCAGATGATTTATTCTGTGATGGTGAAAGTATGTGGTATGAGTGAAAGTGATGTAGCGGAGCAGCTGGATGACCTGATTAATAGTCAGGGAGATGTAACAGTAGCTCCTTATGCAAAGATTGGCGAAGTGCATCTTCGTGTAACGGCAAAGGCTCAGGATGAAAAGCAGGCAAAGAAACTGGTAAAGCCTGTAGTGAAAGATATCAAAGCAAGACTTGGGGATGCCGTTTATACCACACATGATGAGACTACACTGGAAAAGAGTGTTGTTGATCTTCTGCTGGCCAATCATCTGACAGTAACTACGGTAGAATCTTGTACCGGAGGGCTTCTGGCAGGGCGGCTGATTAATGTTCCGGGAGTTTCCGAAATCTTTAAAATGGGTCATATTACGTATTCCAATAAGGCAAAGCGAAAAATTGTCGGTGTAAAGCGTAAGACACTGGAGAAATATGGTGCAGTCAGCGAGCAGGTTGTAAAAGAAATGGTAAATGGGGTTCTTCAGATTACCCGTGCGGATGTCGCTGTATCCATCTCAGGTGTGGCAGGGCCTGATGGCGGAACGGAGGAAAAGCCGGTGGGACTTGTCTACATTGCATGCGGGGTATGCGGTGTAGTGACCGTGCAGGAATGTCATTTTAGTGGAAACAGAAAAAAGATCAGGGACAGTGCCGTTGCTGCGGCTTTGATCCTGATGCGCAGATGTATTCTGGAATATTGCAGCCGGATTACATTTGAAGATAAATAGGAGTGACAAAAGTCCATTATATTTTTTGCAAATTATCTATTGTCAAACGGATATGATTGTGATAAGGTGTTTCTATCAGATTCTAAGGTACGTAGTTCACGTTACCGTTGCCGGAGTGTTCATCCGGACAATATACCCATATTTCAGGAGAAGAAAAATGAGGAGGGATGCCTTTGAGAGAGTTTTAATGGACTATTAATTTGATATTCTACAGTTGTCAGGGAAAAATGAAAATATTTATTGTAATTCTTGACAAAACCGAACATATGTTTTATTCTATGTTTAGAACATCTGTTTGGATAAATTATGATATAAGGAGAATATATTCATGGAACGAGAAGAAAAATTAAAAGCATTGGAAGCTGCCATGATGCAGGTGGAAAAGCAGTATGGCAAAGGAGCGGTGATGAAATTAGGAGATCCGGCTTCTAAATTAAATGTTGAAACAATTCCGACAGGATCCCTAAGTCTTGATATTGCATTGGGACTTGGTGGAATTCCGAAGGGAAGGGTAATAGAGATTTTCGGACCGGAATCTTCCGGTAAGACGACAGTCACATTACATATGATTGCTGAGGTGCAGAAGCGAGGCGGAATCGCCGGATTTATTGATGCAGAGCATGCATTGGATCCCACGTATGCAGCTGCCATTGGGGTAGATGTTGATAATTTATATATCAATCAGCCGGATTACGGTGAGCAGGGTCTGGAGATTGCTGAGGCAATGGTTCGCTCCAGTGCGATGGACATAGTAGTCATTGACTCTGTTGCGGCATTAACGCCGAAGGCTGAACTGGAAGGTGATATGGGAGACTCCCATGTGGGACTTCAGGCACGATTGATGTCCCAGGCACTTCGTAAACTTGCCGGAGCAATCAGCAAGTCCAATTGTACGGTAGTATTTATCAACCAGTTACGTGAAAAAGTAGGTATTGTCTATGGCAATCCACAGGTGACAACCGGCGGTAATGCTCTGAAGTATTATGCATCTGTTCGTATGGATGTCCGCAGGGTAGAGCAGTTGAAGCAGGGCGGAGAATTTGTTGGTAACAGAACAAAAGTTAAGATTGTT
This sequence comes from Lachnospiraceae bacterium, assembly GCA_051879415.1. Classification (GTDB taxonomy): domain Bacteria; phylum Bacillota; class Clostridia; order Lachnospirales; family Lachnospiraceae; genus NK4A136. The sequence goes on from JBJELZ010000188.1 coordinate 8,239, forward strand.
AAGAATAAAGTAGCACCGCCATTTAAGGAGGCAGAATTTGATATTATGTTCGGCGAGGGAATCTCTTATGAAGGAGACCTTCTGGATCTGGCAGCGGAAATTGATGTCATTAATAAAAGTGGTGCATGGTACGCTTATCAGAATAATAAAATCGGTCAGGGACGTGAAAATGCCAAGATCTTCTTAAAAGATAATCCTGAAATATGTGCAGAGATCGATCGCAAGGTACGGGAACATTATAACCTTGGAGGAATCCCTTCCGAGCTGGATGATAAGAAGAATCAGAAGTCTGCATCAAAAAAAGCAGAATAGTCAATAGGAGGCTGCATGTAAAATGACGGATGATGGAAGGGTAAGTGTTATCTTATGGTAGTAACTAAAATTCAGAATTTTACAAATAAGCGGTATCAGGTCTGGCTGGATAATGAGGTCGCCTTTGTATTATACAAAGGCGACTTACGTCGTTATAAGATAAGTGAAGGAGCCCAATTGGATGAGGATACTTACGAACTGATTCAGCGGGAAGTGCTTTCAAAAAGGGCAGAGAAAAGAGCCTTGCATTTGCTGGAACAGAGAGATTATACAGCTGCGGGACTAAAGAGAAAGCTTCTGGAGGGCGGATATTCCGAAGAAAACGCTGAAACGGCAATTCGTCAGATGGAATCCTATCATTATCTGGATGATGAACGTTATGCGGCACAGTTTATCAGCTGTTATGCAGAGCGGAAAACAAAACGGGCAATCATTGCCAAATTGCGGGAGAAGGGGGTTGCAAAGGAAGTAATTGAAGCTGCCTATGAGAAATTTGAGGCAGAAGGTAATGAGATTGATGAAGAAAATCTGGCAAAAAAACTGCTACTGAAACGAGGGTATCATGGAGAACAGCTGGAGAAAAGGGAATTGGATCGTCATGCGGCATATCTGTTAAGAAAGGGATTTTCTGCTTCTGATATTTATAAAGCGATTTACGGTCTGCAGGAGGAGTATGAGAACGGACAGATATCTGATAACTAAGAATCGCTGCAATTACTTCCGAATAAGGGGATGCTGACCTTCAGCTGACTTTCAGGCGGAATAATGTGCTTGACATAATATAGGAAAACAGGTAAAATTGAACTGTTGTAATGACGACAATCAGATGTTATTCGTACAATGAAAATTGAATAAGGAGGTGCTCCTGTAAATGCTGGGAATCATAATAGCAGTGGTTGTAACACTGGTGATAGCGGTTCCTGTGACTGCCAAGGTTTCTGTAGGACAGTATAAGAAAGGTGTCGAAGAAAAGATTGGCAATGCAGAGGAAAAGGCTAGAGCTATTATCGATGAGGCCTTGAAGAATGCAGAAAGCAAAAAGCGTGAGTCTTTGCTGGAAGTAAAGGAAGAGACGATCAAGGCTAAAAATGAGCTGGATAAGGAGATCAAGGAACGTCGTAATGACATTCAGCGTTCTGAGAGAAGAATTCAGCAGAAGGAAGAAAACATCGATAAAAAGATGGATGCAATCGAAAAGCGGGAATCAAATCTGGCAGCGAAGGAAGAAAAGCTTGCTAAACAGCGTGAAGAAGTTGCAAAGCTGAATGAACAGCGCGTACAGGAACTGGAACGAATCTCCGGATTAACCTCTGAACAGGCAAAAGAATTCTTATTGAAAGTTGTAGAAGAAGATGTAAAACATGAAGCTGCAGTGATGATTAAAGAAACAGAGCTGCGTGCGAAGGAAGAAGCCGATAAGAGAGCAAAGGAGCATGTAATCAATGCCATTCAAAGATGTGCAGCAGATCATGTTTCTGAAACAACAATTTCGGTTGTACAGCTTCCGAATGATGAAATGAAAGGAAGAATCATAGGACGAGAGGGACGTAACATCAGAACTCTTGAAACTATGACAGGTGTAGATCTTATTGTAGATGATACACCGGAAGCAGTTGTCTTGTCTGCGTTTGATCCCATCAGACGTGAAGTGGCAAGGATTGCATTGGAGAAGCTGATCGTTGACGGTCGTATCCATCCGGCTCGTATTGAAGAGATGGTGGAGAAGGCTAAGAAGGAAGTCGAAGTAATGATGAAGGAAGAAGGAGAAGCTACACTGTTGGAAGTTGGTGTACATGGAATTCATCCTGAACTTGTAAAGTTACTTGGACGTTTGAAATTCCGTACCAGTTATGGTCAGAATGTATTGAAACATTCGATCGAGGTTGCTCAGCTGTCCGGACTTTTGGCATCAGAACTTGGTTTGGATGTCAGAACAGCAAAGCGGGCAGGGCTTTTACATGATATTGGTAAAGCGGTCGACCATGATATGGAAGGATCGCATATCCAGTTGGGCGTTGAACTATGTCGAAAGTATAAGGAATCTGCAATTGTAATCAATGCAGTAGAGGCACATCATGGTGATGTGGAGCCACAGTCTCTGATTGCTTGTCTGGTACAAGCTGCTGATACGATCTCTGCAGCAAGACCGGGTGCAAGAAGAGAAACACTTGAAACATATACAACAAGATTGAATCAATTAGAAGAAATTACAAACACTTTCAAAGGAGTTGACAAATCTTTTGCTATTCAGGCGGGCAGAGAGGTTCGCGTAATGGTAGTTCCTGAACAGATCAATGATGCTGATATGGTAATACTGGCAAGGGATATTTCAAAGAAGATTGAGGAAGAAATGGAATATCCGGGACAGATTAAGGTCAGTGTAATCAGAGAATCAAGAGTAGTAGATTATGCAAAATAAGTAAACGAAGGGTCCAAGACAATGTCTTGGATCCTTTTTTGCGGTCAGGCACATCATTTCAAAGTATAGTATTTGCTATTTACATATATATCGTTTATAATTAAACAGACTGATGTGAGTGTCAAAAGTCCATTTGAGGTTCCGTCTTGTTATATTGCGCAAAACAGATTGCTTTCCTTCGTTTGCGCTAGACGTTCCGATGAGCCTCAAAGGGCAAAAATCGTGTTCAGCAATGGCTTCCACGATTTTTAGAGTCTCATCTCCACAGCGCAAAATGTCATGAAAGCAATCTGTTTTGTGCAATAAACCACGGGGAGTATGAAAATGGACTTTTGACACTCACATCATGGCTTGGAAATGATTATTAATTTTGCAAAAGTCAATTAAGAAGAGAGGAAAAAACATGGAACAGAACAATCTGCATCTTAACACAGAGAATAGTGGAGAAGAAAATGCGATTACAACGGAGGAAATCCAGAAGGCAATCTCCATTACAAAGAAAATCAATGAATATTATAACAGTAAGGTAGTAGGTCAGGAATGGCTTGGATATTCCTTGTTGATTTCTTTAATTACAAATGGGCATATTCTGTTGGAGTCGGTTCCCGGACTTGCCAAAACTACGGCCGCAAAGGTCATGACAGATGCAGTTCACGGTATGTTTTCAAGAGTGCAGTGTACACCGGATCTTCTTCCCAGTGATATCATCGGGACACAGACATTCAATATGAACCAGAATACCTTTGAAACAAAGCTTGGTCCTGTGTTTGCCAATTTTGTTCTCTTAGATGAAATTAACCGTTCCAGTGCGAAGACCCAGAGTGCCATGTTGGAGGCAATGCAGGAAAGAGCGGTCAGTATTGGTGGAGAAACCTATCAGCTGCCGGAGGTCTTTGTGGTAATCGCAACCCAGAACCCGATCGAGCAGGAGGGAACCTATGTCCTTTCAGAAGCACAGCTGGATCGTTTCCTTTTAAAGGAAAAAATATATTATCCTAATCCCGAACAGGAAGTGGAAATTTTAAACCGTGTGGAAGCAGATATCTTTTCAAATACAGAAAATGTTGTGACAATAGATGATATTGTATTTCTTCAGCATTTATATAAACGCGTTTATATTGATCCGTCAATCAAGAAATATATTGTTGATATTGTACAGGCTACCAGAATGGCAGATCGTATTCTGCCGCCGGAACTTTCCCAGTATGTAGCCATGGGAGCAAGTACCCGTGCGGCCATTGCCTTTATGGAAGTTGCAAAGGCGGTAGCTTTAATCAATGGGCGTGCATTTTGTACACCGGATGATGTGAAGTTGTTCCGATACAGTATATTGAGACACCGTATTATGCTGAATTTTGCTGCAGTTGCAGATGGTGTCAAGGAAGAAACCATAATTGATGCAATTATCGGGACTGTTAAAACACCATAATTACAAACCGGGAGCAGGATACAGGAATGAGAATGAATTATATCTCCAAGATACAGGCCAGTATGAGACGGTATAAGATGATTCATACCCACCATGCAACAAGCCGTATACTGGACGGATCTTACAATTCCATATACAAAGGCCGCAGCATGAATTTTGACGAACTAAGAGAGTATGTGCCGGGGGATGAAGTCAAGGATATTGACTGGAAGGCATCTTCCCGTAGTCAACGGATTCTGGTTCGCCAATACATTGCAGAAAAGAAACATAACATCATGCTTGTTATGGATACAAACCGCAGGATGCTGGCAGATACAGCAGAAAGTGAAGAAAAGCGGGAAGTTGCAATTATGAGTGCAGGGGTCCTTGCCTATCTGGTCAATAGTAATGGCGACTATGTAAGTGCAATCTATCCGACTGAGAAGTCTCTGCAATATTTTCCATTTAAGACAGGTCTTCCATATATTGAGAATATTTTAAACCAGTACCATAAGGAAGTGACATTAAAGAACCGGTCTTCTCTGGAAGCGGCATTGGATTATGTTTTGAAAAATATTCATCGTAAGATGATTATGATTATTGTGACAGATCTGCAGGGGATATATGATATTTCCGAGACAACCCTGAAACGCCTTTTGCTGACACAAGATATTCTGGTGATGAATATCAGTGATGCAAAGATAACGGGCAAGAAAGTATACAGTATTGAAGAAGGCAGTTATATGCCTCCGTTTCTGTCAGAAAATAAAAAACTTGCAAGGATTGAGAGCAGAAAACAGAAGGAACTACAGGATGCCTGCGAGAAGAAGTTAAAGAAGTACGGCATTGCGATGACAACGATTGATCATGTGGATGAAATTGATACCCAGGTGATTGAACTGTTGGAACATCACAGAATGGATAATCTTTCCTAATCAGAAATAGCAAAACGAATATTTTGTAATTACCGAGTGAGTTAAAAAAAGAAAGTAGGAGTTTCATGGATACATCCGTTAAATTGCAGGAAATGCTTTCCTTTTCAAAATTGCCAATCTATATTACGGGTGGTCTGCTTGCAGCTGTTATTTTGTATTTTTTACTTAGATACCTGATCCGGTGTAGTAAAAAGAGAAAAGCGAAGGCTGTGGAAGTAAAAAGACCTGTAGTAGTACAGAATCATACGTTAACAGATCCCAGACAAACTTATTTGGCACTTCTGGATGCTTTGGAAAAAGAGTATCAACAGGGAATCTGCGATGTTCGTAGTACCTATCAGAAAATGAGTGAGATCATTCGTGATTTTGTATTTGAAATGACAGGGATCAAGGTTCAGAACTATACCCTGAGTGATATCAGGCAGATTAAGATGCCGGTTTTAGAGGAGCTGGTGGAAGAATATTATTCTCCGGAATTTGCAGAAAGGTCGGAGGGTGATGTACAGGCTGCGCTTGACAAGACACGAAATGCAATCCGACACTGGCAAGTATAGAAAAATGGTGAAAGAGTAGTAAAGATGGTGGACTTTAAAAGTATTTATGCTTTATATATCTGTGGGACAGTTGTTCTGGTACTGATTTTTCTTGCCTTTCTCAGATTTCGTAAAGCGGAACAATTCAGTAAGGGCAGAAAGGCGGTCATGCCGGAATATATACGCAAGGACCCCTATTATAGAAAGAGACTGGTCGGATATCAGATTTTAAAGATTATGACAGGTCTTGTTTGCATTACAGGGATAATTGCTGCAGCTGTGCTGATTGCCAGACCATATACAGTACAGGTAGAGACGGAGGAGCAATACAGCCGTGATATCTTCCTGTGTATGGATATTTCAACCTCGGTAGATGAACTGAATAAAAATCTGGTAGGGGAATTAAAGGAGGTTGTCCGGGAGCTTTCCGGAGAACGTTTTGGAATCGTTATCTTTAATACCTCGCCGGTTGTGCTTTGTCCGTTGACCACTGATTATGAATATGTAATCAGTGTACTGGATAAGGTGGAAGAAGCACTGAAAATGAGAACGGAAGGGTATTCCGGTGATGATTATGAAAGCATTATCATGCTGGATGATTTTATCAGCAGTGGAACTATTGTTGGAAATGAAGAAAGAGGCAGTTCTCTGATTGGTGACGGACTTGCTGCTACAGCTTATGATTTTACGGATCTTGAGGAAGATGCTGAACGGGTAAGAATGATTATCTTTTCAACAGATAATGATATTCAGGGGACGCCGATTGTTACTTTGCAGGAGGCTGCTGATATCTGTAAGGATAATAATATTATTGTCTATGGAATCGGAACGGACTTTATGTATCCTCAGTTCAGGGAGGAAATGAAAGATGCCGTGCTGTCAACAGGTGGGAAGTTTTATATTGAAGAAGAGAGTGGTTCCATAAAACAGATTATCAGGGATATTGACTCTGAGGCACGAAGTCTGATTAAGACAGAGCAGTATGTAACAGAAACGGAGCACCCTGAGAAGCCTTTTCTTTGTCTGCTGGTTTCGGTGATTGCCATGTTTGTATTGCTGAAAATCACAAAGAGATAAACAAGGATGGAGTAAGAATAGAAGATATGATTATCAATCCAATCATACCAATCAAAATCATGGCGGTACTATGCTGTATTCTTCTGCTTTTAAAGCGCAGAGGAATATTTCCGTATCTTCGCCAGATTATTATGATTGTGTTATTATTCTGTATCAATTTAAGAATTATGATCCCGGATGGGACACAGACAGTGCAGAGGCAGCAGTTGGATGCCTATGTTTTGTTTGTTGTGGATGATACGATCAGTATGGTTGCAGAGGACTATAATGGAAACGGAAAAAGGCTGGATGCTGTGAAGGAAGACTGCTGCTATATTATTGATGAATTGGATGGTGCCAGATTTGCAGTGATTTCCTTTCATAACGACTCTGCGGTAATGATGCCCTTTACGGAGGATGCTGCGTTTGCAAAAACTGTCATCCAGTCAATTACACCACTTCAGAGACTGAATGCCAAGGGGACTTCATTGAATGTCTGCAAGGATGATATGCTGGAAATGCTTGAAAATGCCAGAAGCTATGAAGACGGTAGTGTGATTCTTTTCTTTATCAGTGATGGTGAAATCACCGGCAACGGGAGGCTGGACTCCTTTAGTGAGGCAGAGGAACTGGTGGATCAGGGAGCAGTGCTGGGATATGGAACAAGCGAAGGAGGCCAGATGCATGTTCAAAATTATTCCGGTATGTATGAACTGGTGGAAGATGTTGATGAATATACCTGGGATTCCAGGCCGGCGGTTTCCTGTATTGATGAGAGAAATTTAAAATCGATTGCAGAGGATATTGGAATCGAATATATTCATATGTCAAAGCAGAGCAAATTAGATTCTCTGCTTGCACAAATCAAGGATATGTCAGCAGGTGGAGTCGAGGAATCTGTGGAAGAAGGTCGAAAGGAAACCTATTACTGGTTTGCGCTTCCTCTGGCAGTTTTACTGGCTTTTGAATTTGTAGCCTTAAAAAGAAAAAAATAAAAACAAAAGGTGAGAAGAATGAAGAGAGCTTTGATGGGAATTGGAGCGGTTCTTACAATTGTTCTGTTGCTGCTTATGGCCAATGAGTATGGTAATGAACATATGATTGACCGCTATCAAAAACATCATTATGAAGAGAATCAAATGGCTATGCTTGGAATTCTGCAGCCATATATTGCACCTTATAATCTGGGTAATGTCTATTATCAGCGTGGTGAATATGAACAGGCAGTTGAGAGCTATCAGAAGGCACTGTCATATCAGCCACCGGAAGGGGCGGACTGCATGGTCCGGATCAATCTTGTGCTGGCAAAACTGGTCACGTTTGATCCGGAAAAGGTTACGGTAGAAGAATATGATGATGCAATCAGTATGCTGCGGGAAGCACAGGGGATTCTGTGTCTGAATGGCTGTGCACATATGGAAGATAACAAAGGTCACAATGAAGATGCACAGGAATTAAAGGAAGATATTGATGAGGTAATTGATGAACTTGGCGTTCCGGTTACATTTATCAAAACAGATGAAAATGGAGACCCTTTGTCCGGAGCTGCCCTGCAGGTACAGGACATAGATGGAAATATGATATATGAATGGGAGTCGGATGGTACTCCATATACCAATATCCGGTTTCGAATTGGAGAATCTTATATTTACCACGAAGAAGAGGCACCTTCCGGTTATCAGCAGGCAGAGGATATTATATTTACGATAAATGAGGATGGTTCTGTTTCCTATGAAAAGATATCTGAAGCAGCCAAAGAAGGTGCACCGGATGAGGTGATTATGGTTGACCAGAAGACGGAGGAACAAGAGGGAGGCGGTGGAAGTGAACAGCCGGATCCCCAGCAGGAAGAGGAAAATGAGGGCCAGACTCCGCAGGAACAGTTGGAACAACTGCAGCAACAGACACAGATGGAACGGACAGAGGAGATCAATCAGGATCAATATCTGTTTGATTACGAGTATTATACCGGAGAAATCTGGTAAACAGGGATAGAAAATTAATATTTGACACCGGAAAAGGAAGCATTTTGTTTGAAAACAATCTGCCGGGATATACTAAATGCATATGATCTTTGTTCGCACCGGAGAAGAGCCGGTTTGACAGGCGGGGGAGAGGTATGCAGCATATATTTGAGTATATCATTCATGCAGGAGAAGATACGTTTCGTGATAAACCGTTTCAAGAAGTGGATTTTTTGGCACTGGCACAGTTTACTTATCTGAAACTGAAGGATTTTGTGCCGGGCATGGGCAGAGAGAGCAGAGGAATTACCATCAGGGAACTGGCATGTCATCCGGGCAGTTTTCAGATGGTGCAGGAAAACTGGTTTGCAAAAGAGAACTGGAAATTGTTGCAGCTGATGGCAGAGAGCAGGCGGTATGGGGAGATTTTGGTAAATTGTTATGCAGAGTGTTTTTTGAATAAATATGATATCCAGTTTCAGGCGGTGACTTTCCAATGGGAAAGAGGCAGTGTATGCATCTGCTTCCGGGGAACGGATGAATCTGTAGCCGGCTGGAAGGAGGATTTTAATCTTGCCTTATGCCCTTCTATTCCGGGCCAGGAACTGGCGAGAATCTATCTTCGAAAGGTTGCGCGGAGGTATCCCGGTAAAATTTATATTGCGGGACATTCCAAAGGGGGAAATCTTTCCCTGTATGCTGCCATGACGGCAAGTAAAACAATACAGCAGAGAATAGTGGCAGTTTATGATTTTGATGGCCCGGATGGCTGTTTAAATATGTCCGCCTATAATGGGATGGAAAAGAAGATCAACAAATATGTACCCAGACAATCTCTGGTCGGGGTACTTCTGGAACAGGGGATTGCTTATAAGGTGGTAGAAAGCGACGGGCTGGGTATCATGCAGCACAATCCCTATCTATGGCATATCAAGGAAGAACAGCTGGTATTGTGTCAGGAAAGGACACTTGGCAGCAGGATGCTTTCAAAATTTCTCAATCAAAAAATAATATCTATGGAACATACCCATAGGAAGTTCTGTATTGATACGTTGTTTGAGATTATCACATATCCCGGACAGAGCAGCCTGTTTCGGATGGGAGAAAACTGGAAAAATTTTTTATATGTCATTCTGGTGGCTGTGAAGGAGAAGGCAGGTAGGAAAAAAAGAGAAAAACAGGTACCCGGAAAGAAGATTTTATAGGAAAAATCAAGAAAAATTCTTGTGATATGAATTGGTTTATAGTATATTTATTATGTAAATCAATTTATGAAAGATATCACTTTTTTATGTGACAGTAAATTCCAAAACAGTGGGGGATAAAGACCTAAAAGGTCTGGGGTAATCGGATATGAGAAAGAGATTAAATATTGGATTATTTGTCAGTAATTTAAAAGATGATTTTGATACTGCCATTTATCGTGGCGTAGAGCAGGGCGCACAGGAAATGGATGCCAATCTGCTTGTGTTTCCCGGCAGATATCTGAAGGGGCAGTATAATGATAAGGAGCGGACAAAATCGGAATATCAGTACAATACAGTATTTGCTTATGCGGATCATAAGAATATTGACGTACTGCTGGTGCTGATGGGAACGATTGGAACTGTATTGACGGAAGATGAAAAAAAGATTTTCCTGGATATGTATCGAGAGATTCCAACGCTGATTCTTGCTGATGAACTGGCCGGATATCAGAGTCTTTTATTTGATAACAGAAGCGGTCTGAAAGATGGAATTGTCGATCTGATTGTACATAAAAAGAGAAAAAATATCGGTATGGTCAGTGGACCGATGACCAATGAGGACGCAATTGAGCGTTTGAACGTTTATAAAGAAACATTGCAGGAATATGGTCTGGAGGTATCAGAGGATAAGATTGTATATGGTAATTTCTCGGAGTATACAGAAGATATCGTAGAAGATCTGCTGAAAAAAAATCCGGATATGGATGCCATTGTTTTTGCCAATGACCAGATGGCGATTGGTGGATATAAGGTATTGAAGCGTCATCATCTGACAATTGGAAAAGATATTGCCGTTATGGGATTTGATGATTCACCCATGGCAACGGTACTGGTGCCGAATCTGTCTACAGTGCGCGCAGATGCAGTAGAACTGGGACGCAGAGGTGCAATAGAAGCCGTAAAACTGGCAAGAGAAGGAAAGTGTGAATGTCAGCCTATCAAGACAGAACTGATTCTGAGAGAATCTACCGGTCTGATGCAGGGAACTTCATTTGTCAATATAGGGGCTGAACAATTTCAAAAACAATTATTTGCCGATAAAGAAAAGACTGCACATGATATGCTCAGCATTTTATACGGAGAAAATTTTCATGAGGACAGTCAGATTACCTTTTTCAGATACACTGAAAGCTATCTTTCTGATTTCTTGAAATATATTTTTGACGAAGTGCCGGAATGGTCCGCAGAACAGATGGGACAATTACTGGATAATGCTTTGACAGCGGCACATGGTGAAAATACGGAGTTAAATGTTCTGGTTCAGTTGTCTGATATTCTGATGGAAATTACCCAGATGTATGTGCCGGACAAAGTGGATGAAGTCAGGGAAATGCTGTTTTCCAATATGAAGCGTATTACGGTCGTGGTTACAGCATTAAAGCAGGAGAGCGAAAATGAACTGGATGCTTTATTGTGGATGTCCAATTCCATTGCAAGAGATATGCTGGTATATGGGGAGAGTAGCGATCAGAGCTTTATGACAGTAACAGATAAGCTGACACGTTTGGGCTTTAAGAGTGCCTATTTATATTCTCTGGAAAAACCATATGTCAATAATGAGAGAGATGTCTGGCATGATTGGTCTGTTCCCGGTAATATGCTTCTAAAGTCTTATTTCTATGATGATGGAATGCCTCCGAAAGTGGTTGAGGAAGGGAAGCAGAAGATTTCTTCCATGCAGTTGTTTGATAATGCTTTTATTCAGGAAGATAAACGTCATACTCTGCTGCTCAATATTATCTTTATTAATGAGGAACAGTTCGGCATATGGCTTTGTGAGATTGAACCCAGGAAAATTCAGTATCTCAGTTCCATCAATGCACAGCTGTCTTCTGCATTAAAGATTATACATATGTTAAAAATGCAGGTGGGAATCCAGAAGCAGTTAGAAGACAGTCTGGAAAGAATCAAGGAAAGTAATCAGGTTCTTGAAACCATTTCCAAAGTAGATGAACTGACAGGGGTATATAACCGGCGTGGTTTCTTTGAGATGGCAGCAAAGATCCTCCGGGCAAAAAATAATCGGAATAAGAAAGTGATTCTGGTCTTTGCAGATCTTGATAATCTGAAATCTATCAATGATCAGATTGGTCATGATGAAGGAGATTTTGCAATCAAGAGTGTTGCATCCATACTTACGGATTCCATGCGTGCGACAGACGTCGTAGCGAGAATCGGTGGGGATGAGTTTGTAGCAATGGCGGTTGTGGAGCATTCTGTCGGTGGAGATGTCATTCAGCAGAGAATTAAGAGACTGACGGAAGAATTTAACAAGCATTGTGAAAAGAAGTATTATATCGGCGTCAGTGTCGGCTATTCTGAATTTGTCTGCGATAAGGATATCTCTCTTGAGAACTATCTGAATGAGGCAGATGAAAAGCTTTATGAAGATAAGCAGAAGAAACGTATCGACATTATGAAATCGTAGTGGTGATAAGTGAACAGGCAGTTTTGGGGACAAGCTGCCGGGGCAAAAGCTCGTTTATAATCTATGACTTGACAGGATGTACAAAATATGATGGTTTTATGACATTTTGTGCTATGGAGATGAGACTCTAAAAATCGTGGAAGCCTTTGCTGAACACGATTTTTGCCTTTTGAGGCTCATCGGAATGTTTAGCACAAAGGAATAAAACCATCATATTTTGTACATCCTGTCATTTTGTTATTTGAATGGGCTTTTGCCCCGGAATTGTAAACAATAAAAAACTTGTAAGCAAACGCTTACAAGTTTTTTATGCGGGAAAAGGGACTTGAACCCTCACGTAAATACATACACATGATCCTTAGTCATGCCTGTCTGCCAATTCCAGCATTCCCGCGCGACTAGTATATAGTAACAGAACTAAAATAAAATGTCAATGTGTTTTTGTGTAATTTATTTCTCTTTTTTTTAAATAAGCAGTTGACAAGTAAGACGTTTGCAGATAAAATATTAAAGGTACGCAGGAATGGCGGAATTGGCAGACGCGCACGGTTCAGGTCCGTGTGATAGCAATATCATGAGGGTTCAAGTCCCTTTTCCTGCATGATAAAGGAGAAAGTCTTGAATGGAATGAACTCAAGACTTTCTTTTGTTTTATGAAGAAATGAAGGAGTTAGAAAGATGGAAATCAAAGGATTTACTTATGGTTATCAGGCAGAGAAAGGAATGTATGCATCGGAAAAAGGAGTTTCCAGCCGTAATGCCCTGATGGATATCGGAGTGAACTGGGTATGTCTGGCATTTCCCGTGAACCAAAAAACGTTTGCCTCTACGGAGATTCTGTTTGATTATCGTACAAATATTCCGGATCTTGAACTGATTTCTACGATTGAACATTTTCATAGCAGGAAGGTGAAGGTGTGTCTTAAACCTATGATCAATTGTGCGGATGGTGTATGGCGTGCCATGATTTCTTTTCCAGACAGTGCCATGAATGGAGAGGATATCTACTGGAAGGCATGGTTCGAAAGCTATCAGGCGTATTTGACGCACTATGCAGAGATTGCAGAATATACAGGCTGTGAGATGTTCTGTCTTGGTTGTGAAATGTTGTCCACAGAAGACAAAGAAGAATATTGGCGGAAAACGATTTCCATTGTGCGAAATGTTTACAGTGGGCCGCTTGTATATAATACCAATCATGGGAAAGAGGATAAGGCGGCATGGTACGATGAGATAGATTATCTTGGGACTTCGGCCTATTATCCGGTGGAAAACAGACCCGGAGCTTCCAAAGAAGAGATGGTTATGGTATGGGAGGGGATTGCTGATCAGCTGGAAAAGGTAAGCAAGCGTCTTGGCAAGAAAGTGATCTTCATGGAGATCGGTTGCCGGAGTGCACTCGGCTGTGCACAGATGCCGTGGGATTTTGTACATCAGGAATTTCCTTTCAGTGAAGAAGAACAGAGTAATTTTTATGCCTCTTCCCTGGAAGTCATGTCAAAGCGGGAATGGTTTATGGGATATTTCTGGTGGGACTGGAGTACCCATATTTATGAAACCCGCGAGCAGGCACTAACCGATAAGGGCTTTAACATTTATTGTAAGAAAGCAGAGCAGGTTCTTAGAGACTGGTATCAAAGATGACAGATCATTTTTGATGGTGCATCTCTTTGGTAAGCTGGCAGAAGCGTCTGTATTGTGTTTCGGAAAGCTTTTCCTGACCGAAGGCAGCAGCTTCCGCCAGAGAAACCCATTCTTCAAGGGCGGGGGCATCGGAAAGATTTTCAAGCGAATTCTTCAGAAAGCTGCCGATGTCACGGATCAGGGGATGAGGCTGGGAAATTTTCCCGGCCTTTTTTAATTTCCGGACAACACTGCAATAGGATAAAAGGACTGCTTTGGAATAATCCTTTTGCTGAAGGGCACGAACATGGTAGTATTGCAGGCGGATTGGCTGACGGAAGAAGATCAGAATGAGAATGACAGCCAGCAGAGTGCAAAGGAGCAGAAGAGGCCATGCAATAAAGTCTATGGAAGAAACCCATGACAGGGAAGGCAGGTCGAAACCATCGGCAGTGCCATTGCCACCGGAGGTCTCCGGAATTCGCTGTACAGGGGTAAAAAGACCGGAAAATAACGATGCCAGGCTGCTTGGGCTGACGGTATCGCCAAAGGAAGGCGGAGTCATTTCAAATGGAATCCATCCATACCCGTCCAGATAGATCTCGATCCATGCATGGGCACTGCCATCGGTTACTTCAACAGTCAGAAGTCCGGTGTCAGGCAGGTTGTTTGCTCCGATAAACCAATCGGAGTAATCTGCAGAGACTGCTTCTGCTTCCATCAGGTCTTCATATTGTATGCAATAGCCCTCCACATATCTGGTAGGAATGCCCATATGTCGCAGGATTAATGCGGCAGAAGAGGCAAAATGAGCACAGAATCCCCTGCGCTGTTCTGTTAAAAAGTATTCCACTGTATCACGGTTTCTGGGTGTGGCTCCGGGCGACATGGTATAGGGGAATTCTCTTGTAAAGTAGGCACGTAGAAGACCGGCAAGGCGGAGCCTGAGCTGTTGCTTTTCTTCATTGGATTCCATGGAAAAGGCAGCATAAGATTCTTCATAGGCTTCGTTCAGTCCGGCTTCCTGACAGAAGTTGTCTAAAACATCCTCCAGATATTCGGGAACTTCCAGATAATTCTCATATACCATGGCTTCGTATTCCGGGGTGATGGCAGGATTGGGCTCATAATAGGTACGGCTGCTATATGGCATATATAATACTTCGTAATCGGACGAAGCCTGAACATCCTGTGCGGGATCATAATCTGCATAGGTATCATCCCACAGCCGGAATGCTTCTGTATATTCTTCCGATTCTGTCATATTGCTGAATACGCCATTGTTGGTGCAGATGGTATCATACGGATGTAGCGGAGTTACAAAGCTTTCATTGACGAGGGAGGGAGCTACAAAATTGATCTCCATTTTAGCAAAGCTTCCATTTGCGAGGGAGGGATCTAATGGATCAACCTGGGGGAGATCATAATCCGGAGCAAAAACATTGTCGCTATAATGGATACCGGTATACCCCTTCAGATAGATGGTGTCAGTGGAGTAGGGAACAAAAGTGACAGTAAGGTCTGTCTGATAATCAGGATTGACACTGCCTACTCCGCCGAGTTTACCATTGCTTAATCCGCCGATTGCGGAATACCGGTCAAAAAATCCCCAAAAACCACTTTGGACATAGGTTTTTACATAAGCATCCGTAGTGTTTTTTAATTGATTGGAGATGTCTTTGCTATGAAGATCCTTGAAAAAGATGGTGTTGCAGAGAACAAGGAATATCATACAGAAACAGATGCTGTAGAGGGCAAGTGCAAGAATTCCCTTACTGCTTGACTGATAAGAGTAGGAATGAGAAATCGCTTTTTTATGTTTTTTAGGTTTCTGCTTAGTAAAAAAGGGCTCCCGTTTCATATTCAGGGACATACGATAGTGGCTGCTTCTCTTTAAAATACCTACTGTGATATAAACCGCAAGAAGCATTGCAAGGTAGGGAATGGCAGGAAGCCTGTCAATATAAAGGGCTATCTGCAGGGGCAGAAAGGTAATCAGAAAGGTTTCGAGAAGATTCATGCGGGCGGAAATAATGATATTTAACAGAAGTGCCATCATCAGTCCGACAAACACCATGGAAATGGAGATTGTCAGATAACGGTTGTCAATCAGCTCATTGCTTTCCCGTACGGCATTCAGAAAGAAAAAATCACCGTATTTTTGGTACACAGTATTGATGAATGCCTGAAATCCACTGTTGATGTATGGATAAAAGGAAAATGCCAAGGCAGTGAAAAGTGTAAAGAGGATAAAGTAACCAAAATAGAAGGTAAATTTGTTATAGTACAAAAAGGCTGCCAGCAGGGAAACCAGAAGAATACCGATGGTAACGCCTATTCTGTCAAAGGGAAGATCAAAAGCACTTACAAGACCGGCAATGGTTCCATAAGAAGCCATAAATATCAGGATTCCACGGATCAGACATAAAAAGAAGCGGTTAACCGGGGTATCCGGCTGGATTTCATCCAGACTGACACCATAGGCATCCAGAAATTCATTTGCTTCCGTATATTCTTTCACCCTCTGACGTAACTGCCGGAAGCAGAAAAATGCCAGATATGCTGCAAAAAAGAACAGTATGCCCCTGAAAAGAACTGCCGGCCAGTGCATGGCAGGATTTAACCGGGTAAGGATCATCAGGAAAAACAGGAGTACAGCAGCAAAAAGAAACAGAACAAGACCACCTGTCAGTAAAAGGGTGGAATAGAAGAATCTTTTATTGGTTTTATTTTCTTTTATCATCTGATAAAGCTGGTTCATATAATACGCTCCTGTTTAAATATCTTCTATCAGTTCTACGAATTCTCCGTGGATATGATAAAAGGTGGAATAAAGCGGGTAAACAGTCTGAAAGGATGCCTTGGCAAGTCCCGGCCTGTCATAGGACTGCTGGAAATAGAGCGTCAGGATTGCCTGTATCAGTTCCTCTGTATCGTGAATTGCTGTAATGGTAAAGTCGGAAGTATCCGTATGGAATAAAGCCAGGCGGAAAAGTTCTTTTCTGCGAAGCAGCTTCATGGCAATGGCATACATGGTGTGCATTGTGTCGGAAAGTTCTTTCCGGTACAGTTCCGGTAATAATAACAGAGAATCATCAACGGAATGTTCAAACTGTTTGACATACAGATCATCCATTCTTGCACTGAGTTTCCAGTGGATATCCTGCATACGGTCACCGGGAAGATATTCACGGACTTCACGGATATCTGAAGAAGGGGCACCGGCAGGATCGTAGAGTTCGGAATCTTCTGTTTCCGCACGGGTAATACCCGGCTCAAATGTCGTAGGCAGCTCTTTTGGAAGAATGGGAATCTGCAGACTCAGTTTCAAAGCTTTATGAAAGGTATAAAGATGCAAATAATCCGTCAGATACAGTTTGGTGACAGAAAAAGCAAAAAGTCCCGGCTGTGTAACGGTAAACGGGAACCGGAAGGTCTGCGATTTGTGTGCTTCTATGGGAATGGCAATCAGATTGTCATCCTCCATAGGAAAATACATATTCTGATAATGAAAGAGAAGTTCACAGTTCAGAAACGGAAAAAGGGAAGGATTGCTGCTTTTTAGCAAAATTACCGGTTTGTCGGGAAGAGAAATGCAGGAGGCTGCTGCAGACAGATTGAAAGTCAGCCGCTGAAAAGCATAACGGGTCAGGGCGATGGAGATGACCGGAAGGATTATTACTAAAAGGAGCAGAATGGCAAGGAATGCCTGCCGGTAAAAAATTGCTCCTGCCAGAAAAAACAGGATCAGAAGCGCATAGGTTATGCGAAATGGGATATTTTTTTTCTGCATTACTTACCTCACTGACTGATCTTTGGAATGGAAACCTGCTTTAAGACAAGAGAAAGTACTTCTTCTGTCGTCTGTCCGGCTGCCCTGGCTTTGGCAGAAAGACGGACGCGGTGTGATGCTACGCTATAAAAGACATCATGAATATCTTCCGGAAGAAGGAAATTTCGTCCATTTACATAGGCATATGCCTTTGCCATTTTTAATAAAGCAATACTTCCTCTTGGACTTAATCCCAGCATAAAATATTCCGGATTACGTGTTGTTTCCGTCAGTTCTACAATATAATCATACAGAGCTTCATCTACAAAAAGCTCCTCTGTCTGCTTCTGCATTTTAAGAAGCTCTTCTGTATTTACAACCTGTTCAATCAGGTCAATATTGGCAGAAGAGTTACCCTTTAAAATACTGACAGCTCCTTCCGTATCAGGATAGCCAATGGAAAGACAGATCATAAAGCGGTCTAACTGTGATTCCGGAAGCTTCTGGGTACCGGAGGAGCCAAAGGGATTTTCCGTAGCAATAACAAAAAAAGGCTGGGGAAGCCGACGTGTGACGCCTTCTACGGTAGCCTGTCCCTCTTCCATAACTTCCAAAAGTGCAGATTGCGTTTTGGGTGAAGTACGGTTGATCTCATCTGCAAGGAACAGATTGGTATAAACACAGCCCTCCTGAAAACGGAAGGAATTCGTGGATTTATCATAGAGATTATAACCAATCAGATCACTGGGAAGTACATCCGGGGTAAACTGCATTCTCTTATAGGAAAGAGACATTGCCCTGGCAAAGGACATGGCAAGGGTAGTTTTGCCGACACCGGGGATATCTTCAAGCAGTACATGACCACCGGCCAATATGGCACACAGGGTCAGCCGGATAACCTCATCCTTGCTCTGGATGACCTTTTTAATTTCTTTGCGGATCAGATCGGTTTTATTGTTCAATGGAGTAACCTGCCTTTTTTGTTTATATTATGTGCGTGTCAAAAGTCCGGTCTGCGTTTCTATCTTGTCAGGATGTGCAAATAAGTTGTTTGAATTCCGATGTGCTAAACGCTCCAATGAGCCTCTAAGAGTGAAAATCGTGTTCAGCAGAGGCTTCCACGATTTTCAGAATCTCATTTCCGCAGCACATAAGTCATTCAAACAATCTTATTTGTACATCCTGAAATATAAGATTATAAAAATGGACTTTTGACGTCTACATACTATTTTAAAAGGATTGTGCCCTGATTTCAAGGTACATAGACGAAAAATTTTTATAGTAGAACGGCGGTGGGTTTTTGCTTGAACCTTGCCGGGTTATGTGTTATAATTCCAATAACTATGCAAAGGGGTGTCCAAAATACAGGAGGCAGAGCATGAAGGCATTTTTAATACTGGAAGACGGATCTGTATTTCAGGGAAAATCCATAGGTGCTGCGAAGGAAGTCATCAGCGAGATTGTATTTAATACTTCAATGGCAGGTTATCTTGAAGTGCTGACGGATCCTTCCTATGCGGGACAGGCGGTATGCATGACATATCCGCTGATTGGAAATTACGGAATCTGTATAGATGATATGGAATCTGAGCAACCATGGTTAGATGGTTTTATCGTAAGGGAATTGTCAAGAAAACCGAGTAATTTCAGAAGTGATATGTCGATTCAGGATTTCCTTGTAAAATATGATATTCCCGGGATCGAGGGAATTGATACCAGGGCATTGACAAAGCTGTTGCGGGATAAGGGTACCATGAATGGTATGATTACCACCAATGAGCAGTATGATCTGGAAAATGTTTTACAGCACCTGAGGGAATATAAAGTTACAGGCGTAGTTAAAAAAGTTTCCTGTAAAGAAAAGTATACTGTTTCAGGGGCAAAAACCTTAGAAGAAAATGGACCGGTGACCGGAAGTGCCGTATATACCGGAGAGAAGGAGATGGTACCGTCTCTGGTTAAAGAATTGAACGGTGCCGGCAAGAAGGTTGCTCTTTTGGATTTTGGAGAGAAGCGAAATATTGTCAGATCTTTACAGAAACGAGGCTGTGATGTGACGGTTTATCCTGCCGGAACTACAGCAGAAGAGATTCTGTCAGACAAGCCGGATGGCATCATGTTAAGCAATGGACCGGGAGATCCCAAAGAGTGTGTAGAGATTATTGAAGAACTGAAGAAATTATATGCATCAGATGTTCCTATTTTTGCTATCTGCCTGGGACATCAGCTGATGGCGCTGGCCATGGGCGCTGATACCTATAAGATGAAATATGGACATCGTGGCGGTAATCATCCGGTCAAGGACCTGATGACCGGAAGAGTTTATATTTCCTCACAGAATCACGGTTATGTGGTTGATGCAGAACATATGGATCCAAAGGTTGCAGTGCCTGCATTCGTCAATGTAAATGATGGCACCAATGAAGGATTATCCTATCAGGGGAAAAAGATCTTTACGGTACAGTTCCACCCGGAAGCATGCCCGGGACCGCAGGATTCGGGTTACCTGTTTGATAGATTTATTTCTATGATGGAGGTGGAAGAAAATGCCTAAGAATCCTGATGTTAAAAAAGTACTGGTGATAGGTTCCGGTCCGATTGTAATCGGACAGGCCGCAGAATTTGACTATGCAGGAACACAGGCCTGCCGTTCCCTGAAGGAAGAGGGAATTGAGGTTGTATTGATCAATTCCAATCCTGCAACGATTATGACAGATGGTGATATTGCAGACCGGGTTTATATTGAGCCTCTGACAGTTGAAGTATTAGAGCAGCTGATTGAAAAAGAAAAACCGGACAGCATTCTTCCCAATATGGGAGGCCAGGCAGGACTGAATCTGGGAATGGAGCTGGAGGAATCCGGTTTCCTGGCAAGCCATCATGTAAAGCTTCTCGGGACAACAGCGGAAACCATTCGTAAGGCCGAGGACAGACAGGCCTTTAAGGATACAATGGAGGCGATTGGTGAGCCGTGTGCACCCTCTAAGGTTGTAGAGACGGTGGAAGATGGTGTGGCATTTACGAATACCATTGGCTATCCAGTAGTGCTTCGTCCTGCTTATACGCTTGGAGGAAGTGGTGGCGGTATTGCCCATAATCAGGTTGAGCTGGAAGAAATTTTAGAGAACGGACTGCGTCTTTCCCGTGTGGGACAGGTTCTTGTGGAGCGTTGTATTGCCGGCTGGAAGGAAATAGAATACGAAGTAATGAGAGACAGTGCGGGCAATGTCATTACAGTATGTAACATGGAGAACCTTGACCCGGTTGGTGTACACACCGGTGACAGTATTGTTGTGGCACCCTCTCAGACACTGGGGGATAAGGAATATCAGATGCTTCGTACGTCGGCACTGAATATTATCAGTGCATTGAATATTACCGGTGGATGTAACGTGCAGTTTGCCCTGCATCCGGAAAGCTTTGAATATTGTGTTATTGAGGTGAATCCGCGTGTAAGCCGTTCTTCCGCACTTGCTTCCAAAGCAACCGGATACCCGATTGCAAAGGTAGCAGCAAAGATTGCACTGGGATATACGCTGGATGAGATCAAAAACGCCGTGACAAAGAAGACCTATGCCAGCTTTGAGCCGACCCTGGATTACTGCGTCGTTAAGATTCCGCGTCTGCCCTTTGATAAATTCATTACTGCAAAGAGAACGCTGACAACGCAGATGAAGGCAACCGGTGAGGTAATGAGCATCTGTACGAATTTTGAGGGAGCATTGATGAAAGCACTGCGTTCCCTGGAACAGCATGTCAATTCACTTAGAAGTTATGATTTTTCAGAGCTGACAGCAGAAGAACTTTTGGAACGGCTTAAGACGGTTGATGATCTTAGAATCTATATCATTGCAGAGGCGCTCAGGAAGGGCGTTTCGCCGGAAGCAATTCATGAAGTAACCAGGATAGATCTCTGGTTTATCGATAAACTTGCGATTTTAACAGAGATGGAGCATAAACTGGAAACAGAGGCACTTACCGTGGAACTTTTACAGGAAGCAAAGCGGATGGAATTCCCGGATGAGGTTATTGCAGAGCTTTCCGGACAGCCACTCAAGCAGATTAAGGAAATGAGATATCAAAATGGTATTACTGCTTCCTTTAAGATGGTAGATACCTGTGCTGCAGAATTTGAGGCTGCAACGCCCTATTATTATTCCTGTTTTGACGGAGTCAATGAAGCAGCCCTGACAACCGGCAAAAAGAAAGTTCTGGTATTGGGCTCCGGTCCGATCAGAATAGGGCAGGGAGTAGAATTTGATTACTGCTCCGTACATGCAACCTGGGCATTTGCCAAGGCCGGTTACGAAACGATTATTGTAAATAATAACCCGGAAACCGTCAGTACGGACTTTGATATTGCAGATAAGCTTTATTTTGAACCACTGACGCCGGAGGATGTTGAGAATATTGTAGATATCGAAAAACCGGATGGTGCCGTAGTACAGTTTGGCGGACAGACAGCGATTAAACTGACAGAGAGCTTAATGAAGATGGGAGTACCGATCCTTGGCACAAAGGCAGAGGATGTAGATGCAGCAGAGGATAGAGAACTGTTTGATAAAATTCTGGAAGAAACAGGAATCCCCAGAGCGGCAGGCGGTACGGTATTTACGGCAGAAGAGGCAAAAGCTGTTGCCAACAGGCTTGGATATCCGGTACTGGTAAGACCATCTTACGTGCTGGGCGGACAGGGAATGCAGATTGCTCTTTCCGATCAGGAAATTGAGGAGTTTATGGCGGTAATCAACCGTTATGCGCAGGAACATCCGATTCTTGTTGATAAATATCTGATGGGCAAGGAACTGGAGGTAGATGCAGTCTGTGATGGTACGGATATTCTGATTCCCGGTATCATGGAACATGTAGAAAGAACCGGTGTACATTCAGGAGACAGTATTTCCGTGTATCCGGCGCATACCATCAGTGACAAGGTGAAGGAGACCATTGCGGAATATTCCAGAAGACTGGCAAAAGCACTTCATGTCAGAGGACTGATCAATATTCAGTTTATTGCCATGGGGGATGAAGTCTATGTGATTGAGGTGAATCCGAGATCCTCCAGAACTGTTCCATATATCAGTAAGGTAACCGGAATTCCAATTGTGGATCTTGCAACGAAAGTAATTCTTGGAAGTTCCATCAGGGAATTGGGGTATGAACCGGGACTACAAAAGGAAGCAGGATATATAGCAATCAAGATGCCTGTATTTTCTTTTGAAAAGATCAGAGGAGCAGAAATCAGCTTAGGACCGGAGATGAAATCAACCGGTGAATGTCTGGGAATTGCAAAAGACTTCAATGAAGCACTTTATAAAGCATTTATCGGAGCAGGAATTGATCTTCCGAAGCATAAACAGGTGATTATTACAGTGAAGGATGCTGATAAAGGGGAAGCAATTGAGATCGGCAGACGATTTGAAAAGCTGGGATATACCATTTATGCAACCAGAAGTACGGCAGCTGCCTTAAAGGAGGCAGGTGTTAATGCCAGAAAAGTCAATAAGATCCACCAGGAGTCACCGACGGTTATGGACCTGATTCTGGGGCACAGGATTGATCTGGTGATTGATACGCCGACCCAGGGTCGGGATAAATCAAGAGATGGTTTCCTGATCAGAAGGACAGCGATTGAAACAGGCATTAATTGTCTGACAAGTCTGGATACGGCAGAAGCACTGCTGACCAGCTTAGAGGCGAAGGAACAGCAGGAAGAATTGAATTTGATTGATATTGCAGGAATGAGACGTTAGAAAAACGCAGGGAGAAAGGAGCAGGCACATGCGGGAAAGTTTTGGAGAAAAGAAACAGCCAATGATGAAAATCCTATTTATAGGATTATTCATTCTGGTCATATGTCTTGCTGTGTGCACTATTCTGATCTCCGCACTACGGACAACTTACAGTAAAGAGATTTCTGAGGATTTTCAGGCACATCATATTAGTGCGGGAGAAAAGCTGGACAGTACCGTACGAAATGGTATCCAGCTGGTGGAAACAGCGGCAAAGGTGCTTGGTAACTCAGAATATGCATATGGGAGTTCCAGAATTTATAGTATTTTAAATGAATATGATCATTTTTCAATGCTGGAAAGCATCGCATTTCTGGTGAATGAAGGTGGGATTTATTATCATAACAGATACTACTCATCAGATGCAGCCGACGGTGCCGCGGCAGAACTGATGCAAACCCTGCAGGGGACAGAGGAGACTGTGATTGATATTGCAATCTCCCGTTTTGAAGACGGTCTGCCACATCTGTTGATTGTGACGCCTGTTTACTATAACAATGAATTCCGCGGATATCTTGCAGCAACGATGAAAATAGCTGATATCTTTGAAGGGGAAGAATTCAATTATCAGAATTCCATGGGCGAATGTTATCTGGTTGACAGGGAAGGAACGATTATTGCAAGAAGCAGCGGTGCTGAATTTATTGCAGAAAAGTCAGTTGATTTCTGTGTTGCCATGCTGGAATATTCTGACGGTAAGGAAGAAAGCAAGCGCGCGATTCAGGAACTTGACAACGCTTTTGAGTCTGATAAATCAGGCTTTGTTTCCATCAGAACGCGAAAAGGGGACAGCCTGCAGATTTCCTACTATCCGTTAAATTCTGCCAATGAATTTTTCTTCCTCAGCTGTTATAATGATAATCTCGTAGATGACAAGGTTCAGCCCTTGCTTTTTAGAAGCGTGTTATCCTGTATGATCATTGTTGTACTGATGATTGCCATTATTATCTTTGTATGGGCAACTGCCAAGCGGGCAAATATTACGATTGAGAAGCTTGCTTATGAAGATCCTGTTACTAAGGGAAAAAATATTAATTATTTCAAAGAATTTGCATCCAATGTGATGGCAATCTTTAAGGAAACGCCGTTTGTGATTTATCGTTTTGATATTGCCAATTTCCGCTATGTGAATGAGGCCTATGGACATATCCGTGCAGATGAAATTCTGACTTCCTGTATCCGTAATTTTGATGAAATATTCTCGGAAAAGGAATTGTGCGTCAGAATGGATTCGGATCAGTTCCTTGCAATTATTGAAAATGATAAGGGTGTACAGCAGCGTCTGGACCGGCTGATCAAGAATGTCAATGCGGAAGCCAGAGGCTGTGGCATCAAATATCCGATCCGTTTTAAGATTGGTATTTATCAGGTACGTAAGCATGATCATGAGATTGATGTAATGATTGACCGTGCCAATGTTGCCAGAAAAACATTGGGCAGTGATGATAATGAGATGGTTGCATACTATTCTGAGAAGATTGTGCAGAAGATGCGTAAGCTTGACAGAATTGAATCGGATATGCAGCGTGCACTGGCCAATGGAGAGTTTAAGGTTTATATGCAGCCAAAATGGGATATTTATATGAACCGGATTGCCGGAGCAGAAGCACTGGTTCGTTGGATAAAAGCAGATGGAAGTATCGCTAATCCGGATGAGTTTATCCCTGTTTTTGAGAACAACGGATTTATCGAAAAGCTTGATTTTTACATGCTGGAAATGGTATGCCAGAAAATGCATGAAATGATTGAGAACGGAAATCAGATTTTCCCGGTTTCTGTAAATCAGTCGAGGATGCTTCTTCACAGTGCGGATTATGTGGACAATGTAAAAAGAATTATTGAAAAATACAATATTCCGGAAAATGCCATTGAACTGGAGATTACAGAATCTGTTTTCCTGGATGATAAAAAAAATATGATCAATACGATCAATGAACTGAAACAATGTGGAGTTCGTCTTGCTATGGATGATTTTGGCTCCGGTTATTCTTCCCTGAATATGTTGAAGGATGTTTCGTTTGATATCATTAAAATCGACCGGGAATTTTTTGCTGAAAGTATCACCAGTGAGCGTAGCAGATGCATCTTAAAGAAGATTATCGAATTGTCGGAGAGTATCGGAATGGAGGTACTTTGTGAAGGTGTTGAGACGGAGGAGCAGGTAATGCTCCTGCAGACATTGGGATGCCGCCTGGTGCAAGGATATTATTACTCCAGACCGATTCCGGAGGAGGAATATATCAACCTTTACTGCAGACCATATGTCATGTAAATAGTATATATGAGGAGAGGGGCAAAAGTACACCTCGTTTTTCTAGATTGTCAGGTTGCGAAATAAGATGTTTGGTGTTTCTTGCTTGTCAGGTTGCACAAATAAGATGTTTGGTTTTCCTTGTGCTAAGCACTGCAATGAGCCTCTAATCGCGTCAATCGTGTTCAGCAAAGGCTTCCACGATTTACAGAGTCTCATTTCCGTAGCACAAAAGTCAACCAAAGAGTCTTATTTGTGCAACCTGTCATGAGTATGTAGCATAGCGAAATGCTCATGACACCGCGAAATGCGAATAATAGGTAGCACGACGAAAGGCGAATAACATAGCGATAAACCGGAATGGATTGAGAGCTTCGGCGTGAGGGATGATGCTTGCCCAAGGTTTGTTGTGTATGGGAGCAGGGAAGTGGCAAAAATACCACTTGAAAAGGCAATATAGCGGAAAAAAGAGGTAAAATTCGGTTTATAGGAGTAGGGAAGTGGTGAAAAAACCACTTGAACAGACAATATAGCGGAAAAAAGAGGTAAAATTCGGTTTATAGGAGTAGGGAAGTGGTGAAAAAACCACTTGAAAAGGCAATGTAGCAGAAAAAAGAGGTAAAAATCTGTTTATAGAAGCAGGGAAGTGGCAAAAAAACCACTTAAAAAGGCAATATAGCGGAAAAAAGAGGTAAAATTCGGTTTATAGGAGTAGGGAAG